>NZ_JBIUZD010000002.1:685292-1069416 GCF_044744885.1 Streptomyces sp. NPDC087215
CCCGCCGGGGGCCCGCCCCGCGGGGACCCCCCCCCCCCCCCCGGCCGGGGTGCCCCGGGGGGGGGGGCGGGGGGGGGGGGGCGCCCGGGCCCCCCGGCCGTTCCGTGCGTCCCGCTCCGGGCCTCAGGCCCGGTAGATCGCCTCGATCTCGTCCGCGAAGTCCTTCGCCACCACGTTCCGCTTCAGCTTCAGGGACGGCGTGATGTGCCCCGCCTCCTCGGTGAACTGCGCGGGCAGGATGCGGAACCTGCGGACCGACTCGGCCTTCGAGACCGCCGCGTTGCCGTCGTCGACCGCCCGCTGGACCTCCGCGACCAGCTCCGCGTCCTCGCGCAGCGAGGCGGCCGTCGAACCCGCCGGCTTGCCGTGCTCGGCGGCCCAGCGGCCCAGGAACTCCTCGTCGATCGTGATGAGCGCGCCCACGAACGGCCGCCCGTCGCCGACCACCATGCACTCCGCGACCAGCGCGTGCGCCCGGATGCGGTCCTCGATGACCGCCGGAGCGACGTTCTTGCCCCCGGCCGTCACCAGGATCTCCTTCTTCCGGCCGGTGATCGCCAGATAGCCGTCCTCGTCCAGGGTGCCGATGTCACCCGTGTGGAACCAGCCGTCCGCCAGCGCCTCGGCCGTCGCCGCCTCGTTGTTCCAGTACCCCGAGAAGATGTGCTCGCCGTGCAGCAGCACCTCGCCGTCGTCGGCGATCCGCACCACCGACCCCGGCAGCGGCTGCCCGACCGTGCCGATCTTCTGCCGGTCCCAGGGATTGAACGCCGTCGCCGCGCACGACTCCGTCAGGCCGTACCCCTCCAGGACCGTGAAGCCGATCCCCCGGAAGAAGTGCCCGAGCCGCTCGCCCAGCGGCGCGCCGCCCGAGATCGCGTACTCGCCGCGCCCGCCGAGCACCGTGCGCAGCTTGACGTAGACCAGCCTGTCGAAGATCTTGTGCTTCACCCGCAGACCGAGGGACGGGCCCTGCGGGGTGCTCAGCGCCCGGCTGTACGCGATCGCCGTGTGCGCCGCCTTGTCGAAGATCTTGCCCTTGCCGTCGGCCTGCGCCTTGGCCCGCGCCGAGTTGTAGACCTTCTCGAAGACCCGGGGGACCCCCAGGATCAGGGTCGGCCGGAACGAGGCCAGCTCGTCGGTGAGGGTCTTGATGTCGGGGAGGCAGCCGAGGCGGATCGGGGCCATCACCGAGGCCACCTCGATCAGCCGCCCGAAGACGTGCGCGGCGGGCAGGAACAGCAGGACGGAGGACTCACCGGTCCGGAAGAGCGGCTTCAGCCGCTCCACCACGTTGCCGCACTCCGCGAAGAACGCCCGGTGGGTCAGGACACAGCCCTTGGGGCGGCCCGTGGTGCCCGAGGTGTAGACGATGGTCGCCGGGTCGTCCGCGTGCGCCGCCGACATGCGCGCGTCGAGCAGCTCGTCGGAGACCTCCACGCCGGAGGCGGTCAGCCGCGCCACCCCGTCGCCCTCGATCTGCCACAGGCTCCTCAGCTCGGGCAGGTTCGCCCGTACGGACTCCACCGACGCCTCGTGCGCCGCGTTCTCCACCAGCGCCAGCGTCACCCCCGAGTCGCCGAGGATCCACTGGATCTGCTCCGCCGAGCTGGTCTCGTACACCGGTACGGTCACCCCGCCCGCGCTCCAGATCGCGAAGTCGAGGAGCACCCACTCGTAGCGCGTCCGGGAGAGCAGCGCGACCCGGTCGCCCGGCTCGACACCCGCCGCGATCAGCCCCTTGGCGGCGCCCCGGACCTCGGCGAGGAACTCGGCGGCGGTCACGTCGGCCCACCCGCCGTCGACCTTGCGGCCCATCACGGCCACGTCTGGGTGCTGGGAGGCGTTGCGGCGGATGAGATCCGTCAGATTGCCGTCCGCGGGGACCTCGTACAGGGCCGGAAGGCTGAACTCGCGCAAGACTGCTGCTCCTCATCGGGCGCCGGCGCCACGGCTCTGTGGGATGCACCGGTGAAGTCCAAGATCTGGCTGCTGCTCAGTGGGGGTGAGCACGACTGGACGGCCCGGACGTTACCCACCGGTACGCGGTTCCCGATAGGGGGTCCCGGTGAGATGTTCCGTGCGTCACACACGTGTGACGGTGCTCTCCGCACAGTAATCCACCGGTTTCCCGACTCGGAAGTAACCGCAGGTGACACCCCCTAAGGTGAGGGCCATGCGAGTCCATGTGGTCAGTGACGTGCACGGCAACGCCGAGGCCCTCGCGCGGGCCGGAGAGGGCGCCGACGCCCTCATATGCCTCGGGGACCTGGTCCTCTTCCTCGACTACGCCGATCACGGCCGGGGCATCTTCCCCGACCTCTTCGGCGTCGAGAACGCCGACCGGCTCGTCGAGCTGCGCACCGCCCGCCGCTTCGACGAGGCCCGTGAGCTGGGCCGCAGCCTGTGGGCCGGGCTCGACGTGGACCGCGACACCGCGATCGAGACCGCCGTCCGCCGCCAGTACGCCGAACTCTTCGCCGCCTTCCCCGCCCCTACGTACGCCACCTACGGCAACGTCGACATCCCCCGGCTCTGGCCCGACTTCGTCCGGCCCGGCACGACCGTCCTCGACGGCGGGCGGACCGAGATCGGCGGACTGGTGTTCGGCTTCGTCGGCGGCGGGCTGAGCACCCCGATGCGCACCCCGTACGAGATCTCCGACGAGGAGTACGCGGCCAAGGTCGAGGCCCTCGGCGAGGTCGACGTCCTCTGCTCGCACATCCCCCCGGACGTCCCCGAGCTCACCTACGACACCGTCGCCCGCCGCTTCGAGCGCGGCAGCCGCGCCCTGCTCGACGCGCTCCGGCGCACCCGGCCCCGCTACCACCTCTTCGGCCACGTCCACCAGCCGCTGGTCCGCCGGATGCGGATCGGCGCCACCGAGTGCGTCAACGTCGGCCACTTCGCCTCCACGGGCACGCCCTGGGTGCTGGAGTGGTGAGCGCCCCGGCGGGAGGCCCGGGGTGACGGACGGCGCGTCAGGGCGCGATAGCCTTTCGTCGGCACACCTGTGCCCCTTGACTTCCGCCGGACCGCACCGTGGAGGAGCCACCCCGATGGCCGAACACACCAGCTCGAGCATCACCATCGAGGCGGCACCGGCCGACGTCATGCGCGTGATCGCCGACTTCGCCCGCTACCCCGAGTGGACCGGCGAGGTGAAGGAGGCCGAGGTCCTGGCCGCCGACGACGCCGGGCGCGCGGAGAAGGTCCGGCTCGTCCTCGACGCGGGCGCGATCCGCGACGACCACACCCTCGCCTACACCTGGACCGGCGCCGACGAGGTCAGCTGGACCCTCGTCAAGTCCCAGATGCTCCGCTCTCTCGACGGCTCCTACCGGCTGGCCGAGCTCGGCGGCGGCACCCGCACCGAGGTCACCTACCAGCTGACCGTGGACGTCAAGATCCCCATGCTCGGCATGATCAAGCGCAAGGCGGAGAAGGTCATCATCGACCGCGCCCTCGACGGTCTGAAGAAGCGCGTCGAATCCGGGGCGTGAGCCCCCGGCCCGGTCCTCCCGGCCGGGCCGCCGCAGGCCACGGGTAACGTCCTTCGTATGCGGATCATCCTTGTCACCGGCCTCGGCGGCGCCGGGCGCAGCACCGTCGCCGCCGCGACCGCCCTCGCCGGGGCGCGGTCCGGACACCGCGTCCTCCTCGTCTCCGAGGACGCCGGTCCGCTCCTCGCCGGTCCGCTCCGTGCGGACGGGGACCGGTCCGGCAGGGACACGGACCCGTTCCGTCCGGACACGGACCCGCTCCCCGCGGACGCCGACCCGCTCCGTGCGGACGGAACCGCCCCCCGGCCCGGCGGCCGGGACACCGGGCGGCTCCGGCTCGTGCGACCCCGGCCCGCCGACGGCTTCCGGCGCGAGTTCCTCGCCCTCCAGGACCGGTCCGCCACCGTCCTCGACCTGCTCGGCGCGACGCCCTTCGAGGACGCCGAGCTCACCGAACTCCCCGGCAGCCGGTCCTTCGCCCTGCTGCGCGCCCTCCGCGACGCCGCCTCCGGCGGCCACGACCTCGCCGTCGTCGACCTGCCGCCGCTCACCGAGGCCCTCGCCCTCCTCGCCCTGCCCGAGCAGCTCCGCCGCTATCTGCGCCGCCTGCTGCCCCCGGAACGGCAGGCCGCCCGCGCACTGCGCCCGATGCTCGCCCAGCTTGCCGGAGTGCCCATGCCCGCGCAGCGGCTGTACGAGGCCACCGCCCGCTGGGAGGCCGAGCTGGCCGCCGTCCAGGCAGTCGTCGAGGCCCCCGGCACCAGCGTCCGGCTCGTCCTCGAACCCGGCCCCGCCGCCCTCCGCGCCCTGCGCGAGGCCCGCCTCGGCCTCGGCCTCCAGGGCCTCTCCCTCGACGCCGTCGCCGCCAACCGGCTGCTGCCCACCGGCTCCGGCGACCCCTGGCTGGCCGGACTCGCCACCGCGCAGCACCGGCACCTCGCGGAGCTGCGCGCCGCCGCCGACCCCGGCACCCCCGTGTACGAGCTGCCGCACCTCGGCCGCGACCCGCGCGGACCCGGGGACCTCGCCCCGCTCGCCCCCGCCGGGGCGCCGACCGCGCCCGTACCCGCCCCCGCCTGGGCCGTGGAGGACCGGCGCGAGGCGGACGGCGTCCTCGTCTGGCACATCCCCCTCCCCGGGGCCGTCAAGGACGAGCTGGCCCTCGTCCGGCGCGGCGACGAACTCCTCCTGACCGTCGGCGCCTTCCGCCGGGCCGTCGCCCTGCCCGCCGCCCTGCGCCGCTGCACCGTCACCGGCGCCGGACTCGTCGACGGCGACCTCCGGGTCCGCTTCACCCCCGACCCCGGACTCTGGCCCCGTACCCCCTGAACGGGCGTGTACCGTCGAAGTACCACCACGGAGGAGTACGCCATGAGCGATCCGGACCCTTGGGCCGAGGCGTGTGCCGAGGACCTGGAGGCGGAGAAGGCCCGCCGCAGGGCACGGCACGGCGCGGAGCCCGGCTCCCCCGCCGAGGAGCTCCGCAAGCTCTTCGAAGCCGTCGCCGAGAAGGTCTCCGGCGGACTCGGCAACCCGCTGCTCGCCGGACAGGCCGCGCAGACCGTGCAGCAGCTCGTCAACCAGGCGAAGTCCGTCGTCGAGCCCGTCATCGAACGCAATCCGCAGGTCTTCGACCACCTCGCGGCGGCGGGCGGTGAACTGCTCGCCGCCTACCGCTCCGCCGTCGAGGGACACGAGAGCCGCTGGACCCGTGGCGGCGCCACCCCCGCCGACGACCCCTCGGACCCGCGCGCCGACGCGGCCCCGCGCCGCCCCGCCGACGAGCGGCCCGACCGGGGGGACGACGAGGGGCCGGGAACCGGCCAGCACATCGACCTCGACTGATCAACAGGCCCGTCCCCCTCGGGTACGGTGGGCCCCAGCGGGGCTCGACCGAAAACTGAGGGACACATGGGACTCACCATCGGCGTCGACATCGGCGGCACGAAGATCGCGGCCGGCGTGGTCGACGAGGAGGGCAACATCCTCGACACGCACAAGGTGCCGACCCCTCCGACCCCCGAGGGCATCGTCGACGCGATCAGCACCGCCGTGTCCGAGGCGGGCAGGGGCCACGCGGTCGAGGCCGTCGGCATCGGAGCCGCCGGCTACGTCGACGACAAGCGCGCCACCATCCTCTTCGCCCCGAACATCGACTGGCGGCACGAGCCGCTGAAGGACAAGGTCGAGCAGCGGATCGGCCTCCCCGTCGTCGTGGAGAACGACGCCAACGCCGCCGCCTGGGGCGAGTACCGCTTCGGCGCGGGCCAGGGCCACGAGGACGTCATCTGCATCACCCTCGGCACCGGCCTCGGCGGCGGCATCATCATCGGCAACAAACTGCGCCGGGGGCGCTTCGGCGTGGCGGCGGAGTTCGGCCACATCCGGGTCGTCCCGGACGGTCTGCTCTGCGGCTGCGGCAGCCAGGGCTGCTGGGAGCAGTACGCCTCCGGACGCGCCCTCGTCCGGTACGCCCGGCAGCGTGCCGCGGCCACCCCCGAGAACGCCGAGGTCCTCCTCTCCCTCGGCGACGGCACCCCCGAGGGCATCGAGGGCAAGCACGTCAGCCAGGCGGCCCGCGCCGGTGACCCGGTCGCCGTCGACTCCTTCCGGGAGCTGGCCCGCTGGGCGGGCGCCGGTCTCGCCGACCTGGCCTCGCTCTTCGACCCGTCGGCGTTCATCGTCGGCGGCGGCGTCTCGGACGAGGGCGAACTGGTCCTCGACCCGATCCGCAAGTCCTTCCGGCGCTGGCTGATCGGCGGCCAGTGGCGCCCGCACGCCCAGGTCCTCGCGGCCCAGCTCGGCAACAAGGCCGGTCTGGTCGGCGCGGCGGACCTGGCCCGCCAGGGCTGAGCGCCCGTACGAAGCCGAGGCCGAACACCGTACGGAGCCAGGACCGAGGTCCGTACGAAGGCCGGGGGCCACCGCCCGCCGCGTCCCCGCGGGACGCGGCGGGCGGTTGTCGTACCTTACGTGCCATGGCGAACAGCGAGCTGCCCAACTCCCGCACCGAAGAGGACGGTTCGGCCGTCCTCCGGGTCCTCTCCTACAACATCCGCTCGCTGCGCGACGACGAGGACGCCCTCGCCCGCGTCATCCGGGCCTGCGCGCCGGACCTGGTCCTGGTGCAGGAGGCCCCGCGGTTCTTCCGGTGGCGCAAGCACGCGGCCCGGCTCGCCGCGAAGAGCGAGCTGGTCGTCCTGGGCGGGGGCGCCACCGCCGCCGGGCCGCTGCTGCTCTGCTCGCTGCGGGCCACCGTGGAACGCACCGAGGACGTACTGCTGCCGCTGACCCCGGGGCTGCACCGGCGGGGTCTGGCGACCGCCGTCGTCCGCTTCGGGGGCGCCCGGGTCGGGGTCGTCAGCTGTCATCTGAGCCTGCGGAAGGACGAGCGGTACGCGCAGGCGGGCATGGTCCTCGACCGGGTCGCCGCGCTGGACACCCCGTACGCCCTGGTCGGCGGGGACCTCAACGAACGGCCGGACGGGCCCGCCTTCCGGCGGCTGGCCGCCGCGCTCACGGACGGCTGGGAGGCCCGGCCCCGGGGCGGCGAGTTCACCTCCACCCCGGCCGACCCGCACCAGCGGATCGACGCGGTCCTGGCCACCCCGGGCGTGGAGTTCCTCGGCTGCGGGGTGCCGCCCGGCCTCGACCCGGCCGACCTGCGGGCCGCCACCGACCACCTCCCGGTCCTGGCGGCGGTCCGCGTCCCGGCGGCGACCCCCTGAACGCCCTGGGTGCGCCGGGGAGGCCCCCAGGACCCTCACGGCGCCCCGCCTCGGTGCCGGTCCGGAGGGATCACCCCCAGCCCGGCGCCGCGTCTACACCACCGCCCCGCGCCCCGGGTCGTCGAAGCCGTCCTCGTCCTCGTCGTCGTGCTTCATACGGCCCACCAGGGTCGCGAAGCCGCCCAGGAAGCCGCCGAGGCAGAGCGTCGTCAGCCACCAGGTCATGTCCCACTGGAGCAGCACCGCGAGCAGCATCAGGACCGGGCCGCCGATCACGGCCAGCCAGGCGAACCTGGTCGTCGCGTCGGTCTCGGGCAGCGGCGGCGGCTCCGGCGGCACGAAGTGCCCCTCCTCCGTACCGCCCGGCCCGTCGTCCGGCTCCCTGGGCGAGTAGTCCCGGGGGCCGGTCGGCCCCACCCCGGGCGCGAACACGACGGAGCTGCCGAGCGCGGGCCGCTCGGGCCCCGGCTCCCCGTCACCGTCCGTCCCGGGCCCCTCGGCGCCCCCCGGTCCGTCCTTCGGTCCGTCCTCCCCGGCCGTGGGACGCGGCTTCCACAGCGTCCCCTTGCCCCCGACCGGTCCGGGAGACGCGGGTCCGGCCTCCCCGGGGCCGTCCCCGGAACCCTTCCCGGCCGACGCCTCCGCCCCGTCCGCCGGCTCGGGCTCCGGCAGGCTCAGGTCCTCGACCCGCCGGAACGGCTTCGTCTCCGGAGGATCCACGGGCTCCTCGCCGTACCCGGCGACGATCGCGGCCCACGCCGCCTCCTCGTCGATGGGCTGCGGCTCCCGCTCGCCGCCGTCCTGCTGCTCAGCCACCGCTCCTGCTCCCCTTTTCGTCGACCAGTCCGGGGGCGAGACGCTCGACGAAGGCCAGGCTCTCGTCGAAGATCCGCTCCGCGTCATGGTCCAACGTCGCGACGTGGTAGCTCTGTTCCAGCAGGACCTCCCGGACGTCCGTCGAGGAGACCCGGGACAGGACGCGGGCCGAGTCGACCGGCGGCACGACATGGTCCTCGGGGCTGTGCAGCAGCAGCAGCGGCTGGGTGACCTGCGGAAGCTCCGCGTCGACCGTCCGGAAGAACTGCCGCAGCGAGTGCGCCGCGTGCAGCGGCACCCGGTCGTACCCGACCTCGGTCACGCCCTCCTTGGCGATGTCGCTCGCGATGCCCTTCGTCGAGGGCACCAGATGCCGGACGACCGGCAGCGCGTACGCGCTCAGTCCGTGCACCTTGTTGCCCGGGTTGACCAGGACGACGCCCCGCACGGAGTCCCCGTGCCGGGCGGCGAGCCGCAGGGTCAGCGCCCCGCCCATGGAGAGACCGAAGACGAAGACGGTCGAGCACCGCTCCAGGAGCTCGCGCAGCGCCCGGTCGACCTCCGCGTACCAGTCCTGCCAGGTGGTGAGCTGCATGTCCTGCCAGCGGGTGCCGTGGCCCGGCAGCAGCGGCAGCGACACGGTCAGCCCGCGCGCGGCCAGGTACTCGGCCCACGGGCGCATCGACTGCGGGGAACCGGTGAATCCGTGACAGAGAAGGACGCCGACCTCTCCGCCTTCGTGGCGGTACGGCTCGGCTCCGGGAAGGACCGGCACCGGGGTCTCCTGTTCGTTCGACTTCGGGGGCGCCGAAGCGACGGAAATGGGGAAGGACCTTCACGGTACGCGACCGGACCGACACCGACCAGGGCCGTAGCGGGGGGCGTGCGCCGGTACGGGATAAAGTCGACGGGACGGCACACGGAAGGCATGACGAGTTGATCTACGGCGCGATGAAGTTCTCCCTCGGAGGGTCCCTGAAGCTCGCCTTCAGGCCCTGGGTGGAGGGTCTGGAGAACATTCCCGCCGAGGGCCCGGCGATCCTGGCGAGCAACCACCTGTCGTTCTCCGACTCCTTCTTCCTGCCCGCGGTCCTCGACCGCAAGGTCACCTTCATCGCCAAGGCCGAGTACTTCACCTCGCCCGGCGTGAAGGGGAAGCTCACCGCCGCCTTCTTCAAGGGCGTGGGGCAGCTCCCGGTGGACCGTTCGGGTGCCAGGGGCGCGGGCGAGGCGGCCATCAAGGCGGGCATCGAGGTCGTCGAGAAGGGCGGCCTCTTCGGGATCTACCCCGAGGGCACCCGCTCGCCCGACGGGCGCCTCTACCGGGGCAAGCCCGGCGGTCTGGCCCGGGTGGCGCTGGCCACCGGCGCCCCCGTGATCCCGGTCGCCATGATCGACACGGAGAAGATCCAGCCGCCCGGCAAGCTCGTCCCCAAGCTGATGCGGCCGGGCATCCGGATCGGCGAGCCGCTGGACTTCACCCGCTACCAGGGCATGGAGGGGGACCGCTTCATCCTCCGCTCGGTGACCGACGAGGTCATGTACGAGATCATGAAGCTGTCCGGCCAGGAGTACGTCGACATCTACGCGACCGCCGCCAAGCGGCAGATCGCCGATGCGGAGAAGGCGGCCAAGGAGGCCGTGAAGGCCGAGATCGCGGCCCGGGAAGAGTCCGGCGCGTAGGACGGTCCCGACGGGGGACTTCCGGGGGGTGGGGGAGATGGCCAGGCGCGAGCGTGTCGTGCGGATGTCGGTCGAGCAGCCGCTGTGGCGGGCGCTGACCGGCTACCGCCTCCTCACCATGGTCTACGCGGTCCTGCTGTTCGCCTTCGGCCGGGAGAACTACGAGCGGCCCTGGATCGGCGTCGTCTACCTGGCGGTGCTGTGCGTCTGGACCCTGGCCACCCTCCCCAGGGTCGCCAACGCGGTCAGCTGCACCAAGCGCTTCCTCGTCGCGGACCTCACCGTCGCCCTCGCCGGGATCCTCCTCACCCCGCTCGCCGACATCCACGCCCAGACGGTCGACGGCCCCACCCTGCCGTCGATATGGACGGCGGGCGCCGTCCTCGCGTACGCCATCAAGGGCGGCTGGCGCTGGGCCGGGGTCGCCTCCTCCCTCGTCGCCGTCGCCAACATCGTCGAACGCGGCCATCCCAGCCGGGACACCCTCCACAACGTGCTGCTCGTCTGGGTGGCCTCCATCGCCATCGGATACGTCGTCGAGGTCGCCCGCGCCTCCGAGCGCACCCTCGCCCGCGCCCTGGAGATCGAGGCCGCCACCCGCGAGCGGGAGCGCCTCGCCCGGGACATCCACGACAGCGTCCTGCAGGTCCTCGCCATGGTGCAGCGGCGCGGCACCGCCCTCGGCGGCGAGGCCGCCGAGCTCGGCCGGATGGCGGGCGATCAGGAGGTGGCCCTGCGCACCCTCGTCGCGGGCGGCCTCATCCGGCCCAGCCTGGTCTCCGAGGACGAGTCCGAGGGGGCCGTCGTCCGGGTCGTCGAGGTGGACGACGACCTCCCGCACGGCGGTGACGGCGCGCCCCTCGACCTGCGGCTGCTGCTGGCCCCGCGCGCCGGGGCCCGGGTCACCCTCTCCGAGCCGGGCGCACCCGTCCTGCTCCCGCCGCCCGCGGCCCGTGAGCTGGCCGCCGCCGTCGGCGCCGCCCTGGACAACGTACGGGCGCACGCCGGTGAGGACGCGCGGGCCTGGATCCTCGTCGAGGACTGGCCGGACGAGATCGTCGTGACCGTACGGGACGACGGGCCCGGCATCCCCGAGGGCCGTCTCGCGCAGGCCGAGGGGGAGGGCCGGATGGGGGTCGCCCTCTCCATCCGGGGGAGACTGCGGGATCTGGGCGGTACGGCCGAACTGGTCTCGGTCCCCGGCCAGGGCACGGAAGTCGAGTTGAAGGTCCCCCGGGGGAAGGCAGGGAAGCAGTGAGCGAGCAGCCGGTCAAGGTGATGGTGGTGGACGACCACCCGATGTGGCGGGACGCGGTCGCCCGCGATCTGACGGAGGCGGGCTTCGACGTCGTCGCCACCGCAGGGGACGGCGAGCAGGCCGTGCGCCGCGCCCTCGCCGCCGGACCCGACGTCCTCGTCCTGGACCTGAACCTGCCGGTGAAGCCGGGCGTCCAGGTCTGCAAGGAGCTGGTCGGCGGGCGGACCGGGGGACCGAAGGTCCTGGTCCTCTCGGCGAGCGGTGAGCACGCCGACGTCCTGGAGGCGGTGAAGTCGGGCGCCACCGGCTACCTCCTGAAGTCGGCCAGCACCGAGGAGCTGACCGACGCCGTGCGCCGGACGGCGCTGGGCGACCCCGTCTTCACACCGGGTCTCGCCGGTCTCGTCCTCGGCGAGTACCGCCGTCTCGCCTCCGAGCCCGTCCAGGCGTCCGGCGCCGACGAGCCGAAGGCCCCGCGCCTCACCGAGCGCGAGACGGAGGTCCTGCGGCTGGTCGCCAAGGGCCTCAGCTACAAGCAGATCGCGGAGCGCCTGGTGATCTCGCACCGCACGGTGCAGAACCACGTGCAGAACACCCTGGGCAAGCTCCAGCTGCACAACCGGGTGGAGCTGGTCCGGTACGCCATCGAGCGCGGGCTCGACGACGCCTGAGCGGGCCCGGCGCACGGGGGCCCGGCGTCCGGCCCGCACCCCGTGCCCGCCCGGCCCCGCACCCCGTGCCCGGCCGTCCGGCACCCGGGTGCCGGACGCGGGCGGGCGGACCGGCCCCCGATGCGCGATGATCGGGAGTGCCCGACCCATCACCGGCATGAGGGGAATCCCGTGGAAATCCTGGCGTTCGGCGTGCAGGCGGACGAGAAGCCCCTCATCGAGAAGGCGTTCGAGGGGCACCACGACGTGCGCTGCCTCGGGGTCTTCCTCACCGAGGACACCGCCCCCATCGCGGCGGGCTACGAGATCATCTCCACCAGCGTCAACGCCAGCCTCGACCACCGCGTCCTGCAGACCCTCGCCGCGGGCGGCACCCAGATGATCGCCCAGCGCTCCACGGGCTTCAACAACATCGACCTGGAGGTCGCCGAGCGGCTCGGCCTCACCGTCGCCCGGGTCTCGTACTACTCGCCGTACTCCGTCGCCGAGTTCGCCTGGACCCTGGCGACCGCCGTCAACCGGCGGATCGTCCGCGCCTCCAACCGGACCCGGGACTTCGACTTCCGGCTCGACGGACTGATGGGCCGCGACTTCCGGGGCCGTACCGTCGGAGTCCTCGGCACCGGGAAGATCGGCGAGGCGTTCACCCGGATCGCCCACGGCTTCGGCATGAACCTCCTCGGCTGGGACGTCGCCGAGAACCCCGCCTGCGTGGAACTCGGCATGAGGTACGTCGACAAGGAACAGCTCTTCGCCGAGGCCGACCTCATCAGCCTGCACGTGCCGCTGCTGCCCTCGACCCAGCACATCATCGACGCCGCCGCCCTCAAGGCCATGAAGGACGACGCCATCCTCGTCAACTCCAGCCGGGGCGGACTCATCGACACCGGGGCCCTGGTCGCCGAACTGCGGGCCGGGCGCTTCACCGGCGTCGGGCTCGACGTGTACGAGGCCGAGGCCGGGCTCTTCTTCCTCGACAAGTCCCTGGAGGCGGTCGAGGACGACACCCTCGCCCGGCTCGTCACCTTCCCGAACGTGGTGGTCACCTCCCACCAGGCGTACTACACCGTCGACGCGGTCGGCCAGATCATCGACACCACGGTCGCCAACGTCCTCAACCACCTCGCCGGACGACGCGACGAGAACGTCCTCGTCCCCCGGCTCACCTCCTGACCGCCGGGTTCGAGCGGGGCACGTCGACCTACGGCGTGGCCTCCTCACGCCCCCCCCGCAGGGCGATGCCGCCGCGGAGGACCCGGGCCCGCCGCTCCCTCCCGGGGACCGGCGGGCCCACGGCCGTCCCTCAGACCAGCACACCCGCCAGCAGTGAGGCCGTCAGCGCCGCGCCCTCCGTCGTCAGGACCGACTCGGGGTGGAACTGCACCCCCGCGAAGCCCGGCCCGCGCAGCGCGTGCACCTCACCGCTCTCCGCGTCCCGGCTCACCTCGATCCGGTGCAGCGCCAGCTCCGTCGCCGCCCGGTCGTCGCAGCGGGCCGTGAAGCTGTTGTAGAAGCCGACCGTCCGCTCCTGCCCGAAGAGGTCGATCCGCAGCTGCGCCCCCTGGAACGGGACCCGCTTGCGGACGATCTCCAGGCCCAGCTCGGCGGCGATCAGCTCGTGCCCGAGGCACACCCCGAGGAGGCCGTGCCGGTGGTCCCGCACCAGCTCGCCCGTCAGCCCGCGCAGCAGCCGCATCTTCGGGTCGGCGGCGTCCGAGGGGTCGCCGGGGCCGGGCCCCAGGACCACCGGCCCCTCATGGGCGAGCGCCAGCTCGCGCAGCCCCGGCTCGTCGTAGCGGAGCACCGACACCTCCAGGCCCGAGGAGCGCAGGACGTGCGCCAGCATCGCCGTGAAGGTGTCCTCGGCGTCGACCACCAGGGCGTGCCCCGACAGCTCGGCCGACCGCTCCTGCATCCGCAGCCAGAACGGCGCGAGGTCCGCCCGGCGCGCGTCCAGGGCGGCCCGGACCCTGGGGTCGTCGCCCAGCGCCGCCGGGGCCGCGGGACCGGCCGCCGGACGGCCCTCGCGGACCCCGAGGGCGGTGAGGATCCCGGCGGCCTTGGCGTGGGTCTCGGCGACCTCGCCCGCCGGGTCGGAGTGCCGGACGAGCGTCGCGCCGACCGGGACCCGCAGCCGTCCGTCGGACGCGATGTCCGCCGTACGGATCAGGATGGGGGAGTCCAGGGTCTGGGAGCCGTGGGCGTCGGTGCCGAGCAGGGCGAGGGCGCCCGCGTAGTAGCCGCGGGCGATCCCGTCGGCGTCGAGCGGCTCGTGCCGCTCGATCACCCGGCAGGCGTTCTGCACCGGCGAGCCAGTGACGGTCGCCGCGAACATCGTCTCCCGCAGCACTTCCCGCACGTCCAGACTGGAACGGCCCCGCAGCTCGTACTCGGTGTGCGCGAGATGGGCCATCTCCTTCAGGCGCGGGCCGACCACCACCCCGCCCCGGTCGCCGACCGTGCACATCATCTTCAGCTCCTCGTCGACCACCATCGACAGCTCCTCGGTCTCCTTGCGGTCGCCGAGGAAGGCGAGCAGACCCTCGGCGGTGGGGGCGGCCCCCGCCGGGTAGCGGTACGTGCCGCTGATCGGGTTCATCACGACCGTGCCGCCCGACATGCGCACATGGACCTCGGGGCTGGCGCCGACGAGCGTCCGGTCGCCGGTGTGCACGACGAAGGTCCAGTACGCGCCCCGCTCGCCGGTGAGCAGCCGCCGGAACAGGGCGAGCGCGTCGGCCCGGCCGAAGCCCGGGATCTCGCCCCGGTAGGTGCGCCGGATGACGAAGTTGGCGCCCTCGCCGGAGCCGATCTCCTCCTCGACGACCCGCCGCACGGTCCCGGCGTACTCCTCGTCGGAGACGTCGAAGCCGCCGCCCTCCACGCGTACGTCGTGCGCGGGGAGCTGGGCCAGGACATCGGCGAGGGGGAGTTCATGGGTCTCGTCGGCGACGAGGACGGCGAGCGGGGTGCCGTCGTCGCGGACGTCGAAGCCGCGCTCCCTGATCTGCCGGAACGGCACCAGGGCGAGCGTCGGGCGACTGCTCACCGGCAGGTCGGCCAGGCGCTCGGCCTCGTGGACCGGGCCGAGGAGGACCTCGACGGTGTCGTGGTCGCGGCCGGGGGTGCGGCGGCGCAGCAGGGCGAAGGGCGGGCAGGAGTCGTCGAGGAGACGGGAGAGGTCCATGGTCCGTCGTTCCTTCCGTGGGAGTGCGGAGAGGAACGGCCCCGGGCACGGGAAAGGCCGCCCCTCGGGCGGCCTGTGCGTGTGTCGGTGTACGCGCGATCAGTGGGCCGCCGGATGAGCGGTCCACCACCAGTTCTGGATCAGGGGCGCGAACATGGCAGCACTGTAACCCAGCCGGGGACGGGAACGGGGCCCGTCCCGCACCGTGGACGGTGGGAACGGGCCCCGTGGGCCGACGGAAGAACCGGTCAGAAGATCAGGTTGTGCTTCTGCCAGCCGGGACCGACCTGGGTGCGACCCGCGTACGGGGCGGTGGCACTGCCGGTGCCCTTGTACAGCCAGAGCACGCCCGCGGCGTCCCGGCCCACGAAGTCGACCCTGCCGTCGCCGGTGAGGTCGCTGGGCCCGACGACGCTGTTGTAGATCTGCCAGCCGGTGCCCACCTTGACGCGCCCGGCGTAGGGGGTCGCGGCCTTGCCGGTGCCCTTGTACAGCCAGAGCACGCCCGCGGCGTCCCGGCCGATCAGGTCGGCCTTGCCGTCCGAGGTCAGGTCGCCGGTGCTGACGATGTTGTTGTAGATCTGCCAGCCCGTGCCGATCTTCACCCGGGGGGCGAACGGCCTGGAGGGGGTGCCCGTGCCCTGGTAGAGCCAGATGACTCCGGACTTCTCGCGGGCGATCAGGTCCGGCTCGGTGTCCCCGGTCAGGTCGCGGACGCCGATGATCTGGTCGTACATCTGCCAGCCGGGGCCGACCCGCAGCCGTCCCTTGAACGGTGCCGAGGGGTTGCCGCTGCCCTGGTAGTACCAGAGCACGCCGGAGGGCTCCCTGGCCACGGCGTCCCCGGTGCCGTCGGCGCGGAGCGCCGTCAGGGGGGTGACGGTGTTGTAGATCTGCCAGCCGCCGCCGACCCGGTAGGGCGTCAGGAACGGCGTGGTGGCGTTGCCGGTGCCCTGGTACTGCCACAGGACACCGGCGGTGTCACGGGCGAGGAGGTTGTAGCGGTTGCCCGTGGCGACGGGGGCGGCGCCCGGGGCCTCCACGATGTCACTCTGCTTCACCCAGGTGATCTTGTGGTGGAAGCGGATCGGGACGTACGTCGTCTGGCCGACGACGTTCTTCTGCGCGGAGCCGAACCAGTCGTCGCCCGCCACCGCGGGACCGGCCTTCACGTAGGACTGCGCTGCGTCGAAGGTGAACTTCGTCAGGAAGGCGTTCTCGTCGCCGGGGGCGGCGAGACCCGCCGCGGTGTAGGCGGCGGTCTCCGGGAAGGCGCGGCCGTAGATCCTGGCCGAGGAGGCCCCGGCCTTGACCTTGACGGTCGTGGCACCGCTCACCGGCACGGTGTACTGCCCGCCGGGGTTCTGGAACCAGGCCTTGGTGCCCGCGTACCAGATCGCGGTCCAGTCGTTCCGGGACTCGGCGACCACGTACGAGCCGCCCGCGCGGACCTTGTTGCCGTAGTTGGAGCCCTCGGTCCACAGCGAGTTGAAGTACGGGTCCTTGATCGTCGCGGCGGTCGTCGACGGCGAGGTGTAGAGGTAGCCGAAGTTGGCCGGACGCGCGGCGGCGGCGACGCTCCCGGTGGTCAGCTTCGGCTGGTTCGCCGTGGTGAACGGGGGCACCACGCGGACCACCTGGCCGGCCCGGAGGAGGCCGCCCGCGCCCTTGTCGCCCTGCGGGGCGCCCAGGAGCGACATGTAGTAGTTCCAGTCCCAGTACGGGCCCGCGTCCCAGTGGAGGCTGGACAGGCGGTTGTCCGTCTGGAGCGCCACCTCGTCGTGGCCGATGATGTGCTCGCGGTCGATCGGCACGCCGTACTTGTCCGCCAGGAACTTCACCAGTTCGGCGGAGGAGCGGTACTGCGGCTCGGTGAACCAGCTCCCCTCCTTCATGGCGAAGCCCTCGTGCTCCACGCCGATGGCGTGCATGTTGAGCGTCCAGTTGCCCGCGTGCCACGCCAGCTGCTTGTTCTCCAGCATCTGGGTGACCAGGCCGTCCTGCGCCCGGATCAGATAGTGCGCGCTGCCCGCGCCCCTCGGGTTCGTCAGCGTGTCCAGGGAGCCCTGGTAGGGGCCCTCGGTGTCGTGGATCACGATCTGCCGGATGCCGACGCCCTGGTCGGGGCGGCTGGCGGGGGTGTAGTTGCGCGCGCCGCCCGGGTCGATGCGGACCGGGACGAAGTTGCAGTTCAGGCTGGTCGGGCACTCGGTGACCGGGGCCGCCGTCGTGGTCGCGGGGCTGGCCGCGAGCGGCACGTTCGAGGGCTTGACCGGCTCGACCGACGGGTCGGCGGGCAGTGCGAGCTGCTCGCCGTCGAGGGTGAGCGCCCGCTCGCCCTCCTTGATCGACGCGAAGACGCGCTTCGCGAAGAGGTCGGCGCCCTTCCGTTCCGGGGACTGGCTGTAGCGGGCCACGGCCGGGTACCAGTCGCCCGGCTCTCCGGACAGCTCGCCACCGGCCTGCTTCTGGTACTCGGCGAGCAGCGCGGCCCCGGCCCGGATGGAGGCCGCGGTGTCGTTCCGCACGGTCTCCGTGGAGCTGCCGATCAGCTCGGCGCCCTTGTCCAGGGTGTGGAGGCGCGGGTCGTCGGTGTCGACGACGGCCTTCTCCAGGATGCGGCGGACCAGCGCGCGGTCGAACTTCTTCTCGATCTCCGGTCGGCCGGAACCGTTGAAGTGGTCGATCTGCTCGTCCGTGACCTTCTGGGCCACGTCGCCGGGATCGACCTTCGTCAGACCCATCACGTTGTACGCGCCGGTGGTGCTCGGCTCGCCGTCGTGCGACTCCCAGCGGGTCTGCTGGTACGACACCGCCATCAGCACGCTCTGCGGCACGTCGAACTCGCGCGCCGCGTTTGCGAACTGGCTCTGGAGGGGAAGGTCACCTCCGGACGCCTGGTCCGCGGTCGCGCCGAGGAGGCCCGGTGAGGCGACCGCGATGGTGCCGATCGTGGCGGTGGCGACGGCGGCGGCCGCCGCTCCGTACAGGAGTCGTTTCTTCTTGCGGTCTCTGCGGTGCCTCTGGGTCACGCCCACCCCCGGTGGTTCGACTGGTTCACTGTGGTTCTGTGAAACGCGTTCTCGTGAAACGGGCCCGAGGGTAACACCACCCGATGGCGCGAAGATCGGCGGTGGACATTCCGGGCGCGCGTCTCAGCCACTGGGCAGGCGGACAGGACCGGGCGAAGAACCCCGTAATGTTGTGCTTGTGACCGTGAACGCTGATTCCCACGCCGTCGCCAAGGCGACCTGGCGAGACCTGCCCGCGGCGCAGCAGCCCGAGTACCCCGATGCCGAGGCTCTGCGCGATGTGATCGCGGACCTCGAGTCGTATCCTCCGCTCGTCTTCGCCGGCGAGTGCGACCAGCTGCGCGCCCGGATGGGAGCCGTCGCCCGTGGCGAGGCGTTCCTGCTCCAGGGCGGCGACTGCGCCGAGGCCTTCGACGCCGTGTCCGCCGACCACATCAGGGCCAAGCTCAAGACGCTGCTCCAGATGAGCGCCGTCCTCACCTACGCGGCCTCCGTGCCCGTGGTGAAGGTCGGTCGCATCGCCGGCCAGTACTCGAAGCCCCGCTCCAAGGGCACCGAGACCCGCGACGGCGTGACCCTGCCGACGTACCGGGGCGACTCGGTCAACGGCTTCGGCTTCGACGAGAAGTCCCGGATCCCGGACCCCGAGCGGCTGAAGCGGATGTACCACGCCTCCGCCTCCACGCTGAACCTGGTCCGCGCCTTCACCACCGGTGGTTACGCCGACCTGCGCCAGGTGCACGCCTGGAACCAGGACTTCGTGAGGTCGTCGCCCTCCGGCCAGCGCTACGAGGCGCTCGCCCGCGAGATCGACAACGCGCTGAACTTCATGAAGGCCTGCGGCACCGACCCGGCCGAGTTCAAGGCCGTCGAGTTCTACGCCTCCCACGAGGCGCTGCTGCTCGACTACGAGGGCGCGCTGACCCGTACGGACTCGCGCACCGGCAAGCTGTACGACACCTCCGGCCACATGGTCTGGATCGGTGAGCGCACCCGGCAGCTCGACCACGCCCACATCGAGTTCGCCTCGCGCATCTCGAACCCGATCGGCATCAAGCTGGGCCCGACCACCTCGGTGGACGACGCTCTGACGTACATCGACCGGCTCGACCCCGACCGCGAGCCCGGCCGGCTGACCTTCATCGTCCGCATGGGCGCCGACAAGGTCCGCGACAAGCTCCCCGAGCTGGTCGAGAAGGTCACCGCCTCCGGCGCGGTCGTCGCCTGGGTCACCGACCCGATGCACGGCAACACCTTCGAGGCCGCCTCCGGCCACAAGACGCGCCGCTTCGACGACGTCCTGGACGAGGTCAAGGGCTTCTTCGAGGTCCACAAGGCGCTGGGCACCCACCCGGGCGGCATCCACGTCGAGCTCACCGGTGACGACGTCACCGAGTGCGTGGGCGGCGGCGACGAGATCTTCGTCGACGACCTGCACCAGCGCTACGAGACGGCCTGCGACCCGCGCCTCAACCGCAGCCAGTCCCTCGACCTGGCCTTCCTGGTCGCGGAGATGTACCGGGACCAGTAGGCGAGCGCGTACGACGGCGGGGCGCGGATCCATGTGATCCGCGCCCCATCGTCGTATCCGGGGCTTTTGGGGTCCCTCGGAGCCGGGTAAGGTTAGGTTAGCCTTATCGATCACGGCGGGAGGTGAACCGCGTTGTACGTCTGCTCTTGCTTCGGTGTCACGGAGAAGCAGGTCAAGGAGCACGCCGACGCGGGCGCCTGTACCCCCCGGCAGATCGCCTCCGCCTGCAAGGCGGGCACGGACTGCGGGTCCTGTGTGCGTCGCATTCAGGCCATCCTCGGGCGCGGCGCCTGCCCCCGGCGCGAGCTCGTCGACCAGGGCGTGCCCGCCCTCGCGGCGGAGCCCGTCGTCGATCTGGGACGGGCCGCCTGAGGCGTCCTAGCTCGGCTGCTCGATGAGCGTCGAGAGGTAGAGCGCCTCACCCAGGGACTCGATCAGCTCCAGCTGGGTGTCCAGGTAGTCGATGTGGTGCTCCTCGTCGGCCAGGATCTCCTCGAAGAGGTTGGCGGACGTCACGTCCCCCTTGGCCCGCATGACCTCGATCCCGCGCCGCAGCCGGTCGATCGCCTCCACCTCGACCTGGCGGTCCGCCTGGAACATCTCGGTGATCGTCTGGCCGACCCGTACGTGGAAGAGCCGCTGGTAGTTGGGCAGGCCGTCGAGCATCAGGATGCGCTCGGTCAGCTTGTCCGCGTGCTTCATCTCGTCGATGGACTCTTCACGGGTGTACTTGGCGAGCTTCGTCCACCCCTTGTTGTCCTGGATGCGGTAGTGCAGCCAGTACTGGTTGATGGCCGTGAGCTCGCCGGTCAGCTGCTCGTTGAGGAATTCGAGGACCTCGGGGTCGCCCTGCATCGCAGAGGCTCCTTCCACGCTGTGTGTCTCTGCCGTCACCGGTCGGAACGGCCGCATCCTCGCACCCCGGATGGGGGGCGTCCAGTAAGTGCACGCTTAGTGGGGCTTGACCCGAATCGTGCCCACCGGGCCTTAGCCTGGTCATGACCACCCCTCGCCGTCTGTCACCATGGAAGACATGGGTCAGCCGGAGAGCGGAGTACACCGGGAAGCGGGTCAGCCGGATCGTTCACCGGACCTTCCGCCCGGCCAGCGCATCCAGCGCGGCTGGCCGGTCACCCACTACGGGCCCGTACCGAAGTTCAAGCCGGACCGCTGGGAGTTCCGCGTCTTCGGCGCGACCGCCGACGGCGACAAGCGCTGCTGGAACCACGAGGAGTTCTCGGCCCTGCCGTTCTCCTCGGTCGTGGCCGATCTCCACTGCGTCACCAAGTTCAGCATGATCGGCGCCGAATGGGGCGGTGTCCCGGCCCGTACGCTGCTGGCGCTCGCCCCGCCCGCGCCGCAGGTCACCCATGTGATGGTCTGGGCCGAGTACGGCTACAGCGCCAACATGCGGCTCTCCGACTTCGCCTCCGACCGCACGATCTTCGCCACCCACAAGGACGGCGAGCTGCTCACCGCCGAGCACGGCTTCCCGCTGCGCCTGATAGTGCCGCACCTGTACGCCTGGAAGGGCCCGAAATGGGTCCGGGGCGTGGAGTACATGGCCGCCGACCGCCGGGGCTTCTGGGAGGAGCGCGGCTACCACAACCTCGGCGACCCGTGGACCGAGCAGCGCTACTCGTACCAGGAGGAAGCGGGCGACGGCCCGGAGCTGTAGGCCGTGTTTCGAAAGTCCCGCCTGCCTGGCGGCGTCCGGCACGCACGCTCGCCGCGTTGTCGGGACACCCCGATACAACCGGTATCGGGGCGACCCTCCGCCTTGCGATCGCACGCACCGGACGCCGCCAGGCCTGCCCTCCGGGCAGACGGCGCTCCTTTCGAAACACGCCCCAGCGCTCCCGGCCGCCGTGCGGCGGGACCGGGCCGGTCAGTGGTACCGGTGGACCACCGCGTGGCCCTTGCCCCGGCCGATCATCCACTTGTTGACCGGGGTGGTGATCACGAAGGCGGCGGCGAGGGCGATGGCCAGCACGATCCAGAAGAGCGGCTCGTCGAGGTGCGCGTCCATCGCGCCGGGCCAGAGGGCGATGACACCGTTGTCGATGATCTCCATGACCGCGATGGACAGGGTGTCGGCGGCCAGCGCGACCTTGAACGCGGTGCGGAAGTCGAGCCCCGCGGCGAGGATGCCGCGCAGGGTGAGCGCGTAGCCGAAGAAGAAGGCCAGGACGATCGCGAGCACCATCGTCGGGACGTTGCCCCAGCCGAGCGCGGTCCCGATGATCATGCCGAGCACCTCGCCGATGGCGCAGCCGGTGAGGCAGTGCAGCGTGGCCCTGGCGGCCATGGCCCAGGAGACCTTCCCGGGGGCGTGATGACCGCTGTGGTTCTCGTGACCGGTGCTGCCGCTGTGTGGGGAGTGACTGGCGTGACCCGTGTGATCGGCATGGCCGGTGTGGTTCTCGGGGTCGTCATGGGCGTCGGGGCCGTCGTGGTGACCGGCGTGCGCGTCGTGCTGCATCGGGTACCCCCGGGCTCGGGTGGCGGTTGCTGCCTCCGTCATGAACCGTATGCCCCCCTGGGGTACTCCTCAACGGGACGGGACGTCAGTCCCTGAGCTTCTTGAGGAGCTCCACGTCCGCCAGGTGCCCCGCCTTCCCGCCGGGCGTCTCGATGATCAGCGGCACACCGTCGGTCGCCGGGTGCCGCAGGAGGTTCCGGAAGCCGTCCTGCCCGATGTGACCCGCGCCGATGTTGGCGTGCCGGTCCTTCCGGGCGCCCACCACGTCCTGCGAGTCGTTGGCGTGGATCAGCCGCAGCCGCCCCTCGCCCACGGTCGCCACCAGCTGGTCCAGCGTCCGCGCGGCCCCGTGCGGGCCGGTCAGGTCGTGTCCGGCGGCGAAGACATGGCAGGTGTCCAGACAGATCCCGAGCTTCGGATGGTGGTCGAGCGCGTCGAAGTACGGCCCGAAGTCCTCCGCGCGCGAACAGAGCGAGGAGCCCTGGCCCGCGGTCGACTCAAGCAGCAGATACGGGTCGTCCTCGTGCGTCAGCTCGTCGAGCAGCGGCAGCAGCAGCTCCCGTACCTGCGCGAGCGCCACCGCGCGCGGGCGGCCCCCGGTCGCCGAGCCGGTGTGCACCACCACGCCCCGCGCGCCGATCTCCCGGCCGCGGCGCAGCGAGTGCCGCATCGACTCCACCGACTTCTCGGCGGTCGCCTCGGTGTGGGAGCCGAAGTTGATCAGATAGGGGGCGTGCACCCAGGCCGAGAGCGACTCCTCCTCGCACCCGGCCCTGAACCGCTCGTCCTGCGCCGGGTTGCCGGGCGGGGTGGCCCAGCCGCGCGGATTGGCGACGAAGACCTGCACGGCCTCGGCGCCCAGCTCACGGGCGTGGCCGAGACCGACGGTGGCGAGACCACCGGCCACCGGGACATGACCGCCGACGGGGTTGCGCAGCACTTCTACAGTCCCTTGATCGTGAGAGTGACGGTGGAGCCCTCGGGCGCGGTCGAGCCGCCCTCGACGGACTGTCCCGAGACGGTGTCGCCGAGGTAGGGGAAGGTCTTCTTCACCTCGACCTCGAAGCCCGCGTCCTCCAGGGCCGCCCGCGCGTCCTCGGTGGTCTCGCCGGTCACGTCCGGGACCTCCACGGACCGGGGGCCCTTGGAGGGGGTCAGGACGATCGTGTCGCCCCCGGCGGCCCTGCTGCCCTCGGCGAGGGACTGGGCGGCGACCGTGCCCGGGTCCTCGGGGGAGTGGATCCGCTCCGGGGCGACCCGGACGGTGAGCCCGGCCTCCCGGAGTCCGGCGGTGGCGTCGGCGACGGTCTCGCCCGTGACGTCGGGCACGTCGATCGGCGCGCCCTTGCTGACGACCAGGGCGACGGCCGAGTCGGGTGCCCGCTCGGTGCCGGGCTCGGGGTCGGAGCCGATCACGGCGCCCTGGGCGACGGTCTCGCTGAAGGCGCGGGTGACCACCCCGACCGCCAGGCCCTCCCGCTCCAGGGCGCGCCTGGCCTCGGCGAGCGGCTGGTCCCGCAGCCGGGGCACCTTCACGATCCGCGGGCCCCTGGACAGGGTGAGGGCGACCCTGCCGTTGCTCCGCAGGCGTTCGCCGGGGGCCGGGTCGACGGCCATGACGGTGCCGCGCTCGTACACGTCGCTGAAGGCGCGGTCGGTCGAGCCGACCTCCAGGCCCGCGCCCGTGATCCGCTCGGTCGCGGCCGTCTCGGTCTGGCCGAGGACGGCGGGGACACGGGTGAACTGGCCGGAGTTGATGTACCAGACGCCCACGCCCAGACCGAGGGCGAGCAGGACCCCGACGACCAGGAGCAGCGGGCCGTTCGGGGGACGGCGGCGGGCGCTCGCGGGCGGCGGCTCCGGGGCGGGCATCCGGCCGGTGCGCGCCACCGGCCGCTCGTCGGCCGGGTCCTCCACGGCGCGGGCGATCACACTGGTCCGGTCCTCGGAGGCGCCGCGGTCCCCGGGCCGGGAGCGCGGCGGCTCCGCGTCCAGCTGCTCGTCGGTCAGCCTGGCGCGGGCCTCCCGCGCCAGGGCGAGCAGGGCGACGGCGTCGTACGGGCGGGCCTCCGGGTCGCGGGCGGTCGCGGCGGCGGTCAGTCCGTCCAGTCCGGGGGCGAGCCCGGGGACGGTCCGGGAGGGCGCGGGCACGTCGGTGTGCAGGTGCTGGTAGAGGACCTGGGCGGGGGTGTCGCCCGTGTGCGGTTTGCCGCCGGTCAGCATCTCGTACAGGACGACACCGCAGGCGTACACGTCGGCACGGGTGTCGGCGGTGCCGTGCTCGATCTGCTCCGGCGCCAGGTAGGAGACCGTGCCGAGGACCGAGCCGGTGGTGGCGGTCGCCGAGCCCACCGCCCTGACCAGGCCGAAGTCGGCGACCTTGACCCGCCCGTCGTCCCCTATCAGGACGTTCTCGGGCTTCATGTCCCGGTGCACGAACCCGGCCCGGTGCGCGGCGCCGAGCGCGGCGAGGACCGGCTCCAGGATGTCCAGGGCGGCCCGGGGCGCCAGGGCCCCGCGCTCGCGCAGCACGTCCCGCAGGGTGCAGCCCTCGACGTACTCCATCGCCAGGTAGACGTACGCGCCCTCGGCGCCCTGGTCGAAGACGCCGACCACGTTCGGGTGGGAGAGCCGGGCGACGGACTTCGCCTCCCGGATGAACCGCCCGACGAACTCGGCGTCGACCGCGAGGGCCGGGTGCATCACCTTGAGCGCGAGGACGCGGTCGAGGCGGGTGTCGACGGCCCGGTAGACCGTGGCCATCCCGCCGACGGCGATGCGCGCGTCGACGCGGTAGCGGCCGTCGAGCAGCCGCCCGACGAGGGGGTCCTGAAGGGTCGTGTCCACGGCGTCGAGTCTACGAGCCGCGGGCCCGGCACCCGCCCGGCCGACGGGCACCGGGGCACAGCTGTGACGAGCGTCCCGCCGGGGCGCTCAGAAGGCCGGGCGCTCCGGGTCCAGGTCCGCCCGGCCGGTCACCGGGGAGGACGCCTCCGCGAAGTGGCGGCGCGGGATGCGGCCCGCCCGGCGGGCCAGCCGGCCCGCCTCGACCGCGTGCCGCATCGCCGAGGCCATCAGGACCGGCTCCCGCGCCCGGGTCACCGCCGAGGCCAGCATCACCGCCGCGCACCCCAGCTCCATCGCGAGCGTCGCGTCCGAGGCGGTGCCCGCGCCCGCGTCGAGGATCACCGGCACCCCGGCCCGCTCCACGATCAGCTCGAAGTTGTGCGGGTTGCGGATGCCGAGTCCGGAGCCGATGGGGGAGCCCAGCGGCATGATCGCCGCACAGCCCACGTCCTCCAGCTTCCGGGCGAGGACCGGGTCGTCGTTGGTGTAGGGGAGCACGGTGAACCCGTCGTCGACGAGGGTCTCGGCCGCGTCGAGGAGCTCCTCGCCGTCCGGCAGCAGGGTCCGCTCGTCGGCGACGACCTCCAGCTTGACCCAGTCGGTGCCCAGCGCCTCCCGGGCGAGCCGGGCGGTCAGGACCGCCTCGCCCGCGGTGAAACAGCCCGCCGTGTTGGGCAGCACCCGGATGCCGAGCCGCTCCAGGACGGAGAGGACCGAGCCCCGCACGGTCGGGTCGAGCCGTCGCATGGCGACGGTGGTCAGCTCGGTGCCCGAGGCGGTCAGCGAGCGTTCCAGGACGTCGAGGCTGGGGGCCCCGCCGGTGCCCATGACCAGCCGGGAGGAGAACTCCGCGCCCCCGAGGACGAACACGTCGTCGGACATCGCGCTCAGCCCCCCTGGACCGCGGTGAGGACCTCCACCCGGTCGCCCTCGCCGAGCGGGGTCGTGGCCCACTGGCCGCGCGGCACGACCGTCTCGTTGAGGGCGGCGGCGACCCCGGAGCGGGCCGTGGTCAGGGTGGCGACGAGGGCGTCGAGGGAGAGCGGGCCGGGCAGCTCGCGCGCCTCCCCGTTCACGGACACGATCATGCGGGCTGCTCCTGGCGTACGGGAGGGGCGGGGGAGAAGCGGCGGGGGGAGAAGGGGCGCGCCTCCTCGGGGAGGACGCCGGTGGTGAGGACCTCGGCCATCACGTCGCCGGTCACGGGGGTCAGCAGCACCCCGTTGCGGTGGTGGCCGGTGGCCAGGTGCAGGCCGGGCAGCGCGGTGGGGCCGAGCAGGGGCGCGTTGTCGGGGGAGCCGGGGCGGAGCCCCGCCAGGGTCTCGGTGAGCGGCAGCTCGGTGATGCCGGGGACCAGTTCGTGGGCGTCGCGCAGCAGCTCGTACACCCCGCCCGCGGTCACCGTGGTGTCCCAGCCGAGTTCCTCGCTGGTGGCGCCGACGACCAGCTCGCCGTTGGTGCGGGGCACCAGGTAGACATGGCTGCCGCGGACGACGGCACGGACCGTCCGGGACAGGAACGGGGCGTACGCGGCCGGTATCCGCAAGCGCAGGACCTGGCCCTTGACCGGGCGCACCGGCGGGAGGACCTCCTCGGGCACGCCCGCGAGGCGTCCGCTCAGACTGCCCGCCGCGAGCACGACCTGGCCTGCGGCGAGGTGTCCGCCGTCGGCGAGCACGGCGCCGCGCGCCCGGTCGGCGGTGACCGTCAGACCGTGGGCGAGGGTGCGGTGGAAGGCCACTCCGGCGCGTTCGCAGGCGACGAGGAGGGCGGCGGCGAGCCTGCGCGGGTCGACCTGGTGGTCGCCGTCCACCCGCAGTCCGCCGCGCACCCCGGGCGCGAGCATCGGTTCGAGACGGCGGCACTCGCGCCCGCTGAGCCATTCGGAGGCGAGCCCGCAGCGGGTCTGGAGGGCGTGCAGTTCGCGCAGATGGGACCGGTCGTCGGCGTCGAGGGCGACGGCGAGGGTGCCGCAGGCGCGGTGGCCGACGTCGTGGCCGGTGGCCTCCTCCAGTTCGGCGACGAAGGCGGGGTAGCGGGCCGCGGAGGCGAGGTTGAGCCCGAGGAGGGTCTCCTCGCCGTAGTGGAGTTCGGTGACGGCGGCGAGCATCCCGGCGGCGACCCGGGCCGCTCCGCCGCCGGGGTCCGGGTCGACGACGGCGGCGCGCAGTCCGCGCCGCGCGGCCCGCCAGGCCGTGACCAGGCCGATGATGCCGCCCCCGACCACGAGGACATCGGAAGAACGCATGGGCGTCCAGCCCCTCCCTTCGCCGGCATGACCCGGATCAGGTTCGTACGGTCGGAGGCCGTCCCAGCCTCCCTCTCAGCCCGGTGCGTCCGGGCTCCCGCGAGTGCTTTACGCCCGTCAGACTAGCCCGCGCCGCCGGGCGGCCGCAGGACCCGCCCCACCCCGACTTCCTGACGATCCGTCAGGTGCGTAGGGTGGGCCGGGTGAGCGAGCAGAAGCGGGACCAGCAGCACGTCGTGATCGTCGGCGCCGGGATGGCGGGCGTCCAGACCGCCGTCGCCCTGCGCGAACAGGGCTTCACCGGCCCCGTCACCCTCATCGGCGGCGAACCCCACCAGCCCTACGACCGGCCCCCGCTCTCCAAGGCCGTCCTCCTCGGCAAGGCCGAGGACTCCGCCTTCGACATCGCCTTCGACGACCTCGGCGTCACCCTCCGCCTCGGCCTGGACGTCACCGGACTGCGCGCCGACGCCCACGAGATCGACACCGAGGAGGGGCCCGTCGGCTACGACGTCCTCGTCCTCGCCACCGGTGCCCGCCCCCTCACCCTGCCCGGCACCGAGGGCGTCCCCGGGGTCCATCTGCTCCGCACCCTCGACGACGCCGTCCGCCTCGGACCCGTCCTGGCCCGCCGCAGCGCCGTCGTGGTCGTCGGCGCGGGCTGGATCGGCGCCGAGTTCGCCACCGCCGCCCGCGCGGCCGGATGTCCCGTCACCGTCGTCGAAGCCGCGGACCTCCCCCTCGCCGGGGTCCTGCCCGCCGAGATCGCCGCCCCCATGGCCGAGTGGTACGGGGCGAGCGGCGCCGAACTCCTCACCCACGCGCGCGTGGCCACCGTCGCACCCGGCCGGGTCGTCCTCGCCGACGGCCGCGAGCTCCCCGCCGAAGCCGTCGTCGTCGGCATCGGAGCCCGCCCCGCCACCGACTGGCTCACCGGCTCCGGCATCGCCCTCGATCCGAGCGGCGCCGTCACCGCCGACGACCGGCTGCGCACCTCCCTGCCCGATGTGTACGCCGTCGGCGACTGCGCCTCCTTCCCCTCCGCCCGCTACGGCGAACGGCTCCTCGTCCACCACTGGGACAACGCCCTCCAGGGCCCGCGCGCCGTCGCTTCGGCGATCACCGGGACCGACCGGGCGCCGTACGACCCCGTCCCGTACTTCTGGTCCGAGCAGTTCGGCCGCTTCGTCCAGTACGCGGGCCACCACGCCCACGCCGACGCCCTCGTCCGGCGCGGCGACCCCGCCGCCGACGACGCCTGGTCCGTGCTCTGGCTGCGCGCCGGGGTCCCCGTCGCCCTGCTGGCCGTCGGCCGCCCCCGCGACCTGGCCCAGGGCCGCAGGCTCATCGAGGCCGGCACCCCGGTCGACCCGGTCCGCGCGGCGGACCCCTCCGTCCCCCTGAAGACCGCCGCCCGGTAGGGCCCGACTACCGGCTGTCGGTCCGGGATGGCAGGCTTGTCCCCGTGACCCAGATTGACGTAAAGATCGATGCGCTCGTCCCCGCCTGGCTCTACGTGCCCGACATCGCGGAGATGCTCGACATCGACGTGACCCGCGTGCGACAGCTGATCAAGGAAGGCCAGCTCATCGCCGTCCGCCGGGGACAGAACAACGCCCTGCAGATTCCCGCCGCCTTCCTCCAGGAGGACCAGATCGTCAAGGGCCTCGTGGGCACCCTCACGCTGCTGCGCGACGACGGTTTCAGCGACGAGGAGATGCTGGAGTGGCTCTTCACCCCGGACGAGAGCCTGCCGGGCACGCCCGCGCAGGCGCTCGGCGAGAATCGCGGCACGGAGGTGAAGCGCCGCGCCCAGGCGCTCGCCCTCTGACCCGGCACCGAAGACACCATCCGCGCGTGTCGCGGCGTCCGGCCCCGCCCGGGACCGGCCGCCGCGCCCCGCGCCACCGACGGGGGGAACCCAACCGTGCCCACGCCTCGTGAGCAGCTCGCCGACGCCCGGCTCTACCTGTGCACCGACGCCCGGAAGCGCCAGGGCGACCTGCCCGCCTTCCTCGACGCGGTGCTCTCCTCCGGCGTCGACGTCGTCCAGCTCCGCGACAAGGGCATGGAGGCGGCCGAGGAGCTGGAGCACCTCGCCGTGTTCGCCGACGCGGTCCGCCGCCACGGCAAGCTCCTCGCGGTGAACGACCGGGCCGACGTCGCCCACGCCATCGGCTCCGACGTGCTCCACCTGGGCCAGGGCGACCTGCCCGTGCCCGCCGCCCGCGCGATCCTCGGCGACCGGGTCCTGATCGGCCGCTCCTGCCACGCCGAGGACGAGGTCGCCGCCGCCGTCGCCGAACCGGGCGTCGACTACTTCTGCACCGGCCCCTGCTGGCCCACCCCCACCAAGCCGGGGCGGTACGCGCCGGGCCTCGGCCTCGTGCGGTACGCGGCGGAGCTCGCCCAGGACCGGCCCTGGTTCGCCATCGGCGGCATCGACGGGACCACCCTCGACGAGGTCCTGGACGCGGGCGCCCGCCGGATCGTCGTCGTCCGCGCGATCACCGAGGCGGACGACCCCGCCGCCGCGACCGCCGCCCTCGCCGGACGGGTCCGGGAGCGCGCCCCGCAGGGCTAGGCACCCGGGTCCCCGCCCCTGGCCCCCCTTCCCCGCCCCCGGGCGGACATCGGGCCCGAGTCCGGACACGCCCCGATCCGTCCGTCTGTCCGAAAACATGTCCATCCACCGGACGCCCGGTACGCGGCTCCCCGTGCCCCGTCTAACCTGCCGTTATGGCCCTTGGTACCGCTTCCGTCCGCTCGGACCGTGCCCGCACGGTCCGGGACATCCTCGCCTCCGGCGGCACGTCGTACTCCTTCGAGTTCTACGCGCCCCGGACCGAGAAGGGCGAGCAGGTCCTCTGGAACGCGATGCGGCGCGTCGAGGCGGTCGGACCCAGCTTCGTCTCCGTGACCTACGGCGCCGGGGGCTCCACCCGCGGCGGCACCGTCAAGGCCACCCAGAAGATCGCCTCCGACACCACGCTGACCCCGGTCGCGCACCTCACCGCCGTCGACCACTCGGTCGCCGAGCTGCGCAACATCCTCGGCCAGTACGCCGACGCGGGCATCCGGAACATGCTCGCCGTCCGCGGCGACCCGCCGGGCGACCCGCTGGGCGAGTGGGTCGAGCACCCCGAGGGCGTCCGCTACGCGGCCGACCTCGTGCGGCTGATCAAGGAGTCGGGAGACTTCTGCGTCGGCGTCGCCGCCTTCCCCGAGATGCACCCCAGGTCCACCGACTGGGACACCGACATCCGGCACTTCGTGGCCAAGTGCCGCGCGGGCGCGGACTACGCGATCACCCAGATGTTCTTCGACCCGGAGAACTACCTGCGGCTGCGCGACCGCGTCGCCAAGGCGGGCTGCGAGACCCCGGTCATCCCCGAGGTCATGCCCGTGGTGAACGTGAAGACCCTCGACCGGCTGCCCCAGTTGAGCAACGCGCTCTTCCCTCCGGACGTGAAAGAGCGGATCCTCGCCGTCAAGGACGATCCCGCCGCTGTACGCTCCATCGGTATCGAGTTCGCGACGGAGTTCTGCGCGCGGCTGCTCTCCGAGGGCGTCCCCGGACTGCACTTCATCACGCTGAACAGCTCCACCGCGACGCTCGAGATCTACGAGAATCTCGGACTGCACCAGCAGTCGTGACCGGTCGTACCCGCCCCGAACCGCGGCGGTGACCGTGGAGAGGGGCGGCGGGGCATGGGGTGGACGGTCCTCTACATCGCGTTCGGAGCGGTCGCACTGTGGCTGCTGGGGGAGGTGCTCCTCCAGTACAAGGCGCGGCTCCGCTGGCGCGTGCTCGCCTTCTGCGGCTTCCTCGGCGTGGTCCTCGGGGTACTGCTGCCCTCGATGCCGGTCATCGTCGCCGGAGCCGTCGCCTTCGCGGTCGGCCAGACGTATGTGACGCTCTCCTTCCGCCGGGGCTTCTCCACCGGCTGGGCCATCGGCGGCAGCCCCGGCGCGAGCCGCCGCCGCAGGGCGGGCGGTGCCTCGCGCGGCGGCCCGACCCTGGAGGTCACCGAGGTCGCCTACGACGCCGTGGCCACCCCCTACGACGGCCCCGACGGCGCCCCCGAACCGGCCGCCGCCGAGACGACCGCCGTCTACGAGCCCCTGCCGCTGCCCGACGAGACCGGCCAGTACGGGGTCTACGGCCACGACCGGGCGGCCGCCCCCGGCACGTCCGCCCAGGACACCGGACACCCCACCGGGTACGGGACACCGGGCCACGACCCCTACCTGCCGGGCTACGAGCAGCAGCCCGGCCACGACCAGCGGCAGCCCGCCTACGGCTACGACACCACCGGACAGCAGCAGTACGCGGCCTACTCCGACCCGTACATCGGTCAGGGCGCGGACACCCAGCAGTACGGCGGCTACTACGGCGACCCGTACGCCCCCTCGTACACCTACGACACCCCGCCCGGCGGCGTCTGGGTCCCGCAGCAGCGCGACACCGACCAGCCGCCCCAGCCGCAGACCCCCCAGGGGTACGGCCACGAGCCGCACCCGGACGACCAGCAGCAGTACCGGTACTGAGCACGGGCCGGAGACCGGGACCGGAGACAGGGACCGGGGGCCGACGCCGGAGACCGGGACCTGGGGCCGGGGACCCACCGGCCCCAGGCCCCCGGCCTCAGGCCCCCGGCCGTCTCACTGCGAGCCGCGGAAGTCCGCGCCCTCCACGATCAGCCCGGCCACCAGCGCTCCGGACATGCCCGCGTGGGCCAGCCCGCCGCCCGGGTGCGACCAGCCGCCCGCGAACCAGAGGCCCGGCAGCGGGGAACGGTTGTCCGCGGGCATCAGCAGCCCCCGGGCCCCCGCGAGCGCCGGACCCGGCACCTCCGCCGCACCGGTGTCCCGCCGCACGTCCTCCGGGGTGCGCACGTGCCGCCACAGCAGCCGCTCCGCGAGCCCCGGCACCGCCCGCCCGGCCGCCCCGGCCACCTCGTCGGCGAACGCCTCCCAGTCCCGCCCGGGAAGCAGCCGGACGGTCGCCGTGACCGTCACCGGCTCGTGCTCCGCGTCCGGCCGCAGCGCCGGGTCGTCCGGCCGCAGCACCGTCACCGTCGGCAGCCCGTCCGCCGCGTGCACGACCGTGCGGTGCGCCGCCCCCGCCTCCCGGGGCCCGCGCAGCGCCAGACAGACCGTCACCCGGCCCGTGCCGTTGGCCTGGTGGTGCGGAACCTCGTCGCCGTCGTCCCAGCCGACGACGTGGTCGCGGTAGAGCGACGGCACCGGAGCCCCCGAGACGACGTGGTCGGCCTCCGCCGTCGTGCCGTCGGCCAGCCGGACGCCGACCGCCCGGCCGTCCTCCTCCAGGACGTCCGTCACGGGCGCGTCGAAGACGAACTCCACCCGCCGCTTCCGGCACCGCTCGTACACCGCGTCCGCGAGGGCCCGCAGCCCCCCGGCCACGTACCAGCTGCCGAAGGTCTGCTCCATGTACGGCAGGACGGCGGCGGACGCCGGGGCGGTGGCCGGATCGAAGCCGTAGCTCCACGCGTAGCCGTCGAGCAGGGCCGCGAGCCGCGGATCGCGCAGTTCCCGCTTCCCGATCCGGGCGAGCGTCGTCGTCGGACGGCGCAGCGGACCCGCCCTCAGGGCCGGGTACGGGTCGGGCGGCGGCGGCCCGGGGTCCTTCGGCCTCGGTTCCTCCAGGAGGGGGCGGCGGGTGGCGTCCCAGGCCTCCCGGGCCCGTACCAGGAAGTCGCCCCAGCGCTCGCCCGCGCCCGCGCCGAGCGCCGCGTCCAGGGCGGCGACCGTACCGGCGCGGGAGGCGTTCGGCAGGTCCACCCGGGTGCCGTCGGCGAAGACATGACGGCTCGCCGGATCGACCTGCGTCAGGGTGACGCACTCCTCCAGGGGCTCCTTGCCCGTCTTCACGAACAGGTCCCGGTAGACGGCGGGCAGATGCAGCAGCCCCGGCCCCGTGTCGAACGCGAACCCGTCCCGCTCGTAGCGGCCGACCGCCCCGCCGTACGTCCCCGTCCGCTCGTACACCGTCACCCGGTGGCCCGCCACGGCCAGCCGGGCCGCCGCCGCCATGGCGCCGAGTCCCGCGCCTATCACCACAATCCGTGCCATGACGGCGAGCCTATCCGGCCCCCGCCGGGACCCCCGGGCCGGTCAGAAGTGCTCGGAGCCGTCCCCGGACGGCGGCCGGTCCCGGGCACGGGCCGCCGCGCCGGCGAGCCTCCGCTCCTCCCGGCGCTGCGCCCTGCGGCGCAGGAAACGCCGGATGCGCCGGGCGAGGAAGACCAGTATCACCAGGCCCAGGACGAGCAGCGTCCCCGCGACGACCGCCGCCGCCACCGGATGGAAGAGCGCGAAGGTGACGATCCCCGCCACCCCCAGGTCCTCCGCCAGGCTCAGCGCCACATTGGAGAACGGCTCGGGCGAGCTGTTGACCGCCATCCGCGTCCCCGCCTTGACGGCATGGCTCAGCAGGGCCGTCGAGCCGCCGACCGCGCCCGCCGCCAGCTCCGGCAGCGACCCGCTCTGCCCGGCGAGCAGCGCCCCGACGACGGCCCCCGAGACCGGCCGGACCACCGTGTGGACGGCGTCCCACACCGAGTCGACGTACGGGATCTTGTCCGCCACCGCCTCGCACAGGAACAGCACCCCGGCGACGACGAGGACATCGGTCCGCTGCAGGGACTCGGGCACCTCGTCGGTGAGCCCGGTCGCGCCGAACACGCCGAACAGCAGGACCACCGCGTACGCGTTGATCCCGCTCGCCCAGCCACTGGTGAAGACCAGGGGGAGTACCGACATGCGGGCGATCGTAACCAGCCCTGAGTATCCGTACCTAGAGGACGAGATGAGTAGGCGCGCGGATGGGGCCGGGCGGGTGCGGGGGAGAGAGTGGAGCCCACGGAAGGGGCGCGGCTCCGGCACCGCCGGCACGGGGCTGCGGAACGGGGTCGTGCGTCTGCCGTCACGGGGGAGGTGCGGCGGGGCTCGGGGGGATCGAGCCGCGCCGCACCGGCCGTTCGGGGGCCGCCTCACCGGCCGGTGAGGCGGCCCGTCGGCCCGTAAGAGATCCACCGGCCCGTGGTGGTTCAGTGGCCGCCGCTCACCCGGCCGTGCAGCAGCCGGGAGAGGGCCGCGTGCACGTCGTCCAGGGAGCGCTCGCTCTGGAAGGCCTGCCAGTCCAGGGCCGCCACCAGCACCATGCCGACCAGTGCCGCCGCCGTCAGCGGGACGTCGATCCCGTCGCTCAGCTCCCCGGCCGCCACGCCCTCCCGCAGCACCCCCTCGACCACCGCGACCGCCTCCTGGCGGACCACCAGGAGCGTGGAGTTCCAGGCGCGGTTGGTGCGCCACAGCTCGGCCACGTACAGCTGGGTGAAGGCCGGGTAGCGGTCGATGAAGACGAGCCCCGCCCGGATCATGGCGTCCAGGGCGTCCACCCGGCTGCCGCCGCGCGCGGCCGTCTCCTCGGCGGCCGTCCGCAGGGAGGCGGTGAGCAGCGACACCCCGTGGCGCAGCAGCTCCTCGAAGAGCTCGGTCTTGCTCTTGAAGTTGTAGTAGACCGTGCCCTTGGCCACGCCCGCCCGTTCGGCGATCTCGTCGACGGTCGTCGCGGAGAAGCCCTGCTCCGCGATGAGGGTGACCGCCGCTTCGTAGAGCTTGGCGCGCGTGGCCTGACGTCGGGTGCTGCTGCTGTCCATGGGCTCGATTCTCACAGGTGTGGCGGATGGCACCGGCCGCGTCTCACAGGGTCAGCTCCGGGTGGAGCCGGTCGAGCGTCCACACCTGCCGCTTGCGGGCCGAGAGGGCGGTCAGTGCCAGCGCGCCGACGGTGAACGCGGTCAGGACCGCGCAGGCCTGCCAGACGGGCCCGATGTCCCCGCCCGTGATCAGCCTGCGCAGTGCCTCGACCACGTAGCTCATCGGCAGGAAGGGGTGGACGGCGTTGAAGAACGCCGGGCTGGTCTGTACGGGGTAGGTGCCGCCCGCCGAGGTCAGCTGGAGCATCAGGACGGCGAGGACCAGGATGCGGCCCGCCGCGCCGAAGCGGGCGTTGAGCCACTGGATGATCGCCGAGAAGCAGCAGGTGACCAGGGCGAGGAAGCCGACGGTTCCGGCGGCCCGCGCCATCTGGAGGCCGAGGCCCCAGTGCAGCACCGACATGAGCGCGGCGACCTGGAGGACACCGATCGCCGCCACCGGGAGCCAGCCCGCGAGGGCGATCCGCCAGGCGGAGCCGCCCGCGGCGAGCGCGCGCCGGTTCAACGGCTGGATGATCATGTACGCGACCATCGCGCCGACCCAGAGGGAGAGCGGGATGAAGTACGGGGCGAAGCCGGTGCCGTAGTTCGGCGCCTTGTGCAGCGACTGGGCGGCCAGCTTCACCGGGTCGGCCATGACCTCGGTGCGCCGTTCGCGGTCCCGCTGGTCGTAGTCCGGGATCCGGTCGACGCCGTCGCGCAGCCCGCCCGCCAGTTCGCCCGAGCCGTCGGCGAGCTGGAACAGACCGCCGTCGAGGTCGCCCGCGCCCTTCTTCAGCTTGCCGACGCCGCTGTCGAGGTTCACCGAGCCCGTGTGGGCGTCGCTGACGCCGGTGTGCAGCTTCGCCGCGCCCGCCGCGACCTTCCTCGCGCCCGTGTTCAGTTCGTTGATCTTCCGGATGGCGCCCGCCACGTCCTCGTCGAGGTGCGGGGCGCGGGCGGCCAGCTCGTCGGCCTGCTTCTTGAGGGTGACGAGCCGGGCGTCCAGGGTCTTCAGGTCGTCCCCGCCGCCCTTGGTCAGCGCGTGGACGTCGTCGGCGACGGTCGCGACGTCGTTCGCGGTGACCGTGGCCTCCTTCAGGGGGCCGCAGACCTTGGCGTCGGGCTCGGGGGCGTCCACGCACAGCTCGCGGTGCAGCGCGGTCAGGCCCTCGTCGGCCTTGTGCGCGGCGCCGCGCACCGCGGGGGCGCGCTTCACCAGGTCGTCGAGGTCGTGCCGGACGGCGGTCGCGGAGTCGGAGACGAGCCGGGCGGTGTCCCGGATCGACCGGCCGTTGTCCGCGAGGTAGGGGCGGACCTTGTCGGCGGTGCCGTTCACCTTGTCGGCGAGGGCCTGGGTGCCGTCCGCGACCTTGCGGGAGCCGCTCTGGAGGTCCTTCGCGCCCTTGTCGAGCCTGGTCAGGCCCGCGGCCAGGTCCCCGCTGCCGGTCTTGGCGTCCTTGAGGCCGTCCGCGAGGTCCTTGGAGCCCTTCTTCGCCTTGTCCACGCCCTGCTTGAGGTCGTCGGCGCCCTTGGCCGCCTTCGCGGTGGCGTCGTGGATGTCGGAGAAGGAGATGAAGATCTTGTCGAGGAAGGTGCGGGAGGACTTCGTCGAGGCGGCGGTGCGCACCTCGGAGAAGACCGTCCGGGAGATCTGGCCGACGATGTAGTTGTTGGCGTCGTTGGTCCGCACCCGCAGGGCGCCGGTCTCGGGCGAGTCGCCGGAGCTGGAGGCGATGCGGGAGCTGAAGTCGCCGGGCATGGTCAGGGACAGGTAGTACCTGCCGTTCTCGACGCCCTCGCGGGCCTCGGCGTCGCTCACCCGGTGCCACTCGAAGGTGTTGCTCTCCAGGAGCCCCTCGGTGATGTCGTCACCGGCGTTGACGCGCTTGCCGTCGGTGGTGGCGCCCCGGTCCTCGTTGACGAGGGCGACGGGGAGCTTGTCGAGCCTGCTGTACGGGTCCCAGAACGAGTACAGGTACAGGGCGCCGTACAGCAGCGGCAGCAGCAGGATCGCGACGAGCGCGGCGCGCGGCAGCTTTCCCCTGCCGAAGCGCTTCAGCTCAAGCGCGGCCAGTTTCGGCGAGCGCATCGGCCGCCCCCTCCTCGGTCGTGTCTTCGGTGTCGTTCCGGGGGCCTTCGGTCTCCGCGCGGGCCTCCCCGCCCTGCCGGTCGGCCTCGCCGGTCTCGGTGCGGTCCTTCACGGACGTCTCCGCCGCCCCGGCGGGCTCCTCCGGCTCGGGCTCCGCCTCCCCGTCCAGCGTCGTGATCCGCAGGGCGTCCTCGGGGGACTCGCTGCAGACGGCGAGGACGGTGGTGCCGGACGCGGCCACGGAGCGCAGCAGCTCCCAGACCCGCGCCCGGTCGGCGTCCGAGAGCTTCAGGTCGGTGTCGTCGACGGCGATCAGCCGGGGCCGGCCGATCAGGGCCAGCGCGAGGGACAGCCGCAGTGCCTCCAGCCGCTCCAGATCCCGTACGGAGGTCCGCTCGCCCTTCGGCAGGGCGGCCGGGTCGAGTCCGGCGGCGGTCAGGGCCCCGTCGATCAGGGCCCGGGAGGCCGCGGCCCGCTCGGCGGGGCGGCGCAGCAGGGTCCGGACGGAGCCGTCGAACCGGCGCTGGAGCAGGGCCCGCTCGCGCAGGTGCTCGGCGACGGTGAAGGCCGGGTCGAGCTCGCTGACGCCGGGGACCTGGCCGAGGGCGCTGATCCGGCGCACGGCGGCCATCTTCCGGGGCAGCGGCAGACCGCCGACCTCCGCGGCGCCCTCCGTGGCCTTCATCCGGCCGGTGAGCGCGAGCAGCAGACAGGTGCGGCCCGAGCCCGAGGGCCCCTCGATCGCCACGAGCGCGCCCGGCCCGGCCCGGAAGGAAACCTTCCGGAACGCCCAGCCGCGCGGGCCCTTCAGTCCGAAGCCGTCCGCGACGACAGCGGCGCCGTGCGGCCGCTCCCCGGCCTCCGTTCGCACGGATTCCACGGACCCCACCCCCGTTTCCCCTTTTGAACTGACTGGTCAGTCCAAAAACTACCCCGGGCTGGGGAGTTCAGGCAAAACCCCAGGTCGACGCGGATTGTCAGTGGGGCGGTGCACGATGAACACATACGGCCACAGGACCGTCACGCGACGACAGGAGGACTCGTCATGGCAAGCCCTTCCGCAGCGGCCGCGCCCCGCCGCCGATCCGTCCCCGCGCAGCCCGGACCCGCGTCCGACATCCACCCCGTCACGCGCCGCGCCACCGCCCCGCCCGCCGCCCTCGACCTCCTCGCCAAGGCCAGGGCCGGACTCGCCGAGGCCGCCGCCCTCGACCGCCCCCACGAGAGGTACGCCGTCGCGCACCTCGCCGCCCTCCGGGCCGCCGCCGCCGTCCTCGCGGCCCGCGCCAGGCCCGAGACCGGCCGCCGCAGGCAGCGGATACGGAGCGCCTGGGAGCTCCTCGCCGAGCTGGCGCCCGAGCTGGCCGAGTGGGGCGGCCTCTTCGCCTCCGGGGCCGACCGCAGGGCCCGCGCCGAGGCGGGCATCCCGAGCGCGGCGACCCGGCGGGAGGCCGACGACCTGCTCAGGGACGCCGCCTTCTTCCTCCGTCTGGTGGAACGGATGCTCGCCCTCAGCCCCGCCCCGCCCGGCCCACGGGGGACCGGGCGGGCCGGAGGATGATCCGAAGGGCGGGGCCCAGGCCATAGGGTGGGGGAGCGTCCGTACCCGTCACCGAGGAGTCAACAGCCGTGCCGGACCCTTCCCCTGTCTTCGGTCGAGAGGCGACCTCGCGCCCGTCGCGCGCCTCCCTGCGCACCGCCGTCGTCTGGGACGTCCTCAAGGACGCCCTCGACCGCCGGGTCGAGGCCACCGGGAAAGCCGGTCTCGACGTCCTCGACACGGGCGGCGGCTCCGGCAACTTCGCGGTGCCGGTCGCCCGCCTGGGCCACCGGGTCACCGTCGTCGACCCCAGCCCCAACGCGCTGTTCGCGCTGGAGCGCCGGGCCGCCGAGGCCGGGGTCGCCGACCTCGTCACCGGCGTCCAGGGGGACATCAGCGGCCTGTTCGACGTGGTCGGACGCGAGGGCTACGACGCCGTGCTCTGCCACGGTGTCCTGGAGTACGTCGACGACCCCGCCGAAGGCGTGCGCAACGCGACCGCCGCGCTCCGCCCCGGCGGCAGCCTCAGCCTGCTCGCGGCCGGTCTCGGCGGTGCGGTCCTCGCCCGCGCCCTTGCCGGGCACTTCACCGAGGCCCGCCACGCCCTGGGCGACCCGGCGGGCCGCTGGGGCCCCGGTGACCCGGTGCCCCGCCGCTTCACCGCCGAGCAGCTCACCGAGCTGGCGGACGAAGCCGGGCTCACGGTCGGCGCGGTGCACGGGGTCCGGGTCTTCGCGGACCTCGTCCCCGGCGCCCTCGTCGACACCGAGTCCGGTGCGGCGGAGGCCCTGCTCAAGCTGGAGGAGGCCGCGGCCGAGCTGCCGTCCTTCCACGCCATCGCCACCCAGCTGCATCTGCTGGGCGAGAAGCGGGCCTGAGCGGGACCTCACCCGTTCGGCGGTGCGGGCCGCGCCGCCGATGCAGTACGCCACAGCATCCCCGGTCAGGGGCTCCGCCCCGTATGATCGGGGGACAGCATCCGGCATGACGGGGAAGGGGCTGGGGAATCAACGCCTCAGCAACCGATCCGCATGGCGGCCCGGATTGGCTATTCGGCATTGAGGGCGGGTTTCACGGGGGCGATTCCCTGCCTATCCTGAAAGGGCCGCAAACCGGTCGCCCCCGCGACCGACGACTAGGAGGACTCCGTGCCGCTCTCGGAGCACGAGCAGCGAATGCTCGAGCAGATGGAGCGAGCGCTGTACGCCGAAGATCCCAAGTTCGCGACAGCGCTCGAGGGAAGCGGACTGCGTACGTACACCCGGCGACGGGTCTACCAGGCAGTCGCCGGCTTCCTGGTGGGTATCGCGCTCCTCATGGCCGGAATGGTCGCACAGCAGATCTGGATCAGCGTGGTGGGATTCCTCGTCATGCTGGGCTGCGCGGTCCTGGCGGTCACCGGATGGCGCAAGGCGCCCAAGCCGGGTGAGCAGCAGCAGCCCCATGGTGGAGGAACGGCGGCCGGTGGCCGCCGGACCCGGCAGCGACGCTCCATGATGAACCGCATCGAGGAGCGGTGGCAGCGCCGCCGCGACGAACAGCAGGGCGGCGGCCACTGACGGCCCCGTGAGCGGTGGCCCCGCATCCCTCCGAACGATTTCTTACGGCTGAGCCCCGTGGACACCGCCCGAGCGCGCCCCACGGGGCTCAGCCGCGCGCCGCGAGCCCCCGCCGAAAGGGACTCGACGGTCCGGTACGGACCCCTCGGCGCTCCGGGACCGGAAGCTCCGGACCTGGAGGCCCGGGACCGGGGCCTTCGGGACCCCAAGGCTCCGGTCCCGAAGGCCCCGACCCCGGTAGCCCGGTAGCCCGGAGGCTCTGGACCCTGGCTCCAGAATCTCGGAGGCCCCAGGCCCCAGGCCCCCCAAGGCCCCGGACCTCAGTGCCCGGAGCCCGCAAGCCCGGAGCCCGGAGGCCTCGATCCCAGGGGCCTGGATGGACCGGAGCCTCGTAACCCCAAGGCCCCGGACGCGAAGGCTCCGGAACTCGGACGTTCCGGCACCGCAGAGCCCCGGACGGGAGGCTCCGTAATCGCACCAAGCCCCCGGCCCGAGGCCCCCCGGAGCCCCGGGCGGACCCGGAGACCTCCCGACGCCAGTGGGCGGGGGCCCGTACCGCGCCCCCGCCCACTTCTCTCCGCACGGACCCTTCCGGGCCGTCCCGCTCAGCCCGTCTCGCGGGGCGGGCGGCGGAAGGACGAGCCCACCCGCCCGGCCGTGGTGTGCCACCGCAGCGACCAGACGTCCTTCACGGACGCCCACCGGGCCGCCGCCGACCAGCGCAGCCGGGCCGCCGAACGGGGCGCGAGCAGCGCGCGGAGCCGCGTACGGCGGTCCGCCGAGGCGTGGAAGCCCGCCCTGACCCGGACGGCCTCCTCCGCGAGACCCGGACGGGCCGCCGGACGGGGCGCGTACAGGACCTCCTCCACGGCACCCGCGATCCGGTGCACGGCCCGCGCCGCCTCCTCGTCCAGTTCGCCCAGCCGGACGATCCGGTCCGCCGTGTTCCTCGGCGTCCTCGACTCGTCGGGCTCGACCCCGTGGTCCCAGGCGGTGTCCACCACCTCCTGCCAGACCGCGAGCGTCCGGGCGGCCGTCCCCTCCGGGCTCCGCGCCCCCGCCGGACCGAGCCGCCGGGCCCGTACCCGGCGGCGCCAGAGCAGCGGCCCGAAGGGCAGGGCGAGCACCACGAGCACCCCCAGGCTCCACGGCAGCACCGTCCACAGATCCGGTCCCGAGCCGCCCGAGGACGCCCCGGCCGCCGTCTCCTCCGGGCCGCAGTCGCCCTGCCTGCGCATCTGCGCCGTGCAGGACTCCGAGGCGCTCGGCCCCGCGGACGGCCGCGCCGAGGCGCTCTGCTGGGGCTGCGCGGGCCCGGTGGCCGTACCGGACGGGGTGTCGGGCCGGGTGTACGAGGGGACCGAGCCCCGCGAGGGCGTCGGCTCGAACCGGGTCCACCCGGCCCCCTCGAAGTACAGCTCGGGCCAGGCGTGCGCGTCACGGATGCCGACCGAGACCGAGCCGTCGCTCTGCGGGGTGCCCGGCATGAAGCCCACGGCCACCCGTGCCGGGATGCCCAGCGTCCGGGCCATCGCCGCCATCGAGAAGGAGAAGTGGACGCAGAAGCCCTCCTTGTCCTTCAGGAAGCGGGAGATCGCCTGCACACCGGTGCCCGACTCGACCTCGACGTCGTAACGGAAGCCGCCGTCCTCGGCGAACCACTCCTGGAGCTTCACGGCCCGCTCGTAGTTGCCCCGGGCACCCCTGGTCACCTCCAGGGCGGTCGTCCGTACGTCCTCCGGCAGCGACGGCGGCACCTGGGTGTACTCGCGGCGCAGCTTCTCGGGGACGGGCGGGGCCGTCGCCAACTGCTCGGCCGTCGGCCGTACGTCCAGGCTGACGACCTGGTAGCGGGTGCCCCGGGTGGTCTGCCGGCCGTCGCCGACGAGGGTCCGCCCGGTCGGCTCGTACCGCCAGCGCCCGTCGACGTCCACCCGGGACGCCGGGTACGGCATCGGCAGCCACTTCTGCTCGTACCCGTCGGAGGCGACGAAGTTGGTGGTCACCTCGGTGGTCGCGACGGCCCGGTCGAGCCCCTGCGGCCGGGGCAGCTGCTTCGGTACGTCCCCGATGGGGCGGACCGAGGACTTCCAGGAGGTGCCGTCGAACTGGTCGAGGGCCACCAGCCGCAGATACAGGCCGGAGGCGTCGAGGGCGTTGGTCCGGTAGCGCAGGACCTCCCGGTCCTCCGGCTGGCGCAGGTTGTTCTGGAGGGAGACCAGCGGGTTCACGGCCGAGATCGTGCCGCCCCCGCCGCCGCCCTCGCCCCCCTCGCCGCCGCCCTCGCCGAACAGACCGCCGCTGAAGCCGGGCAGCGCCAGCGGCACGACCAGCGCCACGCCCATGGCCACCACGCCGATCCGGCGGCCGGTGCGGGCCGGGGACGCGGTCGTACCACCGGCCGTCACGGCGGACCCGGAGCGCGCCGGGCGCGGCGCACCGCCGAAGACCCGCCCCCACGCGGCGAGCCGGTCGCGGCTCTCGGCGAGGAGCAGCACCAGATAGCCGGAGGCCGCGAGGAGGAACCAGAGCGGGCCCGCGCCGCCGCCGGAGAGCCCGGCGGCGACCGAGTACAGGGCGAGCAGCGGCAGACCGGCCGGGGCGGCCCGGCGGAAGGTGACGGCGAGGGCGTCCACCAGGAGGCCGATCACGACGACCCCGCAGACCAGCATCAGCCGGATGCCCTCGGTGTCCGGGGCGGGCACCGCGTAGTGCCCCACGTCCGAGGCGCCCGACCGGAACAGCTCGGCGGCGTGCGCGAGGGCCTCCGGGCCGGGCAGGAACAGCAGCACCGCCCGCTCCCCGGCGAAGAGCGCGGTCAGCGCGAGCAGGGCCACGGCCAGCTGGGCGAGCAGGGTCAGCGGCCGGGCCAGCGGTATCCGCCGGGCCACCGCGCCCGCCCCGCTCACCAGGGCGAGGACGAAGGCCGCGGTGAAGATCCAGGTCGCCGGTCGGACCAGCGGCAGCAGGGCCCCCGAGCCCATCAGGGTGGCGGCCCAGGCGGCCAGGGTCAGCCGGGTGCGCCCGCTCATGCCCATCCTCCGTAGGTGTCGGCGGCGGACTCGGCGCGCACTCCGGCGGCCGTCCGCCACAGCTCGGGGAGCCCTGCCCCGGGCGCTACGGCGAGCGCCGTCCAGCCCGCTTCCCGGAGCAGCCGCAGCCGCTCCTCGACGGCCCCGGTGACGGCGCCGCCGGTCAGCCAGGACCCGGAGTCCAGGACGAACGCGACGGCCGCGCCGGTCCGGCCCCGCATCCGCGCGACGAGCGCGGCCTGCTCCTCGTCGAGGTCACCGAGGAAGGCGAGCAGCAGGCCCTCGCCGCCGCCGCGCAGCGCGTCGGAGGCACGGGACAGACCGGCGCCCTCGGAGTGGTCGACGACCGCGAGGGTGTCCATCAGGAGCCCGGCCGACTCGGCCGCGTCCTGGGCCGCGGCGAAGCCCTCGGACCCCTCGCCGGGCACGCAGCTGCCGGTGTCGGTGACCAGCCGGACGGCGTAGCCGCGCTCCAGCATGTGCACCAGCGAGGACGCGGCCCCGGAGACCGCCCACTCGAAGGCAGAGTCGGGCCCCGAGCCCTGGTACGCGATCCCCCGGGTGTCGAGGAGGACCGTGCAGCGGGCCCGCTGCGGCTGCTCCTCGCGCCGGACCATCAGCTCGCCGTAGCGGGCGGTGGAGCGCCAGTGCACCCGGCGCAGGTCGTCCCCGTGGCGGTAGGCGCGCGGGATGATGTCGTCGTCGCCCGAGAGGGCGAGGGCGCGCTGCTGCCCGTCGCCGTGGCCCGAGGCCTCCCCGGTGAGCTTCACCGGCGGCAGGGGTTCGGTCCTGGGTACCACCGTGAGGGTGTCGTGCGCGTGGAAGGACCGGGTCAGCTCGCACATCCCGAAGGGGTCGCCCAGCCGCAGCTGGAGCGGCCCGAGCGGGAAGCGGCCGCGCAGGTCCGAGCGGACCCGGTAGGACACCTCGCGCCGCCCGCCCGCCTCGACCCGGTCCAGGACGAAGCGGGGCCGGGGCCCGAGCGTGTACGGCACGTGGTCCTGGAGCATCAGGAGCCCGGTGGGCAGCTTGGACACGTTCTCCATCCGCAGCTGCACCCGGGCCTCGGTGGCCGCCTCCACCCGCTGCGGGGTGAGCCTGCGGGAGGTGGCGACCCGATAGCGGGTGCGGTGCAGCACGAGGACGCAGAGCAGCGGCAGCGCGGCGAGCAGCAGTCCGACGCGGAGCAGATCGGCCTGACCGAGGACGTACGCGCAGACGGCGGCGGCCACCCCGGCGGCGAGGAAGGAACGGCCGCGGGTGGTGAGACCGCCGAGGGCGGCCCGCAGACCGCCCCGGTCGTCCTCCTCGCCCCGCTGCCCGTCCGGTGCGGCGGCGGCTCCCATCACAGCCGCCGGGCGCCGGGCCGCTGGCCGTGGAGCGGTCCGGCGGGCGGGGCCGCGGCCGGGACGGGGGTGCGCTGGAGGACGTCCTGGACGACCTGCTCGGCGGTGCGCCGGTTGAGCTGGGCCTGCGCCGTCGGCAGCAGCCGGTGGGCGAGGACGGGCGCGGCGAGCGCCTGGAGGTCGTCGGGCAGCACGTACTCCCGGCCGCTGAGCGCGGCCGAGGCCTTGGCGGCCCGCAGCAGATGGAGGGTGGCCCGGGGGGAGGCGCCGAGCCGCAGGTCGGGGTGGGTGCGGGTGGCGGCGACGAGCTCCACCGCGTACCGGCGCACGGCGTCGGCGACGTGCACCGCGCGCACCGCCTCGACCAGCTTCAGGACGTCGTGGGCGTGGGCCACCGGCTGGAGGTCGTCCAGCGGGGACGCCGAGCCGTGCACGTCGAGCATCCGCAGCTCGGCCTCGGCGCTGGGGTAGCCCATGGAGACCCGGGCCATGAAGCGGTCGCGCTGGGCCTCGGGCAGCGGGTAGGTGCCCTCCATCTCGACCGGGTTCTGCGTGGCGACCACCATGAACGGGCTGGGCAGCTCGTAGGTCTGGCCGTCGACGGTGACCTGGCGCTCCTCCATGGACTCCAGGAGCGCCGACTGGGTCTTCGGCGAGGCGCGGTTGATCTCGTCGCCGATCACGATCTGCGCGAAGATCGCGCCCGGCTTGAACTCGAAGTCCCGCTGCTGCTGGTCGAAGATCGACACGCCGGTGACGTCGGACGGCAGCAGGTCGGGGGTGAACTGGATGCGGCGCACGGAACAGTCGATGGACCGGGCCAGGGTCTTGGCGAGCATGGTCTTGCCGACGCCGGGGACATCCTCGATGAGGAGGTGCCCCTCGGCGAGCAGCACGGTCAGCGAAAGCCGTACGACCTCGGGCTTGCCCTCGATCACGCTCTCCACCGACCTGCGGACACGCTCGACGGTGGTGGTCAGATCAGTGAGGCTCGCTCGATCGTCATAGGTCGTCACCCCGGCCCTCCTCGGCCTTCCGGAACAGGGACACCTGCCCCCGTGGAATCGTCGGGGGGTGTCCACGGGCATTCTTGTTCGCGGGGCCGGGCCGTGTCACTCGGGGATGGACAAGTGCGGCCGATATGCCGGGGTCTGGTGGGTTACGCCGGGTCGGTCTCCGTCTCGTCCGACGGGTCGATCTCCCGCAGGAGGCCCGTCGTCACGTCGAAGACGAAGCCCCGGACGTCGTCGGAGTGCAGCAGGAAGGGGGAGGTCCGCACCCGCTGCATCGACTGCCGCACGTCCTGGTCCACATCGCGGAAGGCCTCGACCGCCCACGCCGGACGCTGCCCGACCTCGTCCTCCAGCTCGTGCCGGAAGTCCTCGGTCAGCGACTCCAGACCACAGTTCGTGTGGTGCACGAGCATCACGCTGCGGGTGCCCAGGGCGCGCTGGCTGATGGTGAGCGAACGGATGACGTCGTCCGTGACGACCCCGCCCGCGTTGCGGATCGTGTGGCAGTCGCCCAGCTGGAGGCCGAGGGCCGCGTGCAGGTCGAGACGGGCGTCCATGCAGGCGACGACGGCGACGCGCTGCACCGGCCGCGCGTCCATTCCGGGGTCGGTGAAGCCGGAGGCGTACTCGGCGTTGGCCTCGACGAGACGATCGGTGACCGTGCCGCCGTTGCGTATGGCGTCGGCAGAGGGGTGCGTGGAGGTCGACATGGTTCCGACGTTAACGGCCAGAACCCCTCCGGGCCCGCTGTGAGAGCGGACAAAGAACCGCATCGAGCCTTGTTGTGAGCTAACCCACAGGAGCCGGCGGCGCGGCCCCGAACGAGTGACCCACCCGGAACGTCCACCGCCGGGCGACGCGCCAGCGGGTTGATTGACCGGCGCGTGCCGTGGACTAAAGTGACGCGGAGTTCCTGGAGACAACGAGCGATTTTCCGCGGTTTCTCCCCCGTGTGTGCGGCGGTACCTACGGCTCGGCCTCCTCCCGCTCGCCGGTGACCTCCGCGCCCGATCTGAGAGGGCGCATTGAGCAACGACCGACACGTCCCGGTCATGCTCCAGCGGTGCCTGGACATGTTGGCCCCCGCCCTCGAGCGACCCGGCGCGGTCGTCGTCGACTGCACCCTGGGCCTGGGCGGCCACAGCGAGGCACTCCTGAAGCGGTTCCCCGAGGCGCGGCTCGTCGCCCTCGACCGGGACAAGGAGGCCCTGCGGCTCTCCGGCGAGCGGCTCGCCCCGTACGGAGAACGCGCCACGCTCGTGCACGCCGTCTACGACGAACTGCCCGAGGTCCTCGACCGGCTCGGCATCCCCGCCGCCGACGGCGTCCTCTTCGACCTCGGCGTCTCCTCGATGCAGCTGGACGAGGCCGACCGGGGCTTCGCCTACGCCCAGGACGCCCCGCTCGACATGCGCATGGACCAGACGACCGGCATCAGCGCGGCCGAGGTCCTCAACACCTACCCGCCGGGCGAGCTGGTCCGCATCCTGCGCGCCTACGGCGAGGAGAAGCAGGCCAAGCGGATCGTCTCCGCGGTCGTCCGCGAACGCGAGAAGGAGCCGTTCGACCACAGCGCCCGGCTCGTCGAGCTGATCCGCGACGCGCTCCCGCAGGCCGCCAAGCGCACCGGCGGAAACCCGGCCAAGCGCACCTTCCAGGCCCTGCGCATCGAGGTCAACGGCGAGCTGTCCGTCCTGGAGCGGGCCGTCCCGGCCGCCGTGAAGGCCCTCGCCGTCGGCGGCCGGATCGCCGTCCTCTCGTACCACTCCCTGGAGGACCGGCTGGTCAAGCAGGTGTTCGCGGCGGGCGCCGCCAACACCGCCCCGCCCGGCCTGCCGGTCGTCCCCGAGAAGTACCAGCCCCGGCTGAAGCTGCTCACCCGGGGCGCCGAACTGCCCACCGAGGAGGAGGTCGCCGAGAACCGGCGCGCCGCCCCGGCCCGGCTCCGGGGCGTCGAGCGCATCCGGGAGGACGTCCGGTGAGCACGGCGAAGGGGCCCCACAAAGGGCGGGCCGCCCGGCTCGGACGGCTGATGCCGTCCGGGCCCAGCTCGGCGGCCCGCACCCCCTTCGTCCTGCTCGTCGTGGTGCTCCTCGGCGGCGGCCTGATCAGCCTGCTCGTCCTGAACTCGGCCCTCAACCAGGGCTCCTTCCGGCTGAACGAGCTCAAGAACAGGACCACCGAGCTGACCGACGAGGAGCAGGCGCTCCAGCGGGACGTCGACGACTACGCGGCCCCCGACGCCCTGGAACGCCGGGCCCGCGAGCTGGGCATGGTGCCCGGCGGCAGCCCCGCCTTCCTCGGCCCGGACGGCAAGGTGCTCGGCGAACCGTCCGAGGCGCTCGCCCCGAAGCCCAGCACCACACCCACCCCGGCCCCCACGCCGACCCCCACGGCCCCGTCGGCCCCCGTGCGGACCACGGCCCCCGCGGCCCCGCCGCCCGCCGCCACCGGCTCGGGCACCGGCTCGTCCACCGGCTCGGGCACCGCGAAGCCGCCCACCTCACCCGGCACCACCGGCACGGACACCGGCACCACCGCACCGAAGACGACCGCGCCCGACCCCACGACCTCCGGCAGGTGACCGAGCAGTGCCCCCCAAGGAGCCCCCGCGCCGCCGCGTCCCCGGCCCCGCCCGGCCCGCGCGCCCCCGGCCCGCCTCCGCCGGAGCCCGCCCGTCCCGCCCCGCGCCCCGCCCGGCCGCGCAGCGGACCCCGCCGCGCCCCCCGGCCCGCAGGCCCCGCACCATCCGGCTCGGCAGCCCCCGGCCCCGCCTTCGGCTGATCTCCCTCGGTCTGACGCTCGTCATGCTGGTCTTCGTGGTGCGGCTGCTCCAGGTCCAGGCCGTCGACGCCAGCGCGTACGCGGCCAAGGCCGACAAGTACCGCTTCCAGGAGTACACGCTCTCCGCCGAGCGGGGCGAGATCACCGACCGCAACGGCATCGCGCTCGCCGCCAGCGTCGACGCGTACGACATCACCGCCGACCCCAAGCTCTTCACGCCCGAGGAGTCCAAGGTCACCGACGCCCCCGAGCAGGCCGCCGCCCTCCTCGCCCCCCTCCTCGGCAAGGAGCCCGCCGAACTGGCGAAGAAGCTCCGCACCCCCAAGTCCCGCTACACCCTGCTGGCCCGCAAGCAGACCCCGCAGGTCTGGAACCAGATCAGGGACCTCAAGCGGGTCTACGGCCAGAAGGCCCAGCGCTCCGCGGGCGGCAACGGCGTCAACCTCCTCGGCGGCGTCCTCAGCGAGCCCAGCACCAAGCGCGTCTACCCCAACGGGGAGCTCGCCGCCGGGATACTGGGATACGTCAACGCCGAGGGCAAGGGCGCGGGCGGCGTCGAGTCCATGCTCGACCCCGAGCTCGCGGGCAAGGACGGCAAGATCCGCTTCACCCAGTCCGGCGGCCGTCAGGTGCCCACCGCGGGCTCCCAGGGCACCCCCGCCGTCCCCGGCTCCGACATCGAGCTGACCATCGACCGGGACATCCAGTGGGCCGCCCAGCAGGCCATCACCGACCAGGTCCGCAAGTCCAAGGCCGACCGGGGCTACGTCGTCGTCCAGGACACCAGGACCGGCGAGGTCCTCGCCATGGCCAACGCCCCCGGCTTCGACCCCAACGACCTCTCCGCCGCCAACGCCGCCTCCATGGGCAACGCGGCCCTCCAGGACGCCTACGAGCCCGGCTCCACCAGCAAGGTCATGTCCATGGCCGCCGTCCTGGAGGAGGGCAAGGCCGCCCCCGACACCCATGTCACCGTCCCCAACCGGCTCCACCGGGGCGACCGGCTCTTCAAGGACGACATCGACCACCCGACCTGGTACCTGACCCTCAACGGCGTCCTCGCCAAGTCCAGCAACATCGGCACCATCCTCGCCACCGGCCAGCTCGGTGCCACCCAGCCCGAGTCCAACCGGGTCCTCCACGCCTACCTGCGCAAGTTCGGCATGGGCAGCCCCACCGGCCTGAACTACCCGGGCGAGACCGCGGGCATCCTCGCCGAGCCCCAGGACTGGTCCACCTCCCAGCAGTACACGATCCCCTTCGGCCAGGGCCTCTCCCTCAACGCCATGCAGGCCGCCTCCGTCTACTCGACCATCGCCAACGGAGGCGTACGCGTCGAACCGACCCTCGTCCGGGGCAGCAAAGGCCCCGACGGACGGTTCGCCCCCGGCCCCAAGCCCAAGGAATCACGGGTCGTCAGCGAGAAGACCGCCCGCACCCTCGCCACCATGCTGGAGTCCGTCGTCGGCAACGAGGAGGGCACCGGCACCAAGGCCGCCATCCCCGGCTACCGCGTCGCGGGCAAGACCGGCACCGCCAACCGCGTCGACCCCGAACTCGGCCGCTACAAGGGCTACACCGCCTCCTTCGCGGGCTTCGCCCCCGCCGACGAGCCGCGGATCACCGTCTACTGCGCCATCCAGAACCCCACCAAGGGCAGCTACTTCGGCGGCCAGATCTGCGGACCCATCTACAAGAAGGTCATGGAGTTCGCCCTCAAGACCCTCCACATCGCCCCCACGGGCGTCACACCGGCCCGACTGCCGGTCACCTTCGACCCCACCCCGTGACACTCCGGGAGCACCAGTGACAACGATCACCCCCCGATCCGGGAACCGGAAATCGAACTCCGGCGAGGCCCCGGGCTCTTTTGGCCCCCCACACGGTGCGCCCGGTACGCTCACCGCCGTGCCACACGCTGATCAGTACCGAACCGCCCCGCCCCGGCCGGAGCAGGCCCGCCCGACACCCCTGGGCGACCTGGCCGCACAGCTGGGGGCCGACACCCCCGGGACCGCCGTGATCTCCGGCATCACCCACGACTCCCGGGCCGTGCGCCCCGGCGACCTCTACGCGGCCCTGCCCGGCGCCCGCGTCCACGGCGCCGACTTCGCCGCCCAGGCCGCCGGGCTCGGCGCCGCCGCCGTCCTCACCGACCCGACGGGCGCCGACCGCGCCGCCGCGACCGGCCTGCCGGTCCTCGTCGTCGAGGACCCGCGCGGCCGGATGGGGGAACTCGCCGCCCGCATCTACGGACGGCCCGGTGACGACCTCCTCCAGATCGGCATCACCGGCACCTCCGGCAAGACCACCACCGCCTACCTCGTCGAGGGCGGACTGCGCGGTACCGGACACCGCACCGGACTCGTCGGCACCGTCGAGATGCGGATCGGCGACGAGCGCATCAAGTCCGAGCGCACCACCCCCGAGGCCACCGACCTCCAGGCACTCTTCGCCGTCATGCGCGAGCGGGGCGTCGACGCCGTCACCATGGAGGTCTCCAGCCACGCCCTGGTGCTCGGCCGGGTCGACGGCTGCGTCTTCGACGTCGCCGTCTTCAACAACCTCAGCCCGGAGCACATGGAGTTCCACTCCGGCATGGAGGACTACTACCGGGCCAAGGCCTCGCTCTTCACCCCGGAGCGCAGCCGCCTGGGCGTGATCAACCTCGACGACGCGTACGGCCGCAGGCTCGCCGGGGAGGCGACCGTCCCGGTCGTCACCTTCTCCGCCGAGGGCCGCGCCGAGGCCGACTGGCGCGCCGAGGACCTCGTCCTGGGCTCCCACGACTCGACGTTCACCGCCGTCGGCCCCCGGGGCGAGCGGATTCCCGCCACCGCCCCGCTGCCCGGCCCGTTCAACGTCGCCAACACCCTCGCCGCCCTCGCCACCCTCGCCGCCGCGGGCGCCGACCCCCGGGCCGCCGCCGCGGGCGTCGCCGCCGTCCCCGGCGTACCGGGCAGGCTGGAGCGCGTCGACGCGGGCCAGCCGTACCTCGCCGTTGTCGACTACGCCCACAAGACGGACGCCGTCGAGTCGGTCCTGCGCTCCCTGCGCGAGGTCACCGAGGGCCGTCTGCACGTGGTCATCGGCTGCGGCGGCGACCGGGACACCACCAAACGCGGCCCGATGGGCGCCGCCGCCGCCCGGCTCGCCGACACCGCCGTCCTCACCTCCGACAACCCCCGCTCCGAGGACCCGCTCGTGATCCTCACCGCCATGCTCGCGGGCGCCGCCGAGGTGCCCGCGGAGGAACGCGGCGAGGTGCTCGTCCTCGCCGACCGCGCCGCGGCCGTCGCCGCGGCCGTCGCCCGCGCCGAGGCCGGCGACACCGTCCTCGTCGCGGGCAAGGGCCACGAGCAGGGCCAGGAGGCCGCCGGAGCGGTACGCCCCTTCGACGACCGTCAGGTCCTGCGCGCGGCCATCGCCGACCGCTTGCACACCCAGGCCGCCGCGCCGAGCGGAACAGACAGCCACCAGAACAGTCAGGGATGAAGCAGTGATCGCCCTCTCCCTCGCCGAGATCGCCGAAATCGTCGGCGGACAGGCGCACGACATACCGGATCCGGCCGCCCGGATCACCGGGCCCGTCGTCATCGACTCCCGAGAAGTGCTCACCGGCAGCCTCTTCGCGGCCTTCGCCGGTGAGCACGTCGACGGCCACGACTACGCGGAACGCGCCGTCGCCGCCGGTGCGGTCGCCGTACTGGCCGCCCGGCCCGTCGGCGTACCCGCCCTCGTCGTCGACGACGTCCAGACCGCGCTGGGGGCCCTCGCCCGCGAGGTCGTCGCCCGGCTCGGCACCGATGTCGTCGCCCTCACCGGCTCGGCGGGCAAGACCTCCACCAAGGACCTGATCGCCCAGGTCCTCGACCGGCACGCCCCCACGGTGTGGACGCCCGGTTCGCTCAACAACGAGATCGGACTGCCGCTCACCGCGCTCCGCGCGGGCGACGAGACCCGGCACCTGGTCCTGGAGATGGGCGCCCGGGGCATCGGCCACATCCGCTACCTCACCGGCCTCACCCCGCCCCGCATCGGCCTCGTCCTCAACGTGGGCACCGCCCACATCGGAGAGTTCGGCGGCCGGGAGCAGATCGCCCGGGCCAAGGGCGAACTGGTCGAGGCGCTGCCGTCGGCCGAGGAGGGCGGTGTCGCCGTCCTCAACGCCGACGACCCGCTCGTCCGCGCCATGGCGAGCCGCACCAAGGCCCGCGTGACCCTGTTCGGCGAAGCGGACGAAGCGGCCGTACGGGCCGAGAACGTCCGCCTCACGGAGACCGGGCAGCCCTCTTTCCGTCTTCACACACCCACCGGGTGCAGCGACGTGACCTTGCGCCTGTACGGTGAGCACCACGTGTCGAACGCGCTCGCAGCGGCCGCCGTCGCGCACGAGCTGGGAATGCCCGTCGAAGAGATCGCCACCGCGCTCTCCGGGGCGGGCACCCTGTCGCGCTGGCGCATGGAGGTCACCGAGCGTCCGGACGGCGTGACGATCGTCAACGACGCCTACAACGCGAACCCCGAGTCCATGCGAGCCGCCCTGCGCGCGCTCGCGTCCATGGGCAGGGCCGCACAGGCCCGAGGGGCTCGTACGTGGGCGGTGCTCGGCAAGATGGCCGAGCTCGGTGACGCATCGCTCGTCGAGCACGACGCGGTCGGACGGCTGGCCGTCCGGCTCAACGTCAGCAAGCTCGTCGCGGTCGGGGACAGGGAAGCGTCCTGGCTGCAACTGGGCGCATATAACGAGGGTTCGTGGGGTGAGGAGTCGGTGCACGTGTCCGACGCGCAGGCGGCGGTCGACCTGTTGCGCAGTGAGCTGCGACCGGGGGACGTCGTCCTTGTGAAGGCTTCCAGGTCGGTCGGTCTCGAACAGGTCGCCCTGGCTCTCCTCGACACCGAGGGCGAGGTCACCGGCCGATGAGGCAGATCCTCTTCGCGGGGGCCATCGGGCTCTTCCTGACACTGATCGGTACCCCGCTGCTGATCAAGCTGCTCGCCCGCAAGGGATACGGGCAGTTCATCCGCGACGACGGCCCCCGGGGCCACGCGGGGAAGAAGGGCACGCCCACCATGGGCGGCATCTCCTTCATCCTGGCGACGATCATCGCGTACGCCCTGGCCAAGGTCATCACCGGCGAGCCCGTCTCGTACTCGGGCCTGCTGGTGCTCTTCCTGATGACCGGCATGGGCCTGGTCGGCTTCCTCGACGACTACATCAAGATCGTCAAGCAGCGTTCGCTGGGCCTGCGGGCCAAGGCGAAGATGACCGGACAGCTGATCGTGGGCATCGCCTTCGCGGTGCTCGCGCTCCAGTTCTCCGACTCGCGCGGCCTCGCCCCGGCCTCCACGAAGCTCTCCTTCATCACCGACTTCGGCTGGTCCATCGGACCGGTGCTGTTCGTGGTCTGGGCGCTCTTCATGATCCTGGCCATGTCCAACGGCGTGAACCTGACGGACGGTCTGGACGGCCTGGCCACCGGTGCCTCCGTGATGGTCTTCGGCGCCTACACGTTCATCGGGCTGTGGCAGTTCCAGGAGTCCTGCGCCAACGCGCTGACCCTCACCAACCCGAGCGCCTGCTTCGAGGTCCGCGACCCGCTCGACCTCGCGGTGGTGGCCTCCGCCCTGATGGGCGCCTGCTTCGGCTTCCTCTGGTGGAACACCTCGCCCGCCAAGATCTTCATGGGTGACACCGGCTCCCTCGCCCTCGGCGGCGCGCTCGCCGGTCTCGCCATCTGCTCCCGTACGGAGCTGCTCCTCGCGCTGCTCGGCGGCCTGTTCGTGCTGATCACCATGTCCGTGGTCATCCAGGTCGGCTCGTTCAAGATGACCGGCAAGCGCGTCTTCCGGATGGCCCCGCTCCAGCACCACTTCGAACTCAAGGGGTGGTCGGAGGTCCTGGTCGTCGTCCGGTTCTGGATCATCCAGGGCATGTGCGTGATCGTGGGCCTGGGCCTCTTCTACGCGGGATGGGCAGCGGACAAGTGACAGAACAGCTCGACTGGACCGGCAAGAGGGTCACCGTCGCGGGCCTCGGCGTCTCCGGCATCCCCGCCGCCCGCGTCCTGGCCGCCCGCGGCGCGCACGTGACCGTCGTCAACGACGGCGACGACGAGCGCTCCCGGACCCAGGCGGCGGACCTGGAGGCGGCGGGCATCACCGTCCGCCTCGGCGACGGGGCCACCCTGCCGTCCGGCACCGAGCTGATCGTCACCACCCCGGGCTGGCGGCCCGACAAGCCGCTCTTCACGGCCGCCGCCGAGGCGGGCGTGGAGGTCTGGGGCGACGTCGAGCTGGCCTGGCGGCTGCGGGGCCCGGACGCGGCCCCCTGGCTCGCGGTCACCGGCACCAACGGCAAGACCACCACCGTGCGGATGCTCGCCGCCATCCTGGAGGCGGCCGGTCTGCGGACCGCCGCCGTCGGCAACATCGGCGTCTCGCTCCTCGACGCCGTCCTCGGCGAGGAACCGTACGACGTCCTCGCCGTGGAGCTCTCCAGCTACCAGCTCCACTGGGCCCCTTCGGTCCGGGTCCACTCGGCCGCCGTGCTCAACCTGGCGCCCGACCACCTCGACTGGCACGGCTCCATGGAGGCGTACGCCGCCGACAAGGGCCGGATCTACGAGGGCAACCAGGTCGCCTGCGTCTACAACAGGGCCGACCCGGTGACCGAGGACCTGGTCCGCGAGGCCGACGTCGAGGAGGGCTGCCGGGCGATCGGCTTCACCCTCGGTACCCCCGGCCCGTCCGAACTCGGTGTCGTCGAGGGACTCCTCGTCGACCGCGCCTTCGTCGACAACCGGCGGGAGAACGCCCAGGAGCTCGCCGAGGTCGCCGACGTCCAGCCGCCGGCCCCGCACAACATCGCCAACGCGCTCGCCGCCGCGGCCCTCGCCCGCGCCTTCGGCGTGGACGCCAAGGCCGTACGGGACGGGCTGAAGGCCTTCCGGCCCGACCCGCACCGCATCGAACTGGTCGAGGAGATCGGGGCGGTCGCGTACGTCGACGACTCCAAGGCCACCAACACCCACGCCGCCGAAGCCTCGTTGGCCGCCTACGACCCGATCGTCTGGATCGCCGGCGGCCTCGCCAAGGGCGCGACCTTCGACGAACTCGTCCAGAAGTCGGCGAAGCACCTGCGCGGGGCCGTCCTGATCGGCGCCGACCGGGCCCTGATCCGCGAAGCCCTGGCGCGACACGCCCCGGAAGTCCCGGTGGTGGACCTCGACCGGACCGACACTGGGGCGATGTCCGAGGCGGTCCGCGAAGCGGCCCGGCTCGCCCGCCCGGGGGACACGGTCCTCCTCGCCCCGGCCTGCGCCTCGATGGACATGTTCACCGATTACAACAAGCGGGGCGAGGCCTTCGCGGACGCCGTCCGCGCCCTCGCCGCCACCGGGGACGCCTGACCCGCCCGACGGGGAGGGTCCGGCCGTACCGGGCACGACCGGAGGGGGCAGCGACCATGCCGAGCAAGATCGTCGGGACTCGCAGGCCCTCCGCCGCACGCGGCGGAGGGCGGGCCCCCGCACCGCCGGGGCGGTCCCGCAGCGGCCTGAGGGGCCTCCACGAGCGGGCCAGGAAGGCCTGGGACCGGCCCCTCACGGCCTATTACGTGATCATCGGCGCGGGGATGCTCATCACCACGCTCGGCCTGGTGATGGTCTACTCCGCCTCGATGATCACGGCGCTCACCTACGACCTGGTGCCCTCCTACTTCTTCCGCAAACAGTTCTTCGCCGCCCTGCTCGGCACCGGACTCCTCCTGCTCGCCTCCCGGATGCCGGTCAAGCTGCACCGGGCCCTCGCCTACCCGATCCTGGTCGGCGCGGTCTTCCTCATGGTGCTCGTACAGATCCCCGGGATAGGGCACGCGGTCAACGGCAACCAGAACTGGATCTCCCTCGGCGGCCCCTTCCAGCTCCAGCCCAGCGAGTTCGGCAAACTGGCGCTGATCCTCTGGGGCGCCGACCTGCTCGCCCGCAAGCACGACATGAGACTGCTCACACAGTGGAAGCACATGCTGGTGCCCCTGGTCCCCGGCACCTTCATGCTGCTCGGCCTCATCATGCTCGGCGGCGACATGGGCACCTCGATCATCCTCGCCGCGATCCTCTTCGGCCTGCTGTGGACCGCGGGCGCGCCCACCCGGCTCTTCGCCGGGGTGCTCGCCGTGGCCGGTGCGATCGGCTTCCTGCTGATCAAGACGAGCGACAACCGGATGAAGCGCTTCGACTGCATCGGCGCGACCGATCCCGGCGGCGAGGGAGCCCCCTGCCTCCAGGCCGCGCACGGAATCTACGCGCTGGCCTCCGGCGGCTGGTTCGGTTCCGGACTCGGCGCGAGCGTCGAGAAATGGGGTCAACTGCCCGAAGCGCACACCGACTTCATCTTCGCGGTCACCGGTGAGGAACTGGGGCTCGCGGGGACGCTGTCGGTACTCGCCCTGTTCGCGGCCCTAGGCTATGCGGGTATCCGCGTGGCCGGAGGCACGGAGGACCCCTTCGTGAGGTTCGCCGCGGGAGGTGTGACCACCTGGATCACGGCGCAGGCCGTGATCAACATCGGTGCGGTGCTCGGTCTGCTGCCGATCGCCGGTGTCCCGCTCCCGTTGTTCTCCTACGGTGGGTCGGCCCTGCTGCCGACCATGTTCGCCGTCGGGCTCCTCATCGCCTTCGCGCGACAGGAACCCGCCGCGAAAGCGGCCCTGGCCATGCGCCGCCCCGGCTGGGGCAAGCGGGCCGGGGTGAGATGGAAGTCGATGCGACGGCGCGTCAAGAAGCGCCCGTCCGGAGAGCGGTGAATTTCGGTGCATGTCGTACTCGCCGGCGGGGGGACCGCCGGCCACATCGAGCCCGCGCTGGCCCTCGCGGACGCCCTGCGCAGGCAGGACCCCACCGTGGGGATCACGGCGCTGGGCACGGAGAAGGGTCTGGAGACCCGGCTGGTGCCCGAGCGGGGCTACGAGCTGGCGCTCATCCCGGCCGTACCGCTGCCCCGCAGGCCCACCCCCGAACTGATCACCGTCCCCGGGCGGCTGCGCGGCACGATCAAGGCCGCCGAGCAGGTCCTGGAGCGCACCGGGGCGGACTGCGTGGTGGGCTTCGGCGGTTACGTGGCCCTGCCCGGCTATCTCGCGGCCAAGCGCCTCGGGGTGCCGATCGTGGTCCACGAGGCCAACGCCAGGCCCGGACTCGCCAACAAGATCGGTTCGCGGTACGCGGCCGGGGTCGCCGTCGCCACCCCGGACAGCAAGCTCCGCAACTCCCGCTACATCGGCATCCCGCTGCGGTACACCATCGCCACCCTGGACCGGGCCCGGGTGCGGCCCGAGGCGCGCGCCGCCTTCGGGCTGGACCCGAACCTGCCGACGCTGCTGGTCTCGGGCGGCTCCCAGGGCGCCCGGCGGCTCAACGAGGTGGTCCAGCAGGTCGCTCCGGTGCTCCAGCGCTCGGGCATCCAGATCCTGCACGCGGTCGGCCCGAAGAACGAAATGCCGCGCGTCGACAACATGCCCGGTATGCCGCCGTACGTGCCGGTACCGTACGTGGACCGGATGGATCTCGCGTACGCCGCCGCCGACATGATGCTCTGCCGCGCGGGCGCGATGACCGTCGCCGAGCTCTCCGCCGTCGGGCTGCCCGCCGCGTACGTCCCCCTGCCGATCGGCAACGGCGAACAGCGGCTCAACGCCCAGCCGGTGGTGAAGGCGGGCGGCGGACTCCTCGTCGACGACGCGGAGCTGACGCCGCAGTGGGTGCAGGGCAACGTCCTGCCCGTACTGGCCGATCCGCACCGGTTGTACGAGATGTCCCGTGCCGCCGCCGAGTTCGGCCGCCGGGACGCCGACGACCTGCTCGTCGGCATGGTGTACGAGGCGATCGCCGCCCGCCGTCAGGCGTAGCGCGGCGGCTGAGGGCAGGAGGCGCCGGATGGCAGCCGGACCGACGACGGCCGAGAAGAGCGGCACGAGCAGGTCGAAGGGGCCGTCGGGCGGTCCGCCCGGCGAGGGCACCCGGAATCACAGGTTCCGGGTGCCCGGCACCCGAACGCTCCTCATCGCGTTCGGCGTTCTCGTCCTCGTGGTCGCCGGGGTCTGGGCGCTCTACGGCTCCTCCTGGTTCCGTGTGGAACGTGTGAAGACTTACGGCACGGCGGTACTGACCCCGCGTGAGGTCGAGGCGGTCGCCGCCGTGCCGGTGGGCGCCCCCCTCGTCTCCGTCGACACCGACGGCATCGAGGCCAGGCTCAGGGCCCGGCTTCCGCGCGTCGAATCGGTGGACGTGGTCCGGTCGTGGCCGCACGGAATCGGGCTGAAAGTGACGGAACGGCAGCCCGTTCTCGTGGTGGAGAAGGGTGGAAGGTTCACCGAAGTGGACAGGACCGGAATGCGGTTCGCCACGGTGCCCACCGCCCCCAAGGGCGTCCCCCGGCTCGTCCTGGACGTCGCCTCCGCGCCCAGCCTCCGCCGCTTCGGCGCGGACCGGCTGCTCGACGAGGCGGTGCGCGTACGGGGTGAACTCCCGCCCCAAATCGCCCGGGACACTCGTGTCGTGCGCGTCACCTCGTACGACTCCGTCACTCTGGAACTCACCAGGGGGCGCACCGTCTACTGGGGCAGCGGGGAGCACGGTCCGGTCAAGGCCCGGGTCCTCACCGCGCTCATGAAGGCCACTCCCAAAGCGGGGCACTTCGATGTAAGTGCCCCCACGGCGCCCGCCTCGTCCGGGAGTTGACGCACATCACCCCTGGCCAGCACCCTGGTTGGCCAGCGCTACGGGTGATCACATAGGGTGAAAAGAAAAACGGGAGGTTCGGCGTGTTCGTTGAACGTGCGCCACTTGTCGACTTAGTGTCCTGTTCGGAAGAGTCCAGCGAACAGAGACACTGGTAACCCTAAACTTGAACGTTAGGGTTTGGGTCGGCGTTTCGGACCGTCCCAATCGGCATCCGTCGGAGCAGCGCGACCAACGCGCGGCGACGCACGTAACTCGAGGCGAGAGGCCTTCGACGTGGCAGCACCGCAGAACTACCTCGCAGTCATCAAGGTCATCGGTGTCGGCGGCGGTGGTGTCAATGCCATCAACCGAATGATCGAGGTCGGCCTCAAGGGCGTCGAGTTCATCGCGATCAACACCGACGCGCAAGCGCTGTTGATGAGCGACGCCGACGTCAAGCTCGACGTCGGCCGTGAACTCACCCGCGGCCTCGGGGCCGGGGCCAACCCGGCCGTCGGTCGCAAGGCGGCAGAGGACCACCGCGAGGAGATCGAGGAGGTCCTCAAGGGGGCCGACATGGTCTTCGTCACCGCGGGCGAAGGCGGTGGCACCGGCACCGGCGGCGCCCCCGTCGTGGCCAACATCGCGCGCTCGCTCGGCGCCCTGACGATCGGTGTGGTCACCCGGCCGTTCACCTTCGAGGGCCGCCGTCGCGCCAACCAGGCGGAGGACGGCATCGCCGAACTCCGCGAAGAGGTCGACACCCTCATCGTCATCCCCAACGACCGGCTCCTGTCGATCTCGGACCGTCAGGTCTCCGTACTCGACGCCTTCAAGTCGGCCGACCAGGTGCTGCTGAGCGGCGTCCAGGGCATCACGGACCTCATCACCACCCCCGGCCTGATCAACCTCGACTTCGCCGACGTCAAGTCGGTCATGTCCGAGGCCGGTTCGGCCCTCATGGGCATCGGCTCCGCCCGGGGCGACGACCGCGCGGTGGCCGCCGCGGAGATGGCGATCTCCTCGCCGCTCCTGGAGGCCTCCATCGACGGCGCCCGTGGTGTGCTGCTCTCCATCTCCGGCGGCAGCGACCTCGGTCTCTTCGAGATCAACGAGGCCGCGCAGCTGGTCAGCGAGGCCGCCCACCCCGAGGCCAACATCATCTTCGGCGCCGTCATCGACGACGCCCTGGGCGACGAGGTCCGGGTCACCGTCATCGCGGCCGGCTTCGACGGCGGCCAGCCCCCGGCCCGCCGGGACACCATCATGGGCTCGGCCTCCGCCAAGCGCGAGGAGCCGGCTCCGGCGCCCCGCCACGCCGAGACCTCCCGCCCGATGGGCGGACTCGGCACCGTCGCCCCGCGCGAGGAGCCGGTGCGCGCTCCGGTCGAGTCGGCCCCGGCCGCCAACGAGATCCCGCTGCCGCCCGCCCCGCCGGTCGTCCCGCCGGCCCGCCCGTACGCGGACTCCCAGGCCGAGGAGCTGGACGTCCCGGACTTCCTGAAGTGATAGGTCGACGCTTCGACGCGAACGGCGCGCACTTCGCCTTCACCGACCGGTGGGGCGGGGTGAGCGCCGTTCCGTACGAGGAGCTCAACCTCGGCGGCGCGGTGGGGGACGACCCCGGGGCCGTGCGCGCCAACCGGGCGCTCGCCGCAGACGCCCTCGGCCTCGACCCGGCGCGGGTGGTCTGGATGAACCAGGTCCACGGCGCCGACGTCGCCGAGGTGGACGGCCCGTGGCCCACCGGGGAGATCCCCGCGGTGGACGCGCTCGTCACCGCCCGGCGCGGCCTCGCCCTCGCCGTGCTCACCGCGGACTGCGTCCCGGTCCTGCTCGCCGACCCCGTCGCCGGGGTCGTGGCCGCCGCCCACGCCGGGCGCCCCGGGATGGTGGCGGGGGTCGTCCCCGCCGCCCTCGCGGCCATGGTCCGGCTCGGTGCCGATCCCGCCCGTGTCGTCGCCCGCACCGGCCCCGCCGTCTGCGGGCGTTGCTACGAGGTGCCGGAGGCGATGCGCGCCGAGGTCGCGGAGACCGAGCCCGCGGCGGGCGCCGAGACGAGCTGGGGCACCCCCGCCGTCGACGTCACCGCCGGAGTGCTCGCCCAGCTCGACCGACTGGGCGTCACCGACCGCTGGTCCTGCGGGATCTGCACCCTGGAATCCACCGACCACTACTCGTACCGCCGCGATCGCACCACGGGGCGACTCGCGGGATATGTCTGGCTGGACTGAGAAGAGACATGACGGACCGCACGTCGGAACTCGCCGAGAACCTGGCCCGGGTGGAGGCGCGCATCGCCGCCGCCTGTGCCGCCGCCGGTCGCGCACGGGAGGAGGTGACGCTCGTCGTCGTCACCAAGACCTACCCCGCGAGCGACGTCAGAATCCTGCACGGGCTCGGGGTGCGGCACGTCGCCGAGAACCGGGACCAGGACGCCGCGCCCAAGGCGGCGGCCTGTGCCGACCTCGACCTGACCTGGCACTTCGTGGGCCAGTTGCAGACCAACAAGGTCAGGTCCGTGGTCGGTTACGCCGATGTGGTCCAGTCCGTCGACCGGCTGAAGCTCGTCTCCGCGCTCTCCGCCGCCGCAGAGCGGGCGGGCCGCGAGCTCGGCTGTCTCCTCCAGGTGGCGCTCGACGCGGAGTCCGGTCAACGGGGCGACCGCGGCGGGATCGCCCCGGACGGGATCGAGGAGTTGGCGGCGGCGGTCGACGCGGCTCCCGCGCTGCGGCTCGACGGACTGATGACCGTGGCCCCACTGGCCGGTCCGTACGCCGGGCGGCAACGCGCGGCCTTCGACCGGCTGATGGATCTGTCGACTGTCCTGCGCGCGACCCGTCCGGCTGCGAACATGGTGTCAGCAGGGATGAGTGCGGACCTCGATGAGGCCGTGGCGGCCGGGGCGACACACGTACGCGTCGGTACTGCGGTACTCGGAGTCCGCCCGAAGCTCGGGTAACGTCGCCAAGCAAGTCGGACCACAGCAGAAAATATGGTCATTCCGTAAAACAGGCGGAACGACCCGTGGATCGCACACTTGGTGACGAGGCCGATCCACCACAGAGCGGAGGACCCAGAGAATGGCCGGCGCGATGCGCAAGATGGCGGTCTACCTCGGCCTCGTGGAGGACGATGGGTACGACGGCCGGGGGTTCGACCCCGACGACGACTTCGAACCCGAGCTGGAGCCGGAGCCCGAGCGCGACCGGCGGCACACCCCTCCGCGACAGGTGGAGCGCGAGGAACCGGTGCGGGTGGTGCAGCCTCCGGCCCCTCGGGAGCCGATCGCCCATTCCGTCCCGGTACTCGCCGAAAGCGGACGTCCGGCCCGAATTGCCCCCGTGGCATCCATCACACCCGAACGCCCGAGCCTGGAGAAGAACGCACCGGTGATCATGCCCAAGGTCGTGTCCGAGCGGGAGCCCTACCGCATCACCACGCTGCACCCCCGGACCTACAACGAGGCCCGTACCATCGGGGAACACTTCCGTGAGGGCACTCCGGTGATCATGAATCTCACGGAGATGGACGACACGGACGCGAAGCGACTTGTCGACTTTGCCGCCGGACTCGTCTTCGGGCTCCACGGCAGCATTGAGCGCGTGACGCAGAAGGTGTTCCTGTTGTCGCCTGCTAACGTCGATGTCACGGCGGAGGACAAGGCCCGGATCGCAGAGGGCGGATTCTTCAACCAGAGCTGAGAACACGAGAACCGGACGGACCGGTCGCGAAGCGGCCGGAACAAGTTGAGAGCACGAAAGCCAGGGGAGAGGGAAGCGCGGGATGGGCGTCGCACTACAAGTGGTCTACATCGCGCTGATGTGCTTCCTGGTTCTACTGATCGTCCGGCTCGTCATGGACTACGTCTTCCAGTTCGCCCGTTCATGGCAACCCGGTAAGGCGATGGTGGTCGTCCTTGAGGCCACCTACACTGTCACCGATCCACCGCTCAAGCTTCTGCGGCGACTCATCCCGCCGCTGCGTCTCGGGGGCGTGGCACTCGACCTGTCCTTCTTCGTTCTGATGATCATCGTCTACATCCTGATCTCCCTCGTGAGCAACTTCGCGAGGTGAATGTGGACGATACGGTCTTGCCGACTGCCGACGACTACGTAGAGGTGAAGAAGAGATGCCGCTGACTCCCGAGGATGTGCGGAACAAGCAGTTCACGACCGTCCGCCTGCGAGAAGGCTATGACGAGGACGAGGTCGATGCCTTCCTCGACGAGGTCGAGTCCGAACTGACCCGCCTGCTCCGCGAGAACGAGGACCTGCGCGCCAAGCTGGCCGCCGCGACGCGTGCCGCCGCGCAGAACCAGCAGCAGCAGGGTATGCGCAAGCCCCCGGAGCCGCAGGACCGTCCCGTCGGACCCGGCGCGCCGGTACCCGCCGCCATATCCGGACCGCCGGTCCAGCAGCAGCCGCCGCAGATGGGCCCGCCGCAGCTGCCGTCCGGTGCCCCCCAGCTTCCCGCCGGTCCCATGCAGGGCGGCCCGATGGGTCCCGGCCAGATGCAGGGCGGTCCCATGCAGGGCGGCCCGATGCAGGGCGGTCCCATGCAGGGTGGACCGATGGGTCCCGGCCAGATGCAGGGTGGCCAGATGCAGGGCGGTCCCATGCAGGGCGGCCCGATGCAGGGCGGTCCCATGCAGGGTGGACCGATGGGCCCCGGCCAGATGCAGGGCGGCCCGATGGGTCACCCGCAGCAGATGCAGCAGCAGATGCCGCCGCAGATGCAGCAGCCGCAGCAGGGCCCCGGTGGCGACAGTGCCGCCCGTGTCCTCTCGCTCGCCCAGCAGACCGCCGACCAGGCGATCGCCGAGGCCCGTTCCGAGGCCAACAAGATCGTCGGCGAGGCGCGTTCGCGTGCCGAGGGCCTGGAGCGGGACGCCCGTTCCAAGGCGGACGCCCTGGAGCGGGACGCGCAGGAGAAGCACCGTGTCGCGATGGGCTCCCTGGAGTCCGCCCGCGCCACCCTCGAGCGCAAGGTCGAGGACCTGCGGGGCTTCGAGCGCGAGTACCGCACGCGGCTGAAGTCGTACCTGGAGTCGCAGCTGCGCCAGCTGGAGACGCAGGCCGACGACTCGCTGGCCCCGCCGCGGACCCCGGCGGCGGCCTCCCTGCCGCCGGCCCCGTCGATGGCCTCGGCCGGTGCGGGTGCGCCGTCCTACGGCAGCACCGGCGCCATGGGTGGTGCGCCGTCCATGGGAGGCGCCCCCTCCTACGGCGGTCAGCAGCAGATGTCTCCGGCGATGACCCAGCCGATGGCTCCGGTCCGTCCGCAGGCTCCGCAGCCGATGCAGCAGGCGCCCGCGCCGATGCGCGGTTTCCTCATCGACGAGGACGACAACTGACGGCGGGCGGTCGCGCGATGAGCGCGTAGCCGTCGGCAGGCTGAAGGGCCGGGCCCCCGGGAAACCGGGGGCCCGGCCCTTTGCCGTGTGCGGGGGCGGTCGAACGCGGTCACCGGGTGGTGGTGCGGGGCCGCGGGCCGGGGCCCGTGACGCGGGCTCGGGTGATGCGGGCCGTGTGCGGGGACCCGGGGACGGGGGCGCCCGCGGCGGGCCTTCCCCGGCCCCTTCCCCGGCCCCTTCCCTGAACCCGGCGCTCCGCCCCGCCCCTTGCCGGAACCGGCGCCCCGCCCCTTGCCGGAACGGGCGCTTCGCCGCGGCCCCCGGAGGCACTCGGGGCGGCGCCCGGCCCCCGTCAGTGCTGGTTCCGTGCCGCCCGGGGCGCGGTGGTTCGTGCCGGACTCAAGGGCCGCATCCAAGTGCGGGGCGGGGCGGGGCGGGGGAGTCCGGAGGTTCCCGTGGCGTTCCGGAGCGGGCAGGCGAAAGGCCCGGCTCCCCTTCCGGTGAATTCGGGGGGCCGGGCCTTTCGGGGGCGTCACGCCTTGCGGAGGCGGAACGTCAGGGACAGCGACTCGTCCGTGAACGGTGTGCCGTAGGACTCGTCGGCCTCGGCCTGGGCGTAGTCCGTCGACAGGACCTCGTCCGCGATCAGTTCCGCGTGGGCCGTCAGGGCCTCCGCCGTCTCCGGGGAGTCCGTCAGCCAGCGCAGGGCGATCCGGTCGGCCACGTCCAGGCCGCTGTTCTTGCGGGCCTCCTGGATGAGCCGGATCGCGTCACGGGCCAGACCGGCCTTGCGCAGCTCCGGGGTGATCTCCAGGTCCAGGGCGACCGTGGCGCCCGCGTCCGAGGCGACCGACCAGCCCTCGCGGGGGGTCTCCGTGATGATGACCTCCTCGGGGGTGACGGTGATGGTCTCGCCGTTCACCTCCAGGCTCGCCCCGCCGGACCGCAGGGCCAGGGAGAGCGCCGCCGCGTCGGCCGCGGCCACGGCCTTCGCCACGTCCTGGACGCCCTTGCCGAACCGCTTGCCCAGGGAACGGAAGTTCGCCTTGGCCGTGGTGTCGACGAGCGAACCGCCGACCTCGGAGAGCGAGGCCAGGGAGCTGACGTTCAGCTCCTCGGTGATCTGCGCCCGGAGTTCCTCGGAGAGGGCGGAGAAGCCGTTCGCCGCGACCAGGGCCCGGGAGAGCGGCTGACGGGTCTTCACCCCGGACTCCGCGCGGGTGGCGCGGCCCAGCTCGACCAGGCGCCGGACGAGCAGCATCTGCTCGGAGAGCGTCCTGTCGATCCGGGTGGTGTCCGCCTCCGGCCAGGTGGACAGGTGCACCGACTCCGGGGCGTCCGGCGTCACCGGCACCACCAGGTCCTGCCAGACCCGCTCCGTGATGAACGGGGTCAGCGGGGCCATCAGCCGCGTGACCGTCTCGATCACGTCGTGGAGGGTGCGCAGGGCCGCCTTGTCGCCCTGCCAGAAACGGCGGCGGGAGCGGCGCACGTACCAGTTCGACAGGTCGTCGACGAACGCCGAGACGAGCTTGCCGGTGCGCTGGGTGTCGTACGACTCCATCGCCTCGGTCGCCTCGGCGACCAGCGTGTTCAGTTCGGACAGGAGCCACTTGTCGAGGACCGGGCGGTCGGCCGGGGCCGGGTCGGCGGCGCTCGGCGCCCAGCCCGCGGTCCGCGCGTACAGCGCCTGGAAGGCGACCGTGTTCCAGTACGTCAGGAGGGTCTTGCGGACGACCTCCTGGATCGTGCCGTGGCCGACCCGGCGGGCCGCCCACGGCGAGCCGCCGGCCGCCATGAACCAGCGGACGGCGTCGGCGCCGTGCTGGTCCATCAGCGGGATCGGCTGGAGGATGTTGCCCAGGTGCTTGGACATCTTGCGGCCGTCCTCGGCGAGGATGTGGCCGAGACAGACCACGTTCTCGTACGAGGACCTGTCGAACACCAGGGTGCCGACGGCCATCAGGGTGTAGAACCAGCCACGGGTCTGGTCGATCGCCTCGGAGATGAACTGCGCCGGGTACCGGCTCTCGAACAGTTCCTTGTTCTCGTACGGGTAGCCGTACTGCGCGAACGGCATCGAGCCCGAGTCGTACCAGGCGTCGATGACCTCGGGGACGCGGGTCGCGGTCTTCCCGCACCCCTCGGCCGGGCAGGCGAAGGTCACGGCGTCGATGTACGGGCGGTGCGGGTCGAGCCCGGACTGGTCGGTGCCGGTCAGCGCGGTCAGCTCGGCGCGGGAGCCGACGCAGGTCAGGTGGTCGTCCTCGCAGCGCCAGATCGGCAGCGGGGTGCCCCAGTAGCGGTTGCGGGAGAGCGCCCAGTCGACGTTGTTGGTGAGCCAGTCGCCGAAGCGGCCGTGCTTGACCGAGTCGGGGAACCAGTTCGTCCGCTCGTTCTCCGCGAGCAGACGGTCCTTGACCGCGGTCGTACGGATGTACCAGGACGGCTGCGCGTAGTAGAGCAGGGCCGTGTGGCAGCGCCAGCAGTGCGGGTAGCTGTGCTCGTACGCGATGTGCCTGAAGAGCAGTCCGCGCGCGTCCAGGTCGGCGGTGAGCGCCTCGTCGGCCTTCTTGAAGAAGACGCCGCCGACCAGCGGCAGGCCCTCCTCGAAGGTGCCGTCGGGGCGGACCGGGTTCACGACCGGCAGGCCGTACGCCTTGCAGACCTTGAGGTCGTCCTCACCGAAGGCGGGGGACTGGTGGACCAGACCGGTGCCGTCCTCGGTCGTCACGTACTCGGCGTTGACGACGTAGTGCGCGGGCTCGGGGAACTCGACGAAGTCGAAGGGGCGCCGGTAGGTCCAGCGCTCCATCTCCGCGCCGGTGAACGACTCGCCGGTGGTGACCCAGCCCTCGCCGAGCGCCTTCTCCAGCAGCGGCTGGGCGACGACGACCCGCTCGTCGCCGTCGGTGGCGACCACGTAGCTGACCTCGGGATGGGCGGCGACCGCCGTGTTGGACACCAGGGTCCACGGGGTCGTCGTCCAGACGAGGAGCGCCGCCTTCCCGGCCAGCGGGCCGGAGGTCAGCGGGAAGCGCACGTACACCGAGGGGTCGACGACCGTCTCGTAGCCCTGCGCCAGCTCGTGGTCGGACAGACCGGTGCCGCAGCGCGGGCACCAGGGGGCGACCCGGTGGTCCTGGACCAGCAGGTCCTTGTCGAAGATCTGCTTCAGCGACCACCAGACCGACTCGATGTACGAGGGGTCCATGGTCCGGTACGCGTCGTCGAGGTCGACCCAGTAGCCCATACGGGTGGTCAGCTCGGCGAAGGCGTCGGTGTGCCGGGTCACGGACTCGCGGCACTTGTCGTTGAACTCGGCGATGCCGTACGCCTCGATGTCCTTCTTGCCGGAGAAGCCGAGCTCCTTCTCGACGGCGAGCTCGACCGGCAGGCCGTGGCAGTCCCAGCCCGCCTTGCGGGCCACGTGGTAGCCGCGCATGGTCCGGAAGCGGGGGAAGACGTCCTTGAAGACGCGGGCCTCGATGTGGTGCGCGCCGGGCATACCGTTGGCTGTGGGCGGTCCCTCGTAGAAGACCCACTCCGGGCGGCCCTCGGACTGCTCCAGGCTCTTGGCGAAGATCTTGTTCTCCTGCCAGAGATCGAGCACGGCGTGCTCCATCGAGGGCAGGTCGACCTGGGCGGGCACCTGGCGGTACTGCGGCGGTGTCATCGGTTCCTCCGGCGGACTGGTGTCGTTCCGTCGGAGGGACGAGAGCACTGCTCCCGCGGTACCACCCTCCTTGGCTCCGGGCGGGCACGCCCCGAGCCCCCTCATTGGGGTGCGACGCCGGGTCTAGTCGCCGCGTCGTGCTGCGGCTTTCTTCCGACGGCTCCGGGGTGATGCTTCACATCGGGCTGACCCCCGGGCTCTCACCGTCCCCGGGTCGCTCATGGCCGCGTACGACGCTACTCGTCCCCATCCAAGCCTTTCGCTCCGCCCAGTGTAAGGGCCCGGGGCGGAGACGGCGGACCGGATTTCCCGTGACCCGAATGCCACATGCGGCGGGCCGGACCCGGGGTACGGCCATGTGGGGGAGGGCGGGTCGGATTACCCGGCGGGGAGCTGGGAACAACGGAGGGAGGTCCGCCCCGAGGGAGGCGGGGGCGGGGCGGGAACGGCGGCGTGCCCCGTTGCCGCGGGCCCCGGGCCGATTTATCGTCCCACCACGGTGCGCGAGCAAGATCACAAAATGTGAAGGGGCCGCGACATGGTGGCGAAGAAGACCGCCGCGAAGAAGACCTCGGCCGCCGGTTCCACCGGTCCGGCCGGGGGCGCCGAGGACGTGGCCGGGGCGCCGCCACCGGCCGGGGAACCGGCGGCGGACCCGGGCGCGGCGGACGTCACGGAGACGCCCGCCGCGAAGAAGGGCGCCGCGAGGAAGGCGGTGGCCGGGAAGAGCGCGGCGAAGCGGACGGCGGCGAAGAGGACCACGGCCGGGAAGGCGGTCGCGGGGAGGACCGCCGCCGCGAAGGAGGCGGAGGTGGCGGACGCCGGGGACACGGGCGCCGCCGGGGAGAAGCCCCCGGGCAGGACCCGGGCGAAGAGGACGGCCGCCGGGAAGGCGCCCGCGGCCGAGCGGCGGACAGGAGCCAGGACGGTGGCAGCGAAGAAGACCGCGGGTGGAGTCACGGCCGACGGGGACGGGGCCGTGGTGCCCACGGCCCGTACCGGCGGGCTCGCGGTGCGGCCCGGCGAGGAGCCGTGGACCCCGGCCGAGGTCACCGAGGCCCGTACCACCCTCCAGTCGGAGGTGCTCCGGCTGCGCAGCGAGCTGGCGCACTCGCGGGAGGAGCTGACCGGTCTCATGCGGAACTCCGGCGACGGCGCCGGGGACGACCAGGCCGACACCGGCACCAAGAACATCACCCGGGAGCACGAGCTGGCCCTCGCCGCCAACGCCCGCGAGATGCTGGAACAGACCGAGCACGCCCTGGAACGGCTCGACGCGGGCACGTACGGCCTGTGCGAGGTGTGCGGGAAGCCGATCGGCAAGGCGCGGATGCAGGCCTTCCCCCGGGCCACGCTCTGCGTCGAGGACAAGCAGCGGCAGGAGCGGCGCGGCTGAGGTCTCGGCTGCGGGTCTCGTACGCCTGTGCCGTACCCTCGGGGCACGGTCAGGCATCGAGGTCGAGGGACTCACTCACGTGGCAGAGGCGGAGCGCATCATCGGTACGCCGGATTCAGCAGGGGCCGACGACCCGGCCGCCTCCGAGGCGACGGCGGCCGGTGACGGCACGGCCGCGCCGCAGGGCGCCACGACGCCGGACGGCGCCGCGGGAGCCGGGGGCGCGGACGCCCCGGGCGGCGCGGTGGACGCCGACGGCGGCGAGGCCGTCGAGGAGCGCCCCAAGGGCCGCCGGAAGATCTTCGCGCTCTTCGTGGTGGCGCTGCTCGCCTACCTGCTCGACCTGGGCAGCAAGATGCTGGTGGTCGAGAAGCTGGAGGGCCGCGAGCCGATCGAGGTGATCGGGGATCTGCTACGTTTCGACGCCATCCGCAACCCGGGTGCCGCGTTCGGCATGGGCGAGGCCTTCACGATCATCTTCACCTGTATCGCGGCGGCCGTGATCGTCGTGATCATCCGGCTCGCCCGGAAGCTCTACAGCCTGCCCTGGGCCATCGCGCTGGGACTGCTGCTCGGCGGGGCGCTCGGCAACCTCACGGACCGCATCTTCCGCTCACCGGGCGTCTTCAAGGGCGCCGTCGTCGACTTCATCGCGCCCGCGCACTTCGCCGTCTTCAACCTCGCGGACTCCGCGATCGTCTGCGGCGGCATCCTCATCGTGATCCTGTCCTTCCGGGGTCTGGACCCGGACGGCACCGTCCACAAGGACTGACGCAGAACGCGGCACCTTCCGCACAAGGCATACTCGACGGGTGAGCACGAGTCCCGAGATCCGCACCCTGCCCGTTCCCGATGGCCTGGAAGGCGAGCGCGTCGACGCCGCCATCGCCCGTATGTTCGGCTTCTCCCGTACGAAGGCCGCCGAGCTGGCCGCCGCCGGGAAGGTCCAGGTCGACGGCGCCGTCGTCGGCAAGTCCGAGCGGGTCAGCGGCGGCGCGTGGCTCGAAGTCGAGATGCCCGGGGCCGCGGCTCCCGTGCAGATCGTCGCCGAGCCCGTCGAGGGCATGGAGATCGTCCACGACGACGACGACATCGTCGTGATCATGAAGCCGGTCGGCGTGGCCGCGCACCCCAGCCCCGGCTGGACCGGCACCACGGTCATCGGCGGCCTCGCCGCCGCCGGGTACCGCATCTCGACCTCCGGCGCCGCCGAGCGCCAGGGCATCGTGCACCGCCTCGACGTCGGCACCTCCGGTCTGATGGTGGTCGCCAAGTCCGAGTACGCGTACACCTCGCTCAAGCGCCAGTTCAAGGAGCGCACGGTCGACAAGCGCTACAACGCGCTGGTCCAGGGGCACCCCGACCCGATGAGCGGCACCATCGACGCCCCCGTCGGGCGGCACCCCAACCACGACTACAAGTGGGCGGTCACCGCCGACGGCAAGCCCTCCGTCACCCACTACGACCTCATCGAGGCGTACCGGTCGGCCTCGCTGCTCGACATCAAGCTGGAGACCGGCCGCACCCACCAGATCCGGGTGCACATGTCCGCCCACCGGCACCCCTGCGTCGGCGACCTGACCTACGGCGCCGACCCGACGCTCGCCAAGCGCCTCGGGCTGACCCGGCAGTGGCTGCACGCCGTCCGGCTCGGCTTCGAGCACCCCGGCGACGGCTCCTGGGTCGAGTTCGCCAGCACCTACCCCGAGGACCTCCAGCGGGCCCTGGACCGGATCGCCTCGGAGAGCCGGTGACCACCACCGGCGCCTGCACCGTCCGCGAGGCGGTCGGCGCCGAGGACCGCGAGGCGTGCTTCGCGGTGCGCCGCGAGGTCTTCGTCGAGGAACAGGGCGTGCCGGGCGAACTGGAGTACGACACGTTCGACGCGACCGCGGTGCACCTCCTCGCGGTCGGCGCGGACGGGCTGCCGCTGGGCACCGGACGCCTGCTGCACGGCGCGGACGCCACCGGGAGGACCGGCGCCGACGCCTCGGTGGGCTCGCTCGGCAGGCTCGCGGTCGTCCGGGCGGCCCGTGGCCTCGGCGTCGGCGCGGCGCTGGTCCGGGGCATCGAGGACGCGGCGCGCGAGCGCGGTCTGGCCGCCGTCGACCTGCACGCCCAGACCCACGCCCTCGGCTTCTACGAGCGGCTCGGCTACACGGCCTACGGCCCCGAGTTCCCGGACGCGGACATGCCGCACCGGGCGATGCGCAGGGCCCTGTAGCGGACCGGCGGCGCCGTCCGGTCCCTCCGGCGCGGCCCGCCGTCCCCGTAGCACCCGCCGCGCGGAGACGCACACGGGGGCAGTCGCGGCTAAAACGGGCATACGTGGCAGGGTGTGCCCGTGGATCAATTGGCCCTGCTGTTCCTGCTGCTCCTCGGCGCCCTGCTCACGGTGCCCCTCGGTGACCGGCTCGGACTGCCCGCGCCCGTCCTGATGACCCTCGTCGGGATCGTGCTGGCCTTCCTGCCCTTCGTGCCGAACGTCGAGATCCCGCCGGAGTTCATCCTCCCGCTGGTCCTGCCACCACTGCTCTACGCCTCCGTGCAGCGCACCTCGTGGCGCCAGTTCGCGGCGAACAAGCGGCCCATCTTCCTCCTCGCGGTCGCCCTCGTCTTCGTCACCACGGCGGCCGTCGGCGCGGTCGCGCACGCCCTCGTGCCGGGCCTGCCGCTGGCCGCCGCCATCGCGCTCGGCGCGCTCGTCGCCCCGCCGGACCCGGTCGCGGCGACCGCCGTGGCGGGCTCGCTGGGGCTCCCGAGACGGCTGGTGTCGATCCTGGAGGGCGAGGGCCTCTTCAACGACGTGACCGCGATCGTGCTCTACCACGTGGCCATCGCGGCGGCCGTCAGCGGAACGTTCTCCTGGCCGGAGGCGGTCGGGGAACTGGTGCTGTCCGCCGTGGTCGCCCTGGCCGTCGGACTGCTGCTCGGCTGGCTCTCCAACAAGCTCATCGGGCTCCTCGGCGACGCCACCCTCCAGACCGGCCTCACCCTCCTCGTACCCTTCGTGAGCTATGTGCTCGCCGAGGAGCTGCACGGCTCCGGGGTCCTCTCCGTCCTGGTCACCGCCCTCTTCCTGGCCGAGCACGCGGCGGACGCGGACGACGTCATGGGCCGGCTCGCCGGACAGACCTTCTGGCAGATCGTCGACACCCTGGTCACCGGAATCGCCTTCGGACTCATCGGCCTGGAGATGATCCATGTCTTCGGGGTGGCCGAGGGCCGGGGCTGGCGGATGCTCGGCTGGGGCGCCGCCGTCGCCGGAGTGGTGGTCGTCGTCCGGCTGCTGTGGCTGCTGCCCGCCACCTGGCTGGCGAAACGGCTGCACACGCGCCGGGACGTGGACGAGGAGATCCCGACGAGCTGGCGGGAGACCATCGTCATGTGGTGGGCCGGGATGCGCGGGGTGGCCTCGGTCGCCCTGGCGCTCGCCATTCCGCTGCGCACCGACGACGGGGCGCCGTTCCCCGGCCGTGACGAGATCGTCTTCATCGCCTTCTGCGTGATCATCAGCACTCTGGTCCTCCAGGGCCTCACCCTGCCCTGGCTGGTCCGGCGGCTCGACGTGCGGGCCGACGCGGACGCCGAGCGGGCCCTGGAGCGCGATCTGGCGATCCGGGCGGCGAAGGCGGCCAAGCGCAGGCTCAAGGAGATCGAGGAGGTCGAGGACCTGCCGGAGGAGGTGCAGGAGCGGCTCGCGCGCGGGGCGTACGACATCGGGGCCAGGATCAGCCCGGACGTCGTCGACGAGGAACGCAGGGCCGCGTTCCTGGAGCGGACGGAGCGGTTCAAGGCGGTGCAGCGGATCCAGCGGGAGCTGATGTCGGCCGCCCGGCACGAGGTGCTCGCGGCCCGCAACGAACCGGGCGCCGACCCGGAGGTGGTGGACCGGGTGCTGCGGCAGCTGGACGTGCGCAGCATGAGGTGAGGTGAGGGGCGCGGGGCGGGGTACGGGCCGTGGCCCGGGTCGGTTGCCGTACGCGGGTGGCCGGGTGGCCGGGTGGCCGGGTGGCGGGGTGGCGGGGGGTTCGGGTGGCCGGGTGGATGGGCGGTCCGGTGCGGGTGGGACGCCGGGTGCGGCGCGGGTGTCGTCCCCGTCGTCGCTGGTGGGTGGCAGGATGGCCCGTATGGACATCATGCTTTTCCACTCGGTCTACGGGCTGCGCCCGGCCGTCGAGGCCGCGGCCGAGCGGCTGCGGGCCGCCGGGCACCAGGTGCGGGTGCCGGACCTCTTCGACGGCTGGACCACCGAGTCGGTGGAGGAGGGCATGGCGAAGCGGGACGAGATCGGCAAGGACGAGCTGCTGAAGCGGGCGATCCTGGCCGCGGCCCCGTACTCGGAGCGCGGTCTGGTCTACGCGGGCTTCTCCCTCGGCGCCTCGGTCGCGCAGACCCTGGCCCTCGGTGACGAGCGGGCGCGCGGGCTGCTCCTGCTCCACGGCACCTCGGACCTCGCGCCGAACGCGTCGGTGGACGAGCTGCCCGTACAGCTGCACGTGGCGGAGCCCGACCCGTTCGAGACGGACGACTGGCTGTCCTCCTGGTACCTCCAGATGGGCCGGGCGGGGGCGGACGTGGAGGTCCACCGCTACCGGGGCGCCGGGCACCTCTACACGGACCCGGAGCTGCCCGACTGGGACGAGGAGGCGGCCGAGCGGACCTGGTCGGTGGCGCTGTCGTTCCTGGAGGAACTGAAGGACGCGGCCCGGTAGCGCCGTAGGGCTGCCATGGGACGGTCTGTCGGCAGGTGGGGCAGGTGCCGGTCCAGGTGGCGATGAGCTGTCGGAGGAGGTCCAGGGCCTGGTGGAGGGTCAGGCCCTGGCAGGGGCTTCTGGGTGTCTCCGCTGTTCAGCCGGGAACAGGTGGGCGGCGGTGACGAGGGTGCGTGCCGGTGCCAGTCGGCGAACGAACGGCCCTCGAAGTGGTCCAGGCCCAGGGCTGTTTTCAGCTCGCGGTAGTCGTGCTCGATCCGCCACCGGGCCTTCGCCAGCCGGACCAGATCCCTGGCGGGGATACCGGATGGCAGGTTCGAGATCCAGAGACCGGAGCCGGGTACGGCCTCGGGGGCGGGGGTGACGCGCGTCCAGAGCAGGACGCCGTCGGGCAGCGGGTCGCCGGAGGCGACGCCGTGGAGGAAGGCGGGTGCCGCGGGTGCGGCGTGGGCCGTGGCGGCCGTGCCCAGGAGGGCCGGTGCGGTGACGGCGGTGACGGCGGCGGCCTTGACGACCGTGCGCCGCGTGGGGGCGGTGGATGGAGAACGACTGGTCACGGCCAGCCGTTCATGTGCTCCGTACGCCCCGGTCCCGGTCCCGGTCCTGTCCCGATCCGGCCGTACGAGTACCCGGGCCGGGCTCACCGTCCCCGGCCGGGACACACCGCCCCCCCCAGCACCACGGCCCCGGCCCGCACCGCGTGAGGCGGGCGGGCCGGGGCCGGGTGAGGGGCCGGGTGGGGCGGCTGCCGGGGCGTCAGCCCTTCAGCGCGGCGGTGATCGCCGTCTCGAACTGCTCCGCCGTCAGCGGCGGGTTCTGGCTGCCCTCCACCGTCAGCACCTTGCCGTCCATCTTCAGGGTCGGCGTGCCCGTGACCCCGCTGTCGTCGAAGGTCTTCGACATCTTCATCGCCCAGGCGTCGAAGGTGCCGTCCTCGACGTTCTTCTTGAACGCCGTGTTCCCCTTCAGCTCCTTGACCGAGTCCGCGATCTTCAGCAGGTAGGAGTCCTTGCCGAACTTGTCGTCGTTCTCCTCCGGGTGGAACTCCGTCGAGTACAGCGCCGCCTTGTACTTCAGGAACGCCTCGGGGCTGACGTCCAGGGCCGCGCCGAGCGCCGACAGGGCGTTCTTCGAGCCCTCGCCCCCGGCGCCGTTGTCGAGGAAGGTGGCACCCACGTACTTGAGCTTGTACTTGCCCTCGGCGACGTCCTTCTCGACGACCGCGCCGACGGACTGCTCGAAGGTCGCGCAGATCGGGCAGCGCGAGTCCTCGTACAGCTCCAGGGTCTTGTCCGCGGAGTCCTTGCCGATGACGACCGTGGTGCCGTCGGTGCCCGAGGTGTTCTTCGGCGCGGTCACCGCCTTCGCGTCGGCTGCCGCCTGCCAGGCGGACGGCTTGTTGGACTGGACGACCGCGTAGCCGATGCCCCCGGCGACGGCCAGCACGGCCACCGCCGAGACGCCGACGACCAGCTGGCGGCGGACCCGGTCCTTCTTCGCCTGCTGCTCGCGCTCGACGCGCAGCCGCTCGCGGGCGGCGGCCTTGTTGGACTGGTTGTTGCGTGCGCTCATGACGGTGATCTCCGTGACGGTGAGAGAAGAGGTGGGGACTGCGTGCGCGTGCGCCGCACTCAGACGAGTGCGGAGCGCGGGCACGGCGGTCCCCGCCGCCCCACGGAGTGGGTGAGGAACCTGGCGCGGGAGAACCGGGGGCGCGCCGAGGGCCGTCCCGTGCGCCGGGGCGCCGGACCTCCGGCGCGCAGCAGCGCGGTCACGAGCAGCAGCGGCCGGAAGGCGAAGGCCGCCACCGCGTTCAGCAGCCGGACGAGCGCCCGCTCCCCGCCGCGCAGCCAGAGCGCCGCCGCGAGGCCGACGCCCACGTGGACGCCGAGCAGCAGCCAGGGCAGCGCCGGGTCGGGGGAGGCGAGCACGGCCGCCGCGCCGCCGCCCTCCGGACCCACCACGCCGGGCAGCGGGGCGCCGAGGGCGCCGCCGCAGAAGACCTCCACGCCGACCGAGCGCAGCGAACCGGCGACCGGTCCGCCGGCGGGGCCGTAACAGATCGCCTGACCGCTGGTGAAGAGCGTGTCGGCGGCCAGCTCCAGCGGGACCAGGAGCCCGGCGATCGGGCCGAATCCCCGCTCGCGGCCCGCCAGCAGGTACGCCACGGCGAAGACGCCGACCGCGACCGGGACGACCGTGCCCAGCGGCAGCGGCACGCGGGAGAGCAGCACGTGGGACGCCACGGACAGCGTCACGACCACTGCCGTGAAGAGCGCCGCCCGCAGCGCCCTCAGCTGCGTCCCTGCCATGTCCATCGTCGGCGAGTCTCCCACGCCGGGCGGTAGGGCGTGCCTAAGGGGAAGCTGTGGGAAACCCCACGGGGCCGGTCCCGCCGCTCAGAGTCCCGGTATCCGGCCGTTGCGGAAGAGGTCCACGAAGATCTGGTGGTCGGCCCGTGCCCGTGCCCCGTAGGCGTGCGCGAAGTCCACCAGGAGGGCGCCGAAGCCCTCCTCGTCGGCGGCGATGGCCGCGTCGATGGCCCGCTCGGTGGAGAACGGCACGAGGGAGTGGCCGCTGGACTCGTCCGCCGCCGCGTGCATGGTCGCCGTCGCCCGGCCCAGGTCGGCGACGGTGAGCGCGATGTCCTGGGGGTCGTCGATGTCCGACCAGTCCAGGTCCACCGCGTACGGGGAGACCTCCGCGACCAGCTGACCGGCGCCGCCCAGTTCGGTCCAGCCCAGCCACGGGTCGGCGTGCGCCTGGAGCGCCCGCTGCGAGATCACGGTGCGGTGGCCCTCGTGCCGGAAGTAGCCCCGTACCGCCGGGTCCGTCACGTGCCGGGAGACCGCCGGGGTCTGCGCCTGCTTGAGGTAGATCACGACGTCGTTCTCCAGGGCGTCGCTGGGCCCCTCCAGGAGGATGTTGTACGAGGGGAGACCGGCCGAGCCGATGCCGATGCCGCGCCGCCCGACGACGTCCTTCACCCGGTACGAGTCGGGGCGGGCGAGGCTGGACTCCGGCAGGGTCTCCAGATAGCCGTCGAAGGCGGCGAGGACCTTGTAGCGGGCCGCCGCGTCCAGCTCGATCGCGCCGCCGCCGGGGGAGAAGCGGCGCTCGAAGTCCCGGATCTCGGTCATCGAGTCGAGCAGCCCGAAGCGGGTCAGGGCGCGGGCGTCGCGGAGGGCGGCGAGCAGCGCGCCGTCGGCGGTGTCCAGGGTGAACGACGGCAGCTCCTCGCCGACGCCGACGGCGAGCGCGTGGATCCGCTCCCGGTAGGAGGCGGCGAAGATCCGGACCAGGTGGGTGATCTGCTCGTCGCTGAGCGCCTTCGCGTACCCGATGAGGGCGAGGGAGGCGGCGAGCCGCTTGAGGTCCCAGGTGAAGGGGCCCACGTACGCCTCGTCGAAGTCGTTGACGTTGAAGACCAGGCGCCCGTTGGCGTCCATGTACGTGCCGAAGTTCTCGGCGTGCAGATCGCCGTGGATCCAGACCCGGCCGGTGCGCTCGTCCAGGTAGGGGCCGCCCTCGGCCTCGTCTGCGAGGTCCGCGTAGAAGAGGCAGGCGGTGCCCCGGTAGAACGCGAAGGCGGAACCGGCCATCTTCCGGAACTTCACGCGGAAGGCCGCGGGGTCGGCGGCGAGCAGTTCGCCGAAGGCGGTGTCGAAGACGGCGAGGACGTGCTCACCGCGCTCCGCTGCGGTGGGCTGGGGGACCGACATCGAGATGCCTCCTGGTACCGGGCGTGCTCAGAGAATGTTCACGACAATTGGGACAGGTGTTCCCTGTCTCCCAACGCGCGACCCTAGTCGCGAGTGCCCGTCGGCTGTCACTCGCGGGACGTAGACTTCCACGCTGTCCCCCCAGACTGTCCGCAGCCTGTAGTCCGTCGTTTCCCGGAGGCCTCCCGTCGTGACCAAGCCGCCCTTCACGCACCTCCACGTCCACACCCAGTACTCGCTGCTGGACGGTGCCGCGCGGCTGAAGGACATGTTCGACGCGTGCAACGAGATGGGCATGACGCACATCGCCATGTCCGACCACGGCAACCTGCACGGCGCGTACGACTTCTTCCACACGGCCAAGAAGGCCGGTGTGACGCCGATCATCGGCATCGAGGCGTACGTCGCCCCCGAGTCCCGCCGCAACAAGCGGAAGATCCAGTGGGGCCAGCCGCACCAGAAGCGCGACGACGTCTCCGGTTCCGGCGGCTACACCCACAAGACGATCTGGGCGGCGAACGCCACCGGACTCCACAACCTCTTCAAGCTGTCCTCCGACGCCTACGCCGAGGGCTGGCTGCAGAAGTGGCCCCGGATGGACAAGGAGACCATCTCCCAGTGGTCGGAGGGGCTCATCGCCTCCACCGGCTGCCCCTCGGGCGAGCTCCAGACCCGGCTGCGCCTCGGCCAGTTCGACGAGGCCCTGAAGGCGGCCTCCGAGTACCAGGACATCTTCGGCAAGGAGCGGTACTTCCTGGAGCTGATGGACCACGGCATCGAGATCGAGCGCCGGGTCAGGGACGGGCTCCTGGAGATCGGCAAGAAGCTCGGCATCCCCCCGCTGGTCACCAACGACTCGCACTACACGTACGCGCACGAGGCCACCGCCCACGACGCCCTGCTGTGCATCCAGACCGGCAAGAACCTCTCCGACCCGGACCGCTTCCGGTTCGACGGCACCGGCTACTACCTGAAGTCCACCGACGAGATGTACGCCGTGGACTCCTCGGACGCCTGGCAGGAGGGCTGCCGCAACACCCTGCTGGTCGCCGAGCAGGTCTCCACCGACGGCATGTTCGTCGAGAAGAACCTCATGCCGAAGTTCGACATCCCGGAGGGGTTCACCGAGGTCACCTGGTTCCGCGAGGAGACCATGCGGGGCATGGCCCGCCGCTTCCCCGGGGGCATCCCCGAGGACCGCATGAAGCAGGTCGAGTACGAGATGGACACCATCATCTCGATGGGCTTCCCCGGCTACTTCCTCGTCGTCGCCGACTTCATCATGTGGGCGAAGAGCCAGGGCATCGCCGTGGGCCCCGGCCGAGGCTCCGCGGCCGGCTCGATCGTCGCGTACGCCATGGGCATCACCGACCTCGACCCGATCCCGCACGGACTGATCTTCGAGCGCTTCCTCAACCCCGAGCGCATCTCGATGCCCGATGTCGACATCGACTTCGACGAGCGTCGGCGCGTCGAGGTCATCCGGTACGTGACGGAGAAGTACGGCTCCGACAAGGTCGCCATGATCGGCACCTACGGCAAGATCAAGGCCAAGAACGCCATCAAGGACTCCGCGCGCGTCCTCGGCTACCCGTACGCCATGGGCGACCGGCTCACCAAGGCCATGCCCGCCGACGTCCTCGGCAAGGGCATCGACCTCAACGGCATCACGGACCCCTCCCACCCCCGCTACAGCGAGGCCGGTGAGATCCGTGCGATGTACGAGAACGAGCCGGACGTCAAGAAGGTCATCGACACCGCCCGGGGCGTCGAGGGCCTGGTCCGCCAGATGGGCGTGCACGCGGCCGGTGTGATCATGTCCAGCGAGCCGATCGTCGATCACGCCCCGATCTGGGTGCGGCACACCGACGGCGTCACCATCACGCAGTGGGACTACCCGCAGTGCGAGTCGCTCGGCCTGCTCAAGATGGACTTCCTGGGCCTGCGCAACCTCACGATCATGGACGACGCCGTCAAGATGGTGAAGGCCAACAAGGGCATCGACCTCGATCTCCTGGCCCTCCCGCTCGACGACCCGAAGACCTTCGAACTGCTCCAGCGCGGCGACACCCTCGGCGTCTTCCAGTTCGACGGCGGCCCCATGCGCTCGCTGCTGCGGCTGATGAAGCCCGACAACTTCGAAGACATCTCCGCCGTGTCCGCCCTGTACCGGCCGGGCCCGATGGGCATGAACTCGCACACGAACTACGCGCTCCGCAAGAACGGCCAGCAGGAGATCACCCCGATCCACCCCGAGCTGGAGAAGCCGCTCGAAGAGGTGCTCGCGGTCACCTACGGCCTGATCGTCTACCAGGAGCAGGTGCAGAAGGCCGCCCAGATCATCGCCGGGTACTCGCTCGGCGAGGCCGACATCCTCCGCCGCGTGATGGGCAAGAAGAAGCCCGAGGAACTGGCGAAGAACTTCGTCATCTTCGAGGCGGGAGCCAAGAAGAAGGGCTTCAGCGACGCGGCCATCAAGGCCCTCTGGGACGTCCTGGTCCCCTTCGCCGGATACGCCTTCAACAAGGCCCACTCCGCCGCGTACGGCCTGGTCTCCTACTGGACCGCCTACCTCAAGGCCAACCACCCGGCCGAGTACATGGCGGGACTGCTCACCTCCGTCAAGGACGACAAGGACAAGTCGGCGGTCTACCTCAACGAGTGCCGCCGCATGGGCATCAAGGTGCTCCCGCCGAACGTCAACGAGTCCGAGTCGAACTTCGCCGCCCAGGGCGACGACGTGATCCTCTTCGGCCTCTCCGCCGTCCGCAACGTCGGCACCAACGTCGTCGAGTCGATCATCAAGTCGCGCAAGGCCAAGGGGAAGTACTCCACCTTCCCCGACTTCCTCGACAAGGTCGAGGCCGTCGTCTGCAACAAGCGGACCGTCGAGTCGCTGATCAAGGCCGGCGCCTTCGACGAGATGGGCCACACCCGCAAGGGCCTGGTCGCCCACCACGAACCGATGATCGACAACGTGGTCGCGGTCAAGCGCAAGGAGGCCGAAGGACAGTTCGACCTGTTCGGCGGCATGAACGACGACGGCGGCGGCGACGAGCCCGGCTTCGGCCTCGACGTCGAGTTCTCCGACCTGGAATGGGAGAAGTCGTACCTGCTCGCCCAGGAGCGCGAGATGCTCGGCCTGTACGTCTCCGACCACCCGCTCTTCGGCATCGAGCACGTCCTGTCCGACAAGACGGACGCGGCGATCTCCCAGCTCACCGGCGGCGAGCACGCCGACGGCGCGGTCGTCACCATCGGCGGCATCATCTCCGGCCTCCAGCGCAAGATGACCAAGCAGGGCAACGCCTGGGCCATCGCCACCGTCGAGGACCTGGCCGGATCGATCGAGTGCATGTTCTTCCCGGCCACCTACCAGCTGGTCTCCACCCAACTCGTCGAGGACACGGTCGTCTTCGTCAAGGGACGTCTCGACAAGCGCGAGGACATCCCCCGTCTGGTCGCCATGGAGCTGATGGTCCCCGACCTGTCGAACGCCGGGACCAACGCACCCGTGATCCTCACCATCCCCACCGTGAAGGTCACCCCGCCGATGATCACCAGGCTCGGCGAGATCCTCGGCCACCACCGGGGCAACACCGAGGTCCGCATCAAGCTCCAGGGCCCCCGCACCACCACCGTGCTCCGGCTCGACCGGCACCGGGTGCAGGCCGACCCGGCGCTCTTCGGCGACCTGAAGGTGCTCCTCGGCCCGTCCTGCCTGGCCGGATAGCCCGTCCGGGGCGGTACGGGCCGGAGCGCCCGCGCCCGTCCGACCGCCCGGGGCCCCGCCGAAGGGCCCCGCACCCACGCGCAAGGGGCGCGCCCGTCGTCACGGGCGCGCCCCTTTGCCATGGATGTGGCCGGGTGTGTCAGTTGTGGCCGAAGCGCTTCTGACGTCCCTTGCGAGCCACGTCACCTGGCGTGACCTGGCTGGAACGCTGTTCCGCCTGTGTCTCAAGGGACGACTGCTGTGCCTGCTGGGCACCGCGCTCGGCCGGGGACTGCTTCTGGGTGCGGTTCTGGTTCCGGTTCTTGGCCATGGGATTACCTCCAAAGGGGACCTAGGGGCCAGGGCCGCTGTCAGACTCACATACGGGGTGAACCGCCGCATGTTGGATCATTACGGAGCGTCACGGGCGCCCGAAAGTGGCATCCGCCACGCCGATGATCCAGTTCCGGCCGTCGAGCCCCCGGCCTTCGGGCAGACTCGAAGGAAATCCGAAGCAAATCCGATCCCGAGGTTCCCGAAAGAGGGTGGAACACGTGGACCGCTGCGTCGTCCTGGTGGACGCCGGCTACCTGCTGGGTGCCGCCGCCAGCCTTCTCGCCGGGGAACCGTCCCGCTCCCGGATCACCGTCGACCACGCCGGACTCATCCAGCAGCTGCGCCAGCGCGCCGAGGCCGAGACGGCACTGCCCCTGCTGCGGATCTACTGGTTCGACGGCGCCCCCGACCGCGTCCCCCAGCCGGAGCACCGCAGGCTCCGGGTGATGCCCCGGGTCACCGTCCGGCTCGGCGCCCTGACCAGGAGCGACGGACGCTGGGCCCAGAAGGGCGTCGACGCGGCCATGCACACCGAACTGACCGAGCTGGCCAGGAACCGGGCCTGCTCCGACATCGTGCTGGTCACCGGCGACGGCGACCTGCTGCCCGGCCTCATGTCGGCCAAGGAGCACGGCGTCGCCGTCCACCTCTGGGCCGTCCAGGCCGCCGACGGCGACTACAACCAGTCCGAGGACCTCGTCGCCGAGGCCGACGAGCGGCGGGTCCTCGACCGCGCCTGGATCACCCGGGCCGTCCGCGCCAGGGACCTCAGCGGCCTCTGCGCCCCGCCCCCCGCGCCCCGCCCCGAGATCGCCGCCATCCTCTCCGCGCCGCTCCCCGAGGCGGCCCTCGCGGCCTCCGCCGAACGGGCCGCGGAGGCCGCCGCGGGAGGAGCCGCCGCCCGCGCCGCCGCCCCGGCCCACGACGCCACCGGCCCCGCGCACGACCGCGACGGCGCCCACCCGAACGGCGGCGGCGTCCCCGTCCCCGCGGCCAAGGGCGTCCCCACCCCCAAGGACCTGGCGGGACTGCGCGCCCCCGGCAGCGCCCCCGCCCCCGCCCTCGCGCCGCAGGGCGCCAGCGCGCTCCGCTGGTCCTCCGACCGGGGCTGGGTCGAGCGCCCGGTGTCCACGGTCGGCGAACCGCCCGAGACCGCCTCCCTGCCGACGCTCGCCACCCTCACCAGCGCCGAGCAGCGCTGGGCGGACCGCGAGGAGGACATCACCACCGTCGGCGGAGACCCCTTCGAGGTCGGACAGGTGTTCGCCCGCCGATGGATGGAGCGCCTCCCCGAACAGGGCCACGTCCAGAAGCTCTCCACCCTCTACCCCCGCATCCCGCACCGCATCGACGGCGAACTCCTCCGCTACGCGGCCCGGTTCGGTCTGCTCGCCCACAAGGACGACCAGATCGACGAGCACGACCGGTACGCGATCAGGGCCGGGTTCTGGCGCGAGATCGACGTCCGGGCCGCCGCCGAACCCGCCCCCGCGCCCGGATCGGGCCCGGCGACCCCGTAGGCTCTTCCCCCGTGAGTACGGTGTGCGTGGTGCGGGACCTGGTCAAGACGTACCCCGCCACGCGCGGCGGACGGGGTGCGCCCGTGACTCCCGAGGTGCGGGCCACCGACGGGATCAACCTCGACGTGCGCGGCGGCGAGGTCTTCGGGCTGCTCGGCCCCAACGGGGCGGGCAAGTCCTCCCTGGTGCGCCAGCTCACCGGCCTGCTGCGGCCCGACTCCGGAACCGTCCGGATGCTCGGCCACGACCTGGTGCGCCACCCCGAGCGGGCCTCCCGCCTCCTCGCGTACCTCGGCCAGGAGTCCACCGCCCTCGACGAGCTGACCGTCTCCCTCGCCGCCGAGACCACCGGACGGCTGCGCGGCCTCACCGCCGCCGGAGCCCGCGCCGAGCGCGACGCCGTCCTCGACGAACTGGGCCTCGGTCCGCTCGCCTCCCGGCCCCTGAAGAAGCTCTCCGGCGGACAGCGACGGCTCGCCTGCCTCGCCGCCGCCCTCGTCGGCCACCGCCCCGTCCTCGTCCTCGACGAGCCCACCACCGGCATGGACCCCGTCGCCCGCCGCGCGGTCTGGGCCGCCGTCGACCGGCGGCGCGCCGAACACGGCACCACCGTGCTGCTCGTCACCCACAACGTCATCGAGGCCGAGACCGTCCTCGACCGCGTCGCCGTCCTCGACCACGGCCGGGTCATCGCCTGCGACACGCCCGCCGGACTCAAGGAGCGCGTCGCGGGCGAGATCCGCGTCGAACTGGTCTGGCGCGAGTCGGCCCCCGTCCACCTGCCCGAGATCGCCGCCCTGCGCGAACTCGCCCAGGAGACGGGGCGCCGCTGGGCCCTCCGCCTCGCCCCCGACGAGGCCCGCGGGGCCGTCGCCACCGTCACCGGCGGCGCCGCCTTCGCCGCGCTCGACGACTTCACCCTGGCCACGCCCAGCCTGGAGGACGTCTACCTGGCCCTCGGCGGCGCCGCCACGGAGGGGCTGGTGAAGGCATGAGACGGAGCGCTCCGCGCCCCGTGCCGGTACGGGGGCTCAGGCCCGCGCCCGTACGAAGACGCCCGTCCGGTCCCGCGCCGAGAGCGTCGGCCATCACCGGTTCCGCGCACGCAGGGGGGTCCGCGCCGGTCCCGGGAGCCGTGCCCGCGCCCGTACGAGAGGTTGTGCCCGCGCCCGTGCGGGGGACCTCGGCCGTGACCGGTCTCGCGTCCGGCCCGGGGTCCGTGCCGGTGCGTGTGGCCGTGCCCGTACGGGGGCCCGCGCCCGTGCGGGAGCCGCGGGCGTCCCTGTCCGGGCCGGGGCCCGGACCCTCCGCCCTGCCCGTGTCCGTGAACCCCAGGAGCTGTCCGCAGTGAGCACCGTGCCCGCCGAGGTCCTGCCGACCGGCGCGCCCACCGTCCGGACCCGCGAGGACGAGGACGCCCCCGCGCCCCTCGCCCCCCGCGCCCGGCTGCTGCCGTCCCTGGCCGCCGTCTACCGCGCGCAGCTCTCCCGCGCCCGGGTCGCCCGCATCCCGCTGCTCTTCGTGGCCACCTTCCAGTCCGTCGGGATCATGATCCTGATGCGCGGAGTGGTCGACGGCGGGTCCGAGGCGCGCGCCGTCGTGGCCGGTTCCACCGTCCTCGTCGTCGCCTTCGTCGCGCTCAACCTGCTCGCCCAGTACTTCGGGCAGCTCCGGGCGACCGGCGGCCTCGACCACTACGCCACCCTGCCCGTGCCGCCCGCCGCCGTCGTGCTCGGCGCGGCCGGCGCGTACGCCTCCTTCACCGTGCCCGGCACCGCCGTCACCGCCGTCACCGGCTCCGTGCTCTTCGGGCTCCCGCTGGGCAACCTCTGGATCCTCCTCGCCGTCGTCCCGCTCGCCGGGGCGGCCCTCGCCGGTCTCGGCGCCGCCCTCGGCCTCCTCGCCCCCCGCCAGGAACTCGCCACCCTCCTCGGCCAGCTCGGCATGTCGGCCGCGCTGCTCCTCGGAGTGCTCCCGGCCGAGCGAATGCCCGGGCCGATCGGCTGGGCCCGGGACCTGCTGCCGTCCACGTACGGCGTCGAGGCCCTCGCCCGCACCTTCGAGGAGCGCCCCGACTGGGCCGCCGTCGCCCTCGACCTCGGGGTGTGCGCGGCGGTCGGCGTGGTCTCCCTCGCGGTCGCCACCTGGGCCTACCGGCGGGCCGCCGTCCGCTGAGGCGGGCCACGGGGACACCTGGCACGATGGCGGGGTGACCGCACCCCTTACTCCGCCTCACCAGCCCTCGTCGCACGACCCGGGCTGGCCCCCGCCGCCCCCGTCGGTCCCCGGCCCGGCCGGGGACCCGATCACGGGCACCGAGGTGCTCCAGGGCGTTCTGGTGACCCTCGTCTCGACGATCGCGGGCGCGGTCCTCGGGGTGCTGTGGCTGAACCTGGCCCCCCGCGTCCTGCTCATCTCGGACGGCAAGGGGGTCTACCTCCGTGACTCCGAGGGGGAGGCGGCGATCGGCTCGGACGGAACGTTCGTCCTGCTCGCCCTGGCCTTCGGCGCGGTCGCCGCGCTCGTCGTCTTCCTGCTGCGCCGCAAGGGCGGTGTGCCGCTGGTGCTCGGGCTCGCGCTCGGCGGCGGCCTCGGCTCGCTGCTCGCCTGGGGCCTGGGGACGTACTTCGGCCCGACGAGCGACGTGGTCGCCCACGCCAAGGCCGTCGGCCCCAGCGTCTCCTTCCAGGCGCCCCTCGAACTGAACCTGGGGGCCGCCGCGATGCTGGCCTGGCCGCTCGCCGCGATGATCGTCCACCTGGGCCTCACGGCCGTCTTCGGCCCGCGCGACCCGGAGCCCGGACCGTGGGGCGAGCCGAAGCCGTACGGCGGCTGAACGGGCCGCCGGGCCGATGCCCGGCGGCCGTCAGGCGCGGCCGATCGGGGCCACCACCGCCGAGGTGAGCGCGGCCAGGTCGGCGGGGGAGAGCTCCACTTCGAGACCCCGGCGGCCCGCCGAGACACAGACGGTCGCGTGGTCCGAGGCCGACGAGTCCAGGACCGTGCGCAGCCGCTTGCGCTGGCCGAGCGGGGAGATGCCGCCCCGGACGTATCCGGTGGTGCGCTCCGCCGCCGCCGGGTCCGCCATCGCGGCCCGCTTGCCGCCGACCGCCGAGGCCAGCGCCTTCAGATCGAGCTGGCCCGCCACCGGGACGACCGCGACGGTCAGCTCGCCGTCGACGTCCGCGACCAGCGTCTTGAAGACCCGGTCGGGGGAGACGCCGAGGGCCTGCGCCGCCTCCTCGCCGTACGAGGGGGAGGCCGGGTCGTGCTCGTAGGCGTGCAGCGTGAACGGGGTGCCCGCGGCGGTCAGGGCCACCGTCGCCGGGGTGCCGCCGGTGTTCTTCCTCTGCTTCTTCGCCACGTGCTCCTCCTCGGCGGGACGCGGCCCGTACGGGCCCGGGACGGTCAGTTCGGGTACGTCGGCGCCTGTGTGAGGTCCACCGCGGGCAGCGAGGGCAGGTGCCGCAGCACCGCCGTCTCCGCCCGCAGCAGCGACAGCTCCTCGCGCAGCCGGGTCGCGGTGTCCGGCGCCTGGAGCAGCCGCTGCTTCGACGGGACGTCGAGGATGGCCGCCGCCGCCACCAGGTACGACACCACCGAGGGGTCGTCCGGCAGCTCACTGGTGGTCAGCGAGCGCTCCCGGGCCCCCGCCAGCCGCTTCTGGTAGGCGCGGAAGGCCCGCAGCACCCCCTCGGAGAGGGCCTCGGCCTCCTCGCCCGGCTCCTCCGGGACGTCCTCGACCTCGGCGACCAGGAACGGCCCGCTCGCGTCGACCGAGAGCAGCCTCACCCGGGTCGTGCCGGTGACGATCACCTCGAAGCTGCCGTCCGCGCGCTCCCGGATCGTCGCCGCGTCGGCGACGCAGCCGACCCGGTGGAAGGACTGGACGGGGTCGGGGCCGAAGCCCGCCGCCGGGCCCTTCTCCGGCAGCGCGGCCCGGTCCGGCATCCCGGACCCGGTCGGCGCCACCTCGCGGCCGTCGCGGATGGCGACGACGACGAAACGGCGCGGCTCCGCGTCGTCCACGGTCAGCAGTTCGCGCATCATGGCGCGATAACGCTGCTCGAAGACGTTCAGCGGCAGCACGAGGCCGGGGAACAGCACCGCGTTGAGCGGGAAGAGGGGCAGGCGAGCGGAGGTCACAGCGCCCAAGACTAATGGCCGCCGGGCCGGCCCCGCCCTGTCCTCCCGCGTCCGGCGCCCGGCGCCCGGCCGTGACGGGCCTCCTCGCCGCCCGCCCGGTCCCGCGCGGCGAGGAAGGCCCGCAGCGGATCCTCCCGCCCGGCACCCCACGGGAACGAGGTCGCGTGGGCGCCGATCCGCCCGAACTCCTCCCGCGCCTCCTCCCACCGCGCCCGCTCGACCAGGACGTACGCGAGGAGGTTGCGGACCTCGGCCGGCCAGGGGTCGCCCACCGGGAAGCCGCCGGACAGCACCAGGGCCCGGTCCGCCGCCCGGTCGATCCGGGCCTCCGACACCGACGGGTCCCGCAGGGGCGGCACCCGCAGCCGGTCGTGGGCGGCGCGGACCGGCAGCGCCCGGACGAGCGAGTCCGGGGCGGCGTCGTCGGCCGCCTGCTCGGCGAAGTCGAAGGCGGCGCGATGTGAGCCGTACCACTGCGCGGACAGGTACTTCAGGGCCGCGACATGACTGCCGTAGTGGTGCGGGGAGCGGCGCACGGCCTGCTCCCAGAGCGATTCGAAGAGGGTGTGCCCGGCGTGCGCCCCGCGCGCGTGGTCCAGGGCGAGGCGCCAGGGCACCGGGTCGTGGGGCGCGGCCTCGGCGACGTCCCGGACCAGCGGGCCCAGTTCGCGGAGCCGCTCGGCCCGCGCGGGCGACCCCCAGGCCCGGCGTACGGCGAGCTGCGCGGTGACGAGCAGGGCGTCGGGGTCGCCGGGCGCGGCCGTGAGCCAGTGGGTCAGCCAGTCGCCCCTGCTGTACGCGAAGGTCGCGAGCCGGACGACGTACCGGTCGCGGTCCTCCCACTCGCCCGCGTCCCGGGTGGTGGCGAGCAGTTTCGCCGCGGGCTCCGGGTCGGCGAGGGCGGCGGCGACCAGGGCCGGGGCGAGCCGCTCGTCCGGGGCGTCGAGCAGCACGTCGTCGTCCGGCACGGACCGGGCGGTGGGCCCGGGGCCGGGCCGGGCCGGTCGGACGGCGCCGAGCAGGGCGCGGAGCAAGGACATGGTGCGACATATTCTCTCCCCGTACCGCCTCCCCGGCAGCCTGTCTCACCCCTGCCCCACAGCTCTCTCACACGGTGGTCACCCCCCGTCCCCGACCCGCCACCTCCCGGCCACGGTCCGTCCGCCACGGGACCACCGGGCGCCCCCGCCCCCACCGAAGCCCTCCGCCCGAGCGAGCCCCCCCGGCGCCGGGGCCGCCCCGGGCCGAGGGCCCGCCGGACCACCCCGCGAGGTCTCCCGGCGACTGAGGGGCGCCCGGGAGGACGGGTGCTCAGGCTCCGCCTTCAGGGGGACGGGACGCCCCCCCCGGCCGGGCGGGACGGGCCACCCCCCGGCCGGGCGCCGGGCGAGGGCCCCGGACCGGCCGGGCGGCCCCGGACCGCACCCGCCGCACCCGCCGCACGGGCCACGCGCCGGACCCGGCCGCACAGGCCGCCGGACCCCGCAGGCAGGCCACGCGCCGGGCAGCCACGCGCCGGACCCCGCCACGCGCCGGACCCGGCCGGGCACCGGACCGCGAGGACCCGACCGCGAGGACCGGACCGCGAGCACCGGACCGCCAAGCCCGGACCCCGTCCCCCGCCCCCGCCCGAGCCCCCGGCTCCCTCAGCCCCGGCTCAGCAGTCTCGTCGCGCCCGCCGCGACCGTCGTCGCCAGGATCCAGCCGAGCATGATCAGGACCGCCGCCGCCCACTGCCACAGGCCGTGCAGGCGCCAGGCGCCGTCCTGGCCCAGGTTGATCACGGGGATCAGCAGGTCGAGGGCGAACAGCGTGGCGTTCCACTCCGGGGCCTCGTCCGCCTTCAGCGGTGTCGGCCGGTAGTGGGAGAAGGCCGCCGTGCCCGCCGCCCACAGGACCGCCATCCACAGCGCCGCCCGGCCGGGCCGGTAGCCGTAGGCCACGGTCCAGTCCTGGATGTACCCCCAGAGCTTCCCCGCGAGCGGCAGCGTCTCCCGTCTGCGCCGCTGCTTGGCGAGCAGCACCTCCCGGGCGTCGGCGTCCTCCCCGCTGTTGCGCAGCACGGTGGCCAGCCGCTCGTACGGCTCCGGCGCGTACTCCGGGGTCGCGGCGGCCACCCACTCCAGGCGCCGGGCCAGCGGGAAGTGCCCGTACGGCACCAGGTTCTCGTAGGCGAAGCCGCCCATGGCGAGACCGCCGGGCCCCGGCCAGCTGGTGGACAGGTCGATGAGGGTGACGACCTTCGCGCCGTTGAGCACCACGCGGCCCTCCTCCGGCCGCTCCCCGTTGAACCGGAGCTCCGGGGTGACGATCCGGCGCAGCGAGACCTCCTCCCGGCGCGCGCCGTCCAGCAGGAAGCGGGCGTGGTGCAGGTCCACCGCGTCCCCGAACCGCCCGTCGTCGAGCCGCACCCCGCCGTGGCACTCCACCGGCTTGCGCCGGGCGCCCTGGGCGGGCGTCACCCCGTAGGGCGGGGTGGCCGTGGAGTGCTCCGGGACGCCCGCCGTCTCCCCGTACACCCAGGCGGCGTTCAGGTAGAGGGAGCGCTCCACGGTCAGCTGCGGCGCGTTGAGCGCGCGGCGGCCCTGGGCGCCGCGCAGCACACTGCCCCGCAGGCTGAGCGAGACGCCGATCTTCGCGCCGCGCAGGCTCAGCTCCCCGTGCGACTCGATCAGCTCGGCCTGGAGGTCCTGGGCGACGACCATGCCGTCCGCCGTGATGGCCCGCCCGCGCCGGTCCGGCCACACCTGGATCTGGTTCATGAGCAGATCGGTGCCGATCTGCGCGTCGGTCAGCCGGATGCCGTGCCGCACCCGGCAGCGCGGCAGGTGCAGATCGCCCTCGGTGTGCAGCCGGGCGGCCTCCAGCCGGGGCAGCGCGCAGCCGACCAGCCGCAGCGTCCCGAACCGGGCCTCGGGCAGCACGACCTCGCCGTCGAAGCGGCAGCTGTGCAGCTCCACGTACGGCCCTATCGTCCCGCCCGCCAGGTTCAGCACGCCGGTGATCCGCACCCCGCGCAGCTTCAGCGCGGCGACCCGCCCCGAGCGGGCCTGCGGGCCCGCGAGCAGCAGCAGGGCCACCACCTCGGCCCGGACGGTCCTGCCCTCCCCCCACTCCCGCCCCCCGAAGGGGTCGTCCAGCTCCGGGACGCCCTCGGTCAGATCGCACGTCCTGCCGATCCTGAACGCCCGCCACACGGCCCGCTCCGGTGCCGTGAGACCGTCCGGCATCCCGTCCTCATGCGGCTCGGTCAACGCCGCCCCCTCGCTCTCCACGATCCGTTCCCACGATTCCCCGGCCCCCGGATTCCGGGGCTCGTGGATTCGTACAGCCGTTCTTCCCGCTGAGTGACGGGCTGAACGCTAACGGTCAGGAGTGGCGACTAGACGCCAGTGTGGCGTGTATCAGCCACTGATACGGGCGTCCGGCGCTCTGGGCCGTCTGCGAGAATTGATCCGTGATCTCTCGAATCGATCTGCGCGGCGAGGCCCTCCCCGAGGGTTCCGCCCTGCGTGACCTGCTGCCCCGTGCCGAGTTCGATGTGGAAGCCGCCCTGGAGAAGGTGCGGCCGATCTGCGAGGACGTCCGGCATCATGGCGCGGCCGCGGTGATCGACTACGGGGAGAAGTTCGACGGCGTCCGCGTGCCCGGTCTGCGCGTCCCCGCCGCGGCGATCCGCCGCGCCCTCGACGAGCTGGACCCGGCCGTCCGCGCCGCCCTGGAGGAGTCCGTCCGGCGCGCCCGGCTCGTCCACCGCGCCCAGCGCCGCACCACCCACACCACCCAGGTCGTCCCCGGCGGCACGGTCACCGAGAAGTGGATCCCGGTCGAGCGCGTCGGCCTGTACGTACCGGGCGGCCGGTCCGTCTACCCGTCCTCCGTCGTGATGAACGTCGTCCCGGCCCAGGAGGCCGGAGTCGAGGGCATCGCCGTCGCCTCGCCCCCGCAGCGCGACTTCGGCGGCCTGCCCCACCCGACGATCCTGGCCGCCTGCGCCCTCCTCGGCGTGGACGAGGTGTACGCCGCCGGCGGCGCCCAGGCCGTCGCCATGTTCGCGTACGGCACCGAGGGCACGGCCGCCGACGAGCCCGGCTGCGCCCCCGTCAACCTGGTCACCGGCCCCGGCAACATCTACGTGGCCGCCGCCAAGCGGCTCCTCAAGGGCCGCATCGGCATCGACGCCGAGGCCGGGCCGACGGAGATCGCGGTCCTCGCGGACTCCACCGCCGACCCGGTGCACGTCGCCGCCGACCTGATCAGCCAGGCCGAGCACGACCCGATGGCCGCCTCCGTCCTCGTCACCGACTCGGAGGAGCTGGCCGCCGCCACCGAGGCCGAGCTGAAGACCCAGGTCGCCGCCTCCAAGCACGTCGACGACCGGATCGCCCCCGCGCTCGCGGGCCGCCAGTCCGCGATCGTCCTCGTCCGCGACCTCGACGACGGCCTCAAGGTCGTCGACGCCTACGGGGCCGAGCACCTGGAGATCCAGACCCGCGACGCCGCCGCCGTCGCCGACCGGGTCCGCAACGCGGGCGCGATCTTCGTCGGCCCCTGGTCCCCGGTCTCCCTCGGCGACTACTGCGCGGGCTCCAACCACGTGCTGCCCACCGGCGGCTGCGCCTGCCACTCCTCGGGCCTCTCCGTGCAGTCCTTCCTGCGCGGGGTGCACATCGTGGACTACGGCCGGGACGCCCTCGCCGAGGTCGCCCACCACGTGGTCACCCTCGCCGAGGCCGAGGACCTGCCCGCCCACGGCGCCGCGATCAAGGCGAGGTTCGGATGGAAGGTTCCCCAGAGCAAGTGACCGGCATCGACGACCTCCCCGTACGGGACGAGCTGCGCGGCAAGTCCCCGTACGGCGCTCCGCAGCTCGACGTCCCCGTCCAGCTGAACACCAACGAGAACCCCTACCCGCTGCCCGAGGCCCTGGTGGCCCGGATCGCGGAGCGGGTCACCGAGGCGGCCCGGCACCTCAACCGCTACCCCGACCGGGACGCGGTCGAGCTGCGCACCGAGCTGGCCCGCTACCTCACCCGCACCACCGGCCACCCGGTCTCCACCGAGAACGTCTGGGCGGCCAACGGCTCCAACGAGGTCCTCCAGCAGCTCCTCCAGACCTTCGGCGGCCCCGGCCGCACCGCGATCGGCTTCGAGCCCTCGTACTCGATGCACGCCCTGATCTCCCGGGGCACCGGCACCGGCTGGATCTCCGGCCCCCGCGCCGAGGACTTCACCGTCGACCTGCCCGCCGCCGAGCGCGCCATCGCCGAGCACCGCCCGCACGTCGTCTTCGTGACCTCGCCCAACAACCCCACCGGCACCGCCGTCTCCGCCGACACCGTCCTCGCGCTCTACGAGGCGGCCCAGGCGGCCCGGCCGTCGATGGTGGTCGTCGACGAGGCGTACGTGGAGTTCAGCCACGGGGACTCGCTGCTGCCGCTGGTCGAGGGCCGCCCGAACCTGGTCGTGTCCCGGACCATGTCCAAGGCCTTCGGCGCCGCAGGACTGCGCCTCGGCTACCTCGCCGCGCACCCGGCGGTCGTCGACGCCGTCCAGCTCGTCCGGCTGCCGTACCACCTCTCCGCCGTCACCCAGGCGACCGCGCTCGCCGCCCTGGAGCACACCGACACCCTCCTCGGATACGTCGAGCAGCTCAAGACCGAGCGGGACCGGCTCGTCACCGAGCTGCGCGGGATCGGCTACGAGGTCACCGAGTCGGACGCCAACTTCGTGCAGTTCGGGCGCTTCCCCGACACCCACGCGGCCTGGCGGGCGATCCTCGACCGGGGCGTCCTGGTCCGGGACAACGGCGTACCGGGCTGGCTGCGGGTCACCGCGGGCACCCCCGACGAGAACGACGCGTTCCTCGACGCGGTCCGTGAACTGAAGAAGGAGCAGAGCGCATGAGCCGCGTTGGACGCGTTGAGCGCACCACCAAGGAGACCTCCGTCGTCGTCGAGATCGACCTGGACGGCACCGGCAAGGTCGATGTGTCGACCGGGGTCGGGTTCTTCGACCACATGCTCGACCAGCTCGGCCGGCACGGTCTGTTCGACCTCACCGTCAAGACCGACGGCGATCTCCACATCGACTCCCACCACACCATCGAGGACACCGCCCTCGCCCTCGGCGCCGCCTTCAAGCAGGCCCTCGGCGACAAGGTCGGCATCTACCGCTTCGGCAACTGCACCGTCCCGCTGGACGAGTCGCTGGCCCAGGTCACGGTGGACCTCTCCGGCCGCCCCTACCTCGTGCACACCGAGCCCGAGAACATGGCGCCGATGATCGGCTCGTACGACACGACGATGACCCGGCACATCCTGGAGTCCTTCGTCGCGCAGGCCCAGATCGCGCTGCACGTCCACGTCCCGTACGGGCGCAACGCCCACCACATCGTGGAGTGCCAGTTCAAGGCGTTCGCCCGTGCGCTCCGCTACGCCTCCGAGCGCGACCCGCGCGCCGCCGGAATCCTCCCCTCCACGAAGGGCGCGCTCTAGTCGTGAACGGCCTCTCCACCATCCTCATCGTCGTCGGGCTCTTCCTGCTCGGCGGCATCTACTCCTTCGTCAAGCAGCAGATGCCCAAGGGCGTCGTCGTGCTCGTCGCCATCGGCGCCGCCATGTGCCTCTCCGCCGGAGTGCTCCGGCTGGACGTGTGGTCATGACCGGAACGAAGAAGGTCGTCGTCTTCGACTACGGCTTCGGCAACGTCCGCTCGGCCGAGCGCGCCCTCGCCCGGGTCGGCGCCGACGTGGAGATCACCCGCGACTACGACACCGCGATGAACGCCGACGGACTCCTCGTCCCCGGCGTCGGTGCCTTCGCCGCCTGCATGAGCGGCCTCAGGCAGGCCCGCGGCGACTGGATCGTCGGCCGCAGGCTCGCGGGCGGCAGGCCCGTCATGGGCATCTGCGTCGGGATGCAGATCCTCTTCGCCCAGGGCATCGAGCACGGCGTCGAGACCGAGGGCCTCGACGAGTGGCCCGGCACGGTCGAACCGCTGAACGCCCCCGTCGTCCCCCACATGGGCTGGAACACCGTCGACGCGCCCGAGGGCACCGAACTGTTCGCCGGTCTCGACGCCGACACCCGGTACTACTTCGTGCACTCCTACGCGGTCCGCCAGTGGAGCCTGGAAGTCGGCAACCCCCTCATCCGCGCCCCCAAGGTCACCTGGGCCACCCACGGCGAGCCGTTCGTCGCCGCCGTCGAGAACGGCGCCCTGTGGGCGACCCAGTTCCACCCCGAGAAGTCCGGCGACGCCGGAGCCCAGCTCCTCACCAACTGGATCGGAACCCTGTGACTGTGTCTGGAAGCGTGCTCGAACTCCTCCCCGCCGTCGACGTCCGCGACGGCCAGGCCGTCCGTCTCGTCCACGGCGAGTCCGGAACCGAGACCTCCTACGGCTCCCCGCTCGAAGCGGCGCTCGCCTGGCAGGGCTCCGGCGCCGAATGGCTCCACCTGGTCGACCTCGACGCCGCCTTCGGCACCGGCGACAACCGTGAACTGATCGCCGAGGTCGCCAAGGCCATGGACATCAAGGTCGAGCTGTCCGGCGGCATCCGCGACGACGCCTCCCTCGCCGCCGCCCTCGCCACCGGCTGCACCCGCGTCAACCTCGGCACCGCCGCCCTGGAGACCCCCGAGTGGGTCGCCAAGGTCATCGCCGAGTACGGCGACCGCATCGCCGTCGGCCTCGACGTCCGCGGCACCACCCTGCGCGGCCGGGGCTGGACCCGCGACGGCGGCGACCTGTACGAGACCCTCGCCCGCCTCGACTCCGAGGGCTGCTCCCGCTACGTCGTCACCGACATCGCCAAGGACGGCACCCTCCAGGGCCCCAACCTGGAACTCCTGAAGAACGTCTGCGCGGCCACCGACAAGCCCGTCGTCGCCTCCGGCGGCGTCTCCTCCCTGGACGACCTGCGGGCCCTGTCCGGCCTCGTCCCGCTCGGCGTCGAGGGCGCGATCGTCGGCAAGGCGCTGTACGCGAAGGCGTTCACCCTGGAAGAGGCGCTCGTGGCGGTGAAGCCGTGACCCCCGGGGTCCGCAAGGTCGCCACCGGGGCGCCCTGGGAGGAGCAGTTCGGCTACTCCCGCGCCGTCGAACTGCCGAACGGCCTGGTCCTGGTCTCCGGCTGCACATCGGTGGTCGACGGCCAGATCGTCGACGGCGGCCCGTACGACCAGACCGTCAACTCCTTCCGGGCGGCCTTCGCCGCCCTGGAGCAGCTCGGCCTGGGCCCGGAGCACGTCGTGCGCACCCGTATGTACCTGACCCACGCCCGGGACGTGGACGAGGCCGGCCGCGCCCACAAGGAACTGTTCGACGCCGTCCGGCCCGCCGCCTCGATGATCATCGTCTCCGGCTTCGTCGACCCCCGCCTGGTCGTCGAGGTCGAGATCGAGGCCCACCGGGAGGCCGCGGGATGAGCCTCGCCGTACGGGTGATCCCCTGCCTGGACGTCGACAACGGCCGGGTCGTCAAGGGCGTCAACTTCCAGAACCTGCGGGACGCGGGCGACCCCGTCGAGATGGCCAAGCTGTACGACGCCGAGGGCGCCGACGAGCTGACCTTCCTCGACATCACCGCCTCCTCGGGCAACCGGGAGACCACCTACGACGTGGTGCGCCGCACCGCCGAACAGGTCTTCATCCCGCTCACCGTCGGCGGCGGCGTCCGCTCCGGCGACGACGTCGACAAGCTCCTGCGGGCCGGGGCCGACAAGGTCGGCGTCAACACCGCCGCCATCGTCCGCCCCGAACTGATCCGGGAGATCGCGGAGCGCTTCGGCAGGCAGGTCCTCGTCCTGTCCGTCGACGCCCGCCGCACCCCCTCGGGCTCCTTCGAGGTGACGACCCACGGCGGCCGGAAGGGCACCGGCATCGACGCCGTCGAATGGGCGCACCGGGCCGCCGAACTGGGCGCGGGCGAGATCCTGCTCAACTCGATGGACGCCGACGGCACCAAGGACGGCTACGACACCGAGATGATCACCGCCGTCCGCGAGCACGTCACCGTCCCGGTGATCGCCTCCGGCGGCGCGGGCGGTCTCGCCGACTTCGCGCCCGCCGTGGCCGCGGGTGCCGACGCGGTGCTCGCCGCCTCCGTCTTCCACTTCGGCGACCTGCGGATCTCCCAGGTCAAGGAAGCGCTGCGGGAGGCGGGCCACCCGGTCCGCTGACCGCCCCGCGGGGCCACCCGGTCCGCTGACCGGCACCGCCCCTCCACGGACGCGGAAGGGCCCCCTCGGGGGCCCTTTCCCGCCACCGGGCTCAGATCCCCAGCTGCTTCGTCTCCCGCAGCCGCTCGATCGCCTCCGGCTCCCCTTCGAGATCCACCTTGGCCGAGGACTGCCGCCCGAAGAGGTACATCGTCAGCTCGCCCGGCTCCCCGGACACCGTCACCACCGGCGTGCCCCGGTGGGCGACCGCCGTCTGCCCGTTCGGACGGCGCAGCACCAGACCCACCGGAGCCTTCCGGCCCAGTAGCCGCGCGGTGCGTTCGAGGCGGGACCACAGGGCGTCCGCGAACACCGGATCGAGCGCGCGCGCCGACCAGTCCGGCTGCGCCCGCCGCACGTCCTCGGCGTGCACGTAGAACTCGACGGTGTTCGCCCCCTCGTCCACCTGCTTCACGGCGAACGGCGAGAACCGGGGCGGCCCCGTCCTGATGAGCCGGATCAGCTCCTCGTACGGCTTCTCGGCGAACTCGGCCCGCACCCGGTCCCCGCGCTCGCGCAGCGCCGGTACGAGGGAACCGGCCGCCGCGTCCGGGCGCCGCTCCCGCACCACCACATGGGCCGCGAGGTCCCGGGCCAGCCAGCCCTCGCAGAGCGTCGGGGCGTCCGGGCCCGCGGCCTCCAACAGGTCGGCGAGCAGAAGCCGTTCACGTTTGGCATGGGTCGACATGTCGGCCAGCGTACGGCGGACGCCCCCGGTCCGCCCAGTGGACGCCCCGCCGGGCACCGCTCCCGGGCGCGGCACAATGGCCTCATGACCAGCAATCTGGACCCGGCCCTCGCCGCCAGGATCAAGCGCGGCCCCGACGGACTCTTCCCCGCCGTCGCCCAGCAGTACGACACCGGCGAGGTGCTGATGCTCGGCTGGATGGACGACGAGGCCCTCCACCGCACCCTCACCACCGGCCGCTGCACCTACTGGTCCCGCAGCCGCCAGGAGTACTGGGTCAAGGGCGACACCTCCGGGCACGTCCAGCACGTCAGGTCCGTCGCCCTCGACTGCGACGCCGACACCGTCCTCGTCAAGGTCGACCAGGTCGGAGCCGCGTGCCACACCGGCACCCGGACCTGCTTCGACACCGACGTGCTCCCCGTATCCGAGTAGGGTCTGGCGCCATGGATCTCGACACCTTCCGCAAGCTGGCGGCCGACCGCCGCGTCATCCCCGTCAGCCGCAGGCTGCTCGCGGACGGCGACACCCCGGTCGGGCTCTACCGCAAGCTCGCCGCCGAACGGCCCGGCACCTTCCTCCTCGAATCCGCGGAGAACGGCCGCAGCTGGTCCCGGTACTCCTTCATCGGCGTCCGCAGCGACGCCACCCTGACGGTCCGGGACGGCGAGGCCCACTGGCTGGGCACCCCGCCCGTCGGCGTCCCCGTCTCCGGCGACCCGCTCCAGGCCCTGCGCGCCACCGTCGAGACCCTGCACACCCCCCGCGACCTCGGCGGCGGCCTGCCGCCGTTCACCGGCGGCATGGTCGGCTACCTCGGCTACGACATCGTCCGCCGCCTGGAGAAGATCGGCGAGCACGGCCGGGACGATCTGGCCCTGCCCGAGCTGACCATGCTCCTCACCAGCGACCTCGCCGTCCTCGACCACTGGGACGGCTCGGTCCTGCTGATCGCCAACGCGATCAACCACAACGACCTGGAGACCGGCGTCGACGAGGCGTACGGGCACGCCGTCGCCCGCCTCGACGCGATGGAGGCCGACCTCGCCCGCCCGGTCGCCACCGCCCCCACCGCCCTGCCCGACTCCGCGCTCCCCGAGTTCTCCGCGCTCTGGGGCGGCCCCGCCTACCAGGACGCCGTCGAGGACATCAAGGAGCGCATCCGGGCGGGCGAGGCCTTCCAGGTCGTGCCCTCCCAGCGCTTCGAGACCCCGTGCACCGCCTCCGCGCTCGATGTCTACCGGGTCCTGCGGGCCACCAACCCCTCCCCGTACATGTACCTCTTCCGGTTCGAGAACGGCTTCGACGTCGTCGGCTCCAGCCCCGAGGCCCTCGTCAAGGTCGAGGACGGCCGCGCGATGCTCCACCCCATCGCGGGCACCCGGCACCGGGGCGCCACCCCGCAGGAGGACCACGACCTCGCCGAGGAACTGCTCGCCGACCCCAAGGAACGCGCCGAGCACCTCATGCTCGTCGACCTGGGCCGCAACGACCTCGGCCGGGTCTGCGCCCCCGGATCCGTCGAGGTCGTCGACTTCATGTCGGTCGAGCGCTACTCCCACGTCATGCACATCGTCTCCACCGTGACCGGCGAGGTCGCCGAGGGCAACAGCGCCTTCGACGTCCTCACGGCCTGTTTCCCCGCCGGGACGCTCTCCGGCGCGCCCAAGCCGCGCGCGATGCAGATCATCGAGGAGCTCGAACCCTCCCGGCGCGGGCTGTACGGCGGATGTGTCGGTTATCTCGATTTCGCCGGGGACGCGGACACCGCCATCGCCATCCGCACCGCCCTGCTCCGCGACGGGACCGCGTACGTGCAGGCCGGAGCGGGTGTCGTCGCCGACTCCGACCCCGTCGCCGAGGACAACGAGTGCCGCAACAAGGCCGCGGCCGTCCTCCGCGCGGTCCACACCGCCAACCGGATGAACGGCCGCTGAGAGCGTAGGGGATAGTGGGGTACGTGAGTGCCGTATCCGTACCCCAGCCCCGGGCCGCCCGAGCGGCCGTTCCCGGCGGCGGCCGCCGCAGCCTGGCCGCGGCCCTCCTGCTCGGCGCCGCCGGCGCCACCGTCGTCCTGCTCTCGGCGGGACAGATCTGGGCGGAGGGCACCGCGTCCGTCGGCGGCGGCACCGTCCCCGTCGAAGCCGACGGCGGAGCCGTCACCGGTGTCCCCACCGCCCTCGCGATCGTCGGCCTGGCCGCGCTCTTCGCGGTCTTCGCCGTCCGCCGCACCGGCCGCACGCTCGTCTCCGCGCTCCTCGCGCTGAGCGGCGCGGGCGCCGCGCTCGCCGCCTTCCTCGGAGCCTCCGACAGCGCCGCCCTGAACGCCGAGGCCGCCCGCATCAGCGGCGACACCGCCGCCGCCGTCGCCGGACCCTCCTACACCGTCTGGCCGTACGTGACCGCGGCGGGCGCCCTGCTCATCCTCCTCGCGGGCCTCCTCGCGCTCCGCTTCGGCAAGACCTGGCCCGCGATGGGCGGCCGTTACGAGCGCTCCGCCGCCCCGCGCGCCCGCAAGGCCCCCACCACCGACCCGGACCGGCCCGAGGACCTGTGGAAGGCCCTGGACCGGGGCGAGGACCCCACCGGGACGGTCTGACGACCTGCCCGACGGGGGAGCCCACCGCGACGCGTGATCGTCCCGGCACCCCCGATTCACCCTCGCGCGCCCACGTGCGGGACAATGAGCGCCGAGTGTCCGCGCACGCGAGACCCTCACCATCGAGCAACTGCAACGAGGAGCAACTCATGGCGGGCAGCGCCCACGGACACACCCCGGCCGCCTGGACCGGTGTCATCATCGCCTTCATCGGCTTCTGCATCGCCGGTGTCTTCATGGTGGCCGCCAACATCCCCGGCTTCTGGGCCGGTATGGGCGTCATCGTGCTCGGCGGCATCGTCGGCGGCGCGATGAAGGCCGCCGGTCTCGGGATGCCGAAGCAGTCGGCCGAGGTCGTCGCCGCCCGCGAGGCCGCCACCCTCCAGGCCCGTTCGTCGTCCTGACGCGGCCCGGAGACCCCCTGAGCGCAGCCCGGCCCCGCCGGGCTGCGCTCACGCGCGTCCGGGGCGAGAATCACCGGGTGGACACGCAGCCGACGGCCGGAGCCGCGACCCAGGACCACCTCGCCCGACCGGGTGAACCCGGCGGGACCCCCGCGCGGCCGGGCGGGGACCGGCGGAGCGACGGCACGGCGAACGGAACCCCGCACGCGCCCGCGCGGCCCGGGACCGACCGCCCCGCCCCGCCGGAACCGGGACCGGCGGCAGGACCAGGGACGGGACCGGCGGCAGGACCAGGGACGGGACCGACGGCAGGGCCAGGGACGGGGCCTGAACCGGGCCCCCCGCCCGCCGGGCCCGTACCGCCCCCGCATCCGCCCGCGTGGCCCGCCGGGCCCGTACCGCCGCACGCGCACGCGTGGTCCGGCCCGCCCCCGCCCCGCCCGCTGCCCCGGCGGCTGCTCGGGCCCCTCGGCACCCTCGCCGGGGTCGCCGCCGCCTTCGCGTACGTCGGTACGGTCGACCCCAACGAACCCGGGCACTACCCCGTCTGCCCGCTGCTCCGCTTCACCGGGATCTACTGCCCCGGCTGCGGCGGCCTCCGCAGCGCCCACGCCTTCGTCCACGGCGACCTCCCCGCCGCCCTCGGCGCCAACGCCCTCGCGGTCGTCGGCTACGGGATCTTCGGCGTGCTCCTGGCCGTCTGGCTGATTCGCGCCGTCCGGGGAGCCCCCCCGCGCCTCGCCGTCGCCCCGGTCTGGTGGTGGGCGACCGGCGCCGTACTCGCCCTCTTCACCCTGGTCCGGAACCTTCCCTTCGGCTCCGCGCTGGCCCCCTGAGGCCCGTACCGGCACCCGGGGGACCCCGAAGAGAGTCCCATCAGATGGGACACCACTCCGGCCGATGCGGGTCCGGGGCCGTCCTGCGGATAGGATCGATGTGGCTGAACCTGGTTCCTCATCACCATCACCGTCCCGGAAGGGGGCCCCTCGCGTGAGTGTGCTCGACGAGATCATCGAAGGCGTACGCGCCGACCTCGCAGAGCGACAGGCGCGGGTCACCCTCGACGAGCTCAAGGAGCGTGCCGCCAAGGCACCGCAGGCCAAGGACGGCGTCGCCGCACTGCGCGGCGAAGGCGTCAAGGTGATCTGCGAGGTCAAGCGCTCCAGCCCGTCCAAGGGGGCACTCGCCGCGATCGCCGACCCGGCGGGACTCGCCGCGGACTACGAGGCGGGCGGCGCCGCCGTCATCTCCGTCCTCACCGAGCAGCGCCGCTTCGGCGGCTCGCTCGCGGACCTGGAGGCCGTCCGCGCCAAGGTCGACATCCCGGTCCTGCGCAAGGACTTCATCGTCACCGCGTACCAGCTCTGGGAGGCCCGCGCCTACGGAGCGGACCTCGCGCTCCTCATCGTGGCCGCCCTGGAGCAGGAGGCCCTCGTCTCCCTCATCGAGCGGGCCGAGTCCATCGGACTCACCCCGCTGGTCGAGGTCCACGACGAGGACGAGGTCGAGCGGGCCGTCGACGCGGGCGCCCGGATCATCGGCGTCAACGCGCGCAACCTGAAGACCCTCAAGGTCGACCGCTCCACCTTCGAGCGCGTCGCCCCGGAGATCCCCGCGAACATCGTCAAGATCGCCGAGTCCGGCGTCCGCGGCCCGCACGACCTCATCGCGTACGCCAACGCGGGCGCCGACGCGGTCCTGGTCGGCGAGTCCCTCGTCACCGGCCGCGACCCGAAGGGCGCCGTCGCCGACCTCGTCGCCGCCGGTGCCCACCCCGCCCTGCGGCACGGCCGGAGCTGACCCCGCCATGACCCGCCGCCGCGCCACGCCGACCCCTCCGGGCCACGCCCGGGGGAACGTCGGCGTGGTGTCGGTGACCCCCGGCCGCGGCCGGGGGTCCTGCGGCGCCGCCGCCTCCGTCCCCGCACCGCACGCTCCGCTGGCCCGGGGCTGCCGCCCGCGTGGCTGCCGCGCACCCGCCCGCCGTGTCCACGGCCGCCGGGTGCGCTACGTCATCGGCGACGAGCCCGGCCAGGTCAACGGAATGCGATGGCGCCCGCGCCCCGCGCGCGCCTTCTGACGACCCCGTAGGGCATCCCCGTGGATGCCTCCGCCGCCGTACCCGCCCGCCCCGCGGACGCACCGCGTCCATGGCGCCCGCGCGGGTCCGGACGCTCCGGCACGGCAGGGGGGCACCGGCCGTCGCGCGCACACGTGACCACCCACCACGTCACACGGGGCATCCGCCCCGCGAGGAGCAACCGCATGTCCAGCGAGTTCTTCATCCCGGACCCGGACGGCCAGGTCCCCACCGCCGAGGGCTACTTCGGCGCCTACGGCGGCAAGTTCATCCCGGAGGCGCTCGTCGCCGCCGTCGACGAGGTCGCCGTCGAGTACGACAAGGCCAGGTCCGACCCCGCCTTCGCCCATGAGCTCAACGACCTCATGGTCAACTACACCGGCCGCCCCAGCGCCCTCACCGAGGTGTCCCGCTTCGCCGGACACGCGGGCGGCGCCCGGGTGTTCCTCAAGCGCGAGGACCTCAACCACACCGGCTCGCACAAGATCAACAACGTTCTCGGCCAGGCCCTGCTGACCAAGCGGATGGGCAAGACCCGGGTCATCGCCGAGACCGGCGCCGGCCAGCACGGTGTCGCCACCGCCACCGCCTGCGCCCTCTTCGGCCTCGACTGCACCATCTACATGGGCGAGGTCGACACCCAGCGCCAGGCCCTCAACGTGGCCCGGATGCGGATGCTCGGCGCCGAGGTCGTCGCCGTCACCTCCGGCAGCCGCACCCTCAAGGACGCCATCAACGAGGCGTTCCGCGACTGGGTCGCCAACGTGGACCGCACCCACTACCTCTTCGGCACGGTCGCCGGACCGCACCCCTTCCCCGCCATGGTCCGCGACTTCCACCGGGTCATCGGCGTCGAGGCCCGCCGCCAGATCCTGGAGCGCGCCGGACGCCTCCCCGACGCGGCGGTCGCCTGCGTCGGCGGCGGCTCCAACGCCATCGGCCTCTTCCACGCCTTCGTCCCCGACGCGGACGTGCGCCTGATCGGCTGCGAGCCCGCCGGGCACGGCGTCGAGACCGGCGAGCACGCGGCCACCCTCACGGCGGGCGAGCCCGGCATCCTGCACGGCTCCCGGTCCTACGTCCTCCAGGACGAGGAGGGCCAGATCACCGAGCCGTACTCGATCTCGGCGGGCCTCGACTACCCCGGCATCGGCCCGGAGCACGCCTACCTCAAGGACACCGGACGCGCCGAGTACCGCGCCGTCACCGACGACGCGGCCATGCAGGCCCTGCGCCTGCTCTCCCGCACCGAGGGCATCATCCCGGCGATCGAGTCGGCGCACGCCCTCGCCGGAGCCCTGGAGGTCGGCAGGGAGCTCGGCGAGGACGGCCTGATCCTGGTCAACCTCTCGGGACGCGGCGACAAGGACATGGACACGGCGGCCCGCTACTTCGGCCTCTACGACGGGGAGGGATCCCGGTGACGAACGGCAACATCCAGCTGCTCAGCGACACCCTCGCCAAGGCGAAGGCCGAGGACCGGGCGGCGCTCATCGCCTACCTGCCCGCCGGTTTCCCGACCGTCGACGGCGGCATCGCCGCGATCAAGGCCGTCTTCGAGGGCGGCGCCGACATCGTCGAGGTCGGCCTCCCGCACAGCGACCCGGTCCTCGACGGCCCGGTCATCCAGACCGCCGACGACATCGCCCTGCGCGGCGGAGTCAAGATCGCCGACGTCATGCGGACGGTCCGCGAGGCCCACGAGGCCACCGGGAAGCCGGTCCTCGTCATGACGTACTGGAACCCGATCGACCGGTACGGCGTCGAGCGCTTCACCCAGGAGCTCGCGGCGGCGGGCGGCGCGGGCTGCATCCTGCCCGACCTGCCCGTCCAGGAGTCCGGACTCTGGCGCGACCACGCCGACAAGCACGGTCTCGCCACCGTCTTCGTCGTCGCGCCCAGCAGCAGGGACGAGCGCCTCGCCACCATCACCGGGGCCGGTTCCGGCTTCGTCTACGCCGCCTCCCTCATGGGGGTCACCGGCACCCGCGAGTCGGTCGGCGAACAGGCCGCCGACCTCGTCCGCCGCACCCGGGCCGCCACCGCGTCCGGCCGGGAGCTCCCCGTCTGCGTCGGCCTCGGCGTCTCCAACGCCACCCAGGCCAAGGAGGTCGCGGCCTTCGCCGACGGCGTCATCGTCGGCTCCGCCTTCGTGAAGCGCATCCTCGACGCCGACGGCGACGAGGCGGCGGGACTCGCCGCCGTAAGGGAACTGGCGGCCGAACTCGCCGAGGGCGTGCGGCGCCTTCCGTAACCCGTTCGGGTGGATAAGTGACCGGGGAGGCGCGGACGTGCCTCCCCGGTTCGTTCCCCGGGAGTGAGCGAGAAGAACCGTGGTGACGGTAACCGGAGCGCGCGGGAGCGCCTCAAGGAGCAGCGCGAGCACGAGAAGAGCCAGGAGAAGAAGCGGCGGGTCCTGATCGTGACCGCCGCCGTGGTCGGCGTCCTCGGCCTGGCCGCGGTGGTCGGGGTGATCGCCGCGAGCGCCGACAAGGGCGGCGGCTCCGACAAGGCGGGCCCGGTGGTCGCGCCCACCGGGGCGACCGACCAGGACGGCAAGCCCGCCATCCCCACCGGGAAGCCGGACGCGCCCTCGACCCTGGCGATCTGGGAGGACTTCCGCTGCCCGGCGTGCGCCCAGTTCGAGAACGTGATGCGGGACAGCATCCACGAGCTGGAGGCCACCGGAGCCCTCAAGGTCGAGTACCACCTCGCCACCCTCATCGACGGGAACATGGGCGGCAGCGGCTCGCTGCGCGCGGCGAACGCGGCGGCGTGCTCCCAGGACGCCGGGAAGTTCACCGCGTACCACGACACGCTCTACATCAACCAGCCGCAGGAGACGGACGACGCCTTCGGCAAGAACGACAGGCTGATCGAACTGGCGGCGAAGATCCCCGGCCTCGACACCCCCGCCTTCCGTTCCTGTGTGAACGACGGCACCCACGACAGCTGGGTGGCCGAGTCGAACAAGGCCTTCCAGAACGGCGGCTTCCGGGGCACGCCGTCCGTCCTCCTCAACGGGGAGTCGGTCTTCCCGACCAAGGGGAACGAGCAGATCTCCCCGGCGAACCTGAAGAAGTGGGTCGCCGAGGCCAACAAGGGCAAGAAGCCCGGAACGGCCTCGCCCTCGGCCGGCTGAGCCGCTTCCCCGCCGGATTGGTTATCCAGAAGTTGCCGGACGGGCTGCCGCCGCGCCCGTCCGGCAGGGTAGCGTCGGACCTGCCATGGAACTTGCCTACATCCCCAGCCCGTCGACCGGCGTGATCCACCTCGGACCGATCCCGCTGCGCGGCTACGCCTTCTGCATCATCCTCGGTGTCTTCGTCGCCGTCTGGTACGGCAACAAGCGCTGGATCGCCCGGGGCGGCACCGCCGGCACCGTGGCCGACATCGCCGTCTGGGCGGTGCCCTTCGGCCTCGTCGGCGGACGCCTCTACCACGTCATCACCGACTACCAGCTGTACTTCAGCGAGGGTCAGGACTGGGTCGACGCCTTCAAGATCTGGGAGGGCGGCCTCGGCATCTGGGGCGCCATCGCGTTCGGCGCGGTGGGCGCCTGGATCGGCTGCCGCCGCCGGGGCATCCCGCTCCCGGCGTACGCCGACGCCATCGCCCCCGGCATCGTCCTGGCCCAGGCCATCGGCCGCTGGGGCAACTGGTTCAACCAGGAGCTCTACGGGAAGCCGACCGATCTGCCCTGGGCCCTGAAGATCACCGCGAGCGCCAACCGCGAGGCCGGGCTGTACCACCCGACCTTCCTGTACGAGTCGCTGTGGTGCGTCGGTGTGGCCGTCCTGGTCGTCTGGGCCGACCGCCGCTTCACCCTCGGCCACGGACGTGCCTTCGCGCTCTACGTCGCCGCCTACTGCGCGGGCCGCGCCTGGATCGAGTACATGCGGGTCGACGAGGCCCACCACATCCTGGGCGTGCGTCTGAACGTGTGGACGGCGATCGTCGTCTTCCTGCTCGCCGTGCTCTACATGGTGATCTCCGCCCGGGTCCGTCCGGGCCGCGAGGAGATCGTGGAGCCGAGGGCCGCGGCGAAGGACGCCGCCGGTACCGAAGGCGGCACCGAGGACGGTTCCGTGAAGGACGCCGAGGCGAAGGACGGCGACGCCGAGGACGCCGACGCGGAGGAAGGCTCCGGGAAGAAGACCGTAGCCACCGAGTCCGGGGATGCCGTCCGGGACGGTGCCGAAGGGGACGCCGGGGAGTCCGGGCAGTCCGCTGAGGACGTCGGGCACGGCGCGGGCAACGGAGCGGGATCGGCCGCCAAGGGCTGACGCTCCCCGTCAACGTGGAAGGGCCGCCGGAACCATTGGTTCCGGCGGCCCTTCCGTCTGTCCGGGGGCCGTCGGCGGGGTGCCGGGCCCCGGACAGGGGTCGGGTCGGGCCGGTACGGACGCGGACGTGCACCGGGAAGGGGGAGGGCCCCGTGAGGAGATCCGCCGTGGTGTCCAGGGCGTACGCCTTGCGGTGCGGGGCGACCGCGTTCTCCAGATCGACGATCACGACGTCGGCGCCGGAGACCAGGGCCTCGCGGACCACCTCGGGCCGGTCGCCGGGGGCGTAAAGCCAGGTCAGCGGAGTGGGGGAAGCGGTCAGTACCGCCCTCTGGACGGGCAGGGCCTCGATCCACCGCACCCACCGCACCCACCGCACCCACCGCACCCGCCGCACCCGCCGCACCTGCGGCGGGTGCGGTGGTCATACGTGGTCGGTCTCCCCGCTGCCGAGCGGTCCGAAGGCCGCCTCGATCTCGGTGCGGAACGGCATCGACGTCGAGGCGCCCTCGCGCTGGACGGAGAGCGCGGCGGCGGTCTGCGCCCAGGCCAGCGCCTCGGGGAGGGGACGGCCCTCACCGAGGGCGACCGCGAGCGCCCCGACGAGGGTGTCGCCCGCCCCGGTGGTGTCCACGGCCCGTACCCGGGGGGCGGGGACGAGGACCGGTCCGGCGCCGCGCGCCGCGTGCAGGCTGCCGGCCGCCCCGAGGGTGACGACCACCTCGGGGACGTCCCGGAGCAGGGCCAGCGCGGCCTCGCGGGGGTCGGCCCGCCCGGTGAGCGCGGCGGCCTCGTGCTCGTTGGGCACCAGCAGATCGGTCACGGCGAGGAGTTCGGCGGGCAGCGGCCGGGCGGGAGCGGGGGTGAGGACGGTGCGGACGCCGAGGCGGCGGGCGGTCGCGGCGCCCTCCACGACGACGGAGAGGGGGAGTTCGAGCTGGAGGAGCAGGGTGTCGGCGGTGCCGATGAGGGCCTCGTCGCCGTGGGTGAGGGCGGTCACGGTGCCGTTGGCGCCGGGGACGACGACGATCGCGTTGCCGCCCCGGTCGTCGACGACGATGTGGGCGGTGCCGGAGGCGCCCTCGACGGTGCGCAGCAGGTCGGTGTCGACCGAGGCGTGGTCGAGCGCGGACCGGAGCCGTGTCCCGAAGTCGTCCGCGCCGACCGCGCCGATCATCGACACCTCACCCCCGGCGCGGGCGGCGGCGACGGCCTGGTTGGCGCCCTTGCCGCCGGGGACGGTGCGGAAGGAGCGGCCGGTGACGGTCTCGCCGAGGGCGGGCGCCCTCGGGACGTAGGCGACGAGGTCCATGTTGGTGCTGCCGAGTACGACGATGCCGGTCATGGGCGTACGGCCTCCAGGAGGGTCAGTTCGGCCAGGGTGTCGGAGCCGGTGCCGTCGAAGGACGGGACGGAGGCCGACAGCCGGTTCTTGAGGGGAGAGGTCCAGTGTCGGGGCGTGCGGATCGAGACGGCTCGCGCGTTCGCGCGGGTCACATTTTTTTTCGTGGTGGTCACCATCACGAGGCCCCATTCCCCGGTGGGGGCGCGCCGATGGCGCCCCGGTGCCCCGGATCTGTGCCACTCCGGGCCGGGAACTCGCCGAAGAAACGTCTCTGTCACCCGCCTGACGCCTCGCCGGAATCCGGTCCGCGCAGCGCGGCACGCGGCAAGGCACGCCTTAGTAAGTACGGCCTGCCTTGCTGGCGCGCCCCTTACATCGCGCGTATTTTCGAAGGCGTTGGGGGCGGCGGGTGCGACCCGGCCCGCCGGAACGAAGGGGAGAACCATGTCCATCATCGAGGCGCACGCGCCACTGCACGAGGCCCACCGCGACAACCACACGCACCGCGACGTGAACGGCGGCTGGCTCCGTCCCGCCGTCTTCGGCGCGATGGACGGTCTCGTCTCCAACCTCGCCCTGATGACCGGAGTCGCGGGCGGCGCGGTCTCCTCGCAGACCGTCGTCATCACCGGTCTCGCCGGTCTCGCGGCCGGTGCCTTCTCGATGGCGGCGGGCGAGTACACCTCCGTCGCCTCGCAGCGGGAACTCGTCCAGGCGGAACTGGACGTCGAGCGGCGCCAGTTGCGCAAGCACCCGGTCGACGAGATGGAGGAGCTGGCCGCGCTCTACGTCTCCCGGGGCGTCGAGCCCGCGCTCGCCCGCGAGGTCGCGATGCAGCTGTCCAAGGACCCCGAGCAGGCGCTGGAGATCCACGCCCGTGAGGAACTGGGCATCGACCCGGACGACCTGCCGTCGCCGATGGTCGCCGCCGTCTCGTCCTTCGGCTCCTTCGCGCTCGGCGCGCTGCTGCCGCTGCTGCCGTACCTGCTGGGCGCGACCTCGCTCTGGCCCGCCGTCCTCCTCGCCCTCCTCGGTCTCTTCGCCTGCGGCGCGCTCGTGGCCCGGGTGACGGCCCGTGGCTGGCTCTTCAGCGGACTGCGCCAGCTGCTGCTCGGCGGCGCGGCGGCGGCGGTCACGTACGGGCTGGGGATGCTCTTCGGGGCGGCGCTGTAGCCCTGCGGTTCCGCAGCCCTGTGGCTCCGCGGTTCTCTGTGGGTCCGTGACCCTGTGGCTCCGTGACCCCGTAGCTCTGTGGCTCCGTGACCCTCCGGCCGGGCCCCGCGACCTTTCGCGCGGGCCCGTGGCCTTTCGGGGGCGGGCCCCGCGCCCCTTCGGGCAGGCCCCGCGCCCCCGTGGCGCCGTCCCCCGCGCACCCCTGCGGACCGCCTCCGCCCCACGGCGGGCCCCGGGGGTCCGGGCCCCAGGCCCTCCGCCCCGAGGCCCGCCGTCTTTGTGCGGTGCCCATTCGGGGACGAAAGCCCCGTACGGGTTGTGACGTATCTCCCTGGGCCGATCGGCCGTCTCGATGAGACACTATGCAGGACGCCACATATATAGCCGGTTACCCGGCGGTTTCGAACCTGTGACCAACGGGAATGAGGCATGAGCGTCGCCGGGCAACGGAGCCCGATCAGAGCGACGGGTCGCCGGAGCCCCGCAGACCCTCCGGATCATCCGATCCGTCCCCCGCGGGACAGCCCCTGTCGCCGCACCCCACAGATGAACCGGACACCACCGCTCCGTGTCGGTGATGTCCGCATGTTGGAATGCGCTATCCACTTATCGAGAAGCCGTCCATCATGTAACCTGCACCAAATTTCGCGGAGGGCCAACGTCGTCCCTCGGCAGTTGCATATGCCACGACGACGACGGGAGAGCCGATGCGTTCCGACGCCTGGTCGCCCATGGACGGTCGCCCCGCTCCTCAGGGGATGTACGACCCCCGCAACGAACACGACGCCTGCGGTGTCGGGTTCGTGGCCACCCTCACCGGTGTGGCCAGCCACGCGCTGGTCGAGCAGGCGCTCACCGTACTGCGCAATCTCGAACACCGCGGCGCCACCGGCTCCGAGCCCGACTCCGGCGACGGCGCCGGCATCCTGCTCCAGGTCCCCGACGCCTTCCTCCGCGAGGTCGCCGGATGCGAGCTCCCCGAGGCGGGCGCGTACGCCGTGGGCATCGCCTTCCTCCCCGAGGACGGCACCGACGAGACCGCCGCGAGGATCGGGGCGATCGCCGCCGAAGAGGGCCTCACCGTCCTCGGCTGGCGTGCCGTCCCCGTCACCCCCGAGCTCCTCGGCGCCTCCGCCCGCTCCACCATGCCGGTCTTCCGCCAGCTCTTCGTGGCCGACGCCGACGGCGCCGCCACCGGCATCGCGCTCGACCGCAAGGCCTTCGTCCTGCGCAAGCGCGCCGAGCGCGAGGCGGCGACCTACTTCCCGTCGCTCTCCGCCCGCACCCTCGTCTACAAGGGGATGCTCACCACCGGTCAGCTGGAGCCCTTCTTCCCCGACCTGTCGGACCGCCGCTGCGCCACCGCCGTGGCCCTGGTCCACTCGCGGTTCTCCACCAACACCTTCCCGAGCTGGCCGCTCGCCCACCCGTACCGCTTCGTCGCCCACAACGGCGAGATCAACACGGTCAAGGGCAACCGCAACTGGATGACCGCCCGCGAGGCGCAGCTCTCCTCCGAGGTCTTCGGCGAGGGCTCGCTGGACCGGATCTTCCCGGTCTGCACCCCCGACGCCTCCGACTCGGCCTCCTTCGACGAGGTCCTGGAGCTGCTCCACCTCGGCGGCCGTTCCCTGCCCCACGCGGTCCTGATGATGGTCCCGGAGGCGTGGGAGAACCACGAGACGATGGAACCGGCCCGCCGCGCCTTCTACCAGTACCACTCCACGATGATGGAGCCCTGGGACGGCCCGGCCTGCGTCACCTTCACCGACGGCGTCCAGGTCGGCGCGGTCCTCGACCGCAACGGACTGCGCCCCGGCCGCTACTGGGTCACCGACGAGGGCCTCGTCGTCCTCTCCTCCGAGGTCGGCGTCCTCGACATCGACCCCTCCAGGGTCGTCCGCAAGGGCCGCCTCCAGCCCGGCAAGATGTTCCTCGTCGACACCGCCGAGCACCGCATCGTCGAGGACGACGAGATCAAGGCCGCCCTCGCCGCCGAGCAGCCCTACGAGGAGTGGCTGGAGACCGGCGAGATCGAGCTCTCCGACCTCCCCGAGCGCGAGCACATCGTGCACACCCACGCCTCGGTCACCCGCCGCCAGCAGACCTTCGGCTACACCGAGGAAGAGCTGCGCGTCATCCTCGCCCCGATGGCCCGCACCGCGGGCGAGCCCCTCGGCTCCATGGGCACGGACTCGCCGATCGCGGCCCTCTCGGCCCGCCCCCGGCTGCTCTTCGACTACTTCACCCAGCTCTTCGCGCAGGTCACCAACCCGCCGCTGGACGCGATCCGCGAAGAGCTCGTGACCTCGCTGCGCTCCTCCCTCGGCCCCCAGGGCAACCTCCTGGAGCCCACCGCCGGATCGTGTCGCAGCGTCACCCTGACCTTCCCGGTGATCGACAACGACGAGCTGGCCAAGCTCATCCACATCAACGCCGACGGCGACATGCCCGGCATGAAGGCCGCGACGCTCTCCGGCCTCTACCGGGTCTCCGGCGGCGGCGAGGCCCTCGCCGCCCGCATCGACGCCATCTGCGCCGAGGCCGACACCGCGATCGAGGGCGGCGCCCGCATCGTCGTGCTCTCCGACCGGCACTCCGACGCCGAGCACGCCCCGATCCCCTCGCTGCTGCTCACCGCGGCCGTCCACCACCACCTCATCCGCACCAAGCAGCGGACCAAGGTGGGCCTCCTCGTCGAGGCGGGAGACGTCCGCGAGGTCCACCACGTCGCCCTGCTCATCGGCTACGGCGCCGCCGCCGTCAACCCGTACCTCGCCATGGAGTCCGTCGAGGACCTGGTCCGCGCCGGGACGTTCATCGAGGGCCTGGAGCCCGAGCAGGCCATCCGGAACCTGATCTACGCCCTCGGCAAGGGCGTCCTCAAGGTCATGTCCAAGATGGGCATCTCCACCGTCGCCTCCTACCGGGGCGCCCAGGTCTTCGAGGCCATCGGCCTCGACGAGGCCTTCGTCGCCACCTACTTCCAGGGCACCGCCACCAAGATCGGCGGCGCCGGGCTCGACGTCGTCGCCAAGGAGGTGGCCGCCCGCCACGCCAAGGCGTACCCCGTCTCCGGCGTCCCCTCGGCGCACCGCGCCCTGGACATCGGCGGCGAGTACCAGTGGCGCCGCGAGGGCGAGCCGCACCTGTTCGACCCGGACACCGTCTTCCGCCTCCAGCACGCCACGCGCGCCAGGCGCTACGACATCTTCAAGAAGTACACGGAGCGGGTGAACGAGCAGTCCGAGCGGCTGATGACGCTCCGCGGCCTCTTCGGCCTCAGCTCCGGCCGCCCCTCGATCCCCGTCGACGAGGTCGAGCCGGTCTCCGAGATCGTCAAGCGGTTCTCCACCGGTGCCATGTCGTACGGCTCCATCTCCCGCGAGGCCCACGAGACCCTCGCCGTCGCCATGAACCAGCTGGGCGCCAAGTCCAACACGGGCGAGGGCGGCGAGGACCCGGACCGCCTCTACGACCCGGCCCGCCGCTCCGCCATCAAGCAGGTCGCCTCCGGCCGCTTCGGCGTCACCAGCGAGTACCTGGTCAACGCCGACGACATCCAGATCAAGATGGCGCAGGGCGCCAAGCCCGGCGAGGGCGGCCAGCTGCCCGGCCACAAGGTCTACCCGTGGGTCGCGAAGACGCGTCACTCGACGCCCGGCGTCGGCCTCATCTCGCCGCCGCCGCACCACGACATCTACTCCATCGAGGACCTCGCCCAGCTCATCCACGACCTCAAGAACGCCAACCCGGTCGCCCGCATCCATGTGAAGCTGGTCTCCGAGGTCGGCGTCGGCACGGTCGCCGCCGGTGTCTCCAAGGCCCACGCGGACGTCGTCCTCATCTCCGGCCACGACGGCGGTACGGGCGCCTCGCCGCTGACGAGCCTCAAGCACGCGGGCGGCCCCTGGGAGCTGGGCCTCGCCGAGACCCAGCAGACCCTGCTGCTCAACGGGCTGCGCGACCGGATCGTCGTCCAGACCGACGGCCAGCTCAAGACCGGCCGTGACGTCGTCATCGCCGCGCTGCTCGGCGCCGAGGAGTTCGGTTTCGCGACCGCGCCGCTCGTCGTCTCCGGCTGCGTCATGATGCGCGTCTGCCACCTGGACACCTGCCCGGTCGGCATCGCCACCCAGAACCCGGTCCTGCGCGACCGCTTCTCCGGCAAGCCCGAGTTCGTCGTCAACTTCTTCGAGTTCATCGCCGAAGAGGTCCGCGAGATCCTCGCCGAAATGGGCTTCCGCACCCTGGAGGAGGCCGTCGGCCACGCCGAGTTCCTCGACACCAGCCGCGCGGTCACCCACTGGAAGGCGCAGGGCCTCGACCTGGCGCCGCTGTTCCACGTGCCCGAGCTGCCCGAGGGCGCGGTCCGCCACGCCCTGATCGAGCAGGACCACGGTCTGGCGAAGGCCCTCGACAACCAGCTGATCGAGCTGGCCTCCGAGGCCCTGAACGCGCCCTCCGCCGCCGAGGCCCAGCCGGTCCGCGCCCAGGTCGCCATCCGCAACATCAACCGCACGGTCGGCACCATGCTCGGCCACCACGTGACGAAGCGGTTCGGCGGCGCCGGTCTCCCGGCCGACACCATCGACATCACCTTCACCGGCTCCGCGGGCCAGTCGTTCGGCGCCTTCCTGCCGAGCGGTGTCACCCTCCGCCTGGAGGGCGACGCCAACGACTACGTCGGCAAGGGCCTCTCCGGCGGCCGGGTCGTGGTCCGCCCCGACCGGGGCGCCGATCACCTCGCCGAGTACTCCACCATCGCGGGCAACACCATCGGCTACGGCGCGACCGGCGGCGAACTCTTCCTCCGCGGCCGCACCGGCGAGCGCTTCTGCGTCCGCAACTCCGGCGCCCTGGTCGTCTCGGAGGGCGTGGGCGACCACGGCTGCGAGTACATGACCGGCGGCACGGCCGTCGTCCTCGGCGAGACCGGCCGCAACTTCGCGGCGGGCATGTCCGGCGGCGTCGCCTACGTCGTCGACCTCGACCGGGACAACGTCAACTCCGGCAACCTGGGCGCGATCGAAGCCCCGTCGGACGCCGACAAGGACTGGCTGCACGACGTCGTGCGCCGCCACCACGAGGAGACCGGCTCCACGGTCGCCGAGAAGCTGCTGGCCGGCTGGGACACGAACGCGGACCGGTTCAGCAAGATCATCCCCACCACGTACAAGGCAGTGCTCGCCGCCAAGGACGCCGCTGAGCTCGCCGGTCTCTCCGAGGCCGAGACCACCGAGAAGATGATGGAGGCGGCGACCCATGGCTGACCCCAAGGGCTTCCTGACCACCGGCCGCGAAGTCGCCCAGACCCGCCCGGTGGGCGAGCGCCTCAGGGACTGGAACGAGGTCTACGTTCCCGGTTCCCTGCTGCCGATCATCAGCAAGCAGGCAGGCCGCTGCATGGACTGCGGCATCCCGTTCTGCCACAACGGCTGTCCCCTCGGAAACCTCATCCCCGAGTGGAACGACTACGCCTACCGCGAGGACTGGACGGCGGCGTCGGAGCGGCTGCACGCCACCAACAACTTCCCGGAGTTCACCGGCCGCCTCTGCCCCGCCCCGTGCGAGGCCGCGTGCGTGCTCGGCATCAACCAGCCCGCCGTCACCATCAAGAACGTCGAAGTCTCCATCATCGACAAGGCCTGGGACGGCGGCGACGTCAAGCCGCAGGCACCCGACCGGCTCTCCGGCAAGACCGTCGCCGTCATCGGCTCGGGCCCCGCCGGTCTCGCCGCCGCCCAGCAGCTGACCCGGGCCGGACACACCGTCGCCGTCTACGAGCGCGCGGACCGCGTCGGCGGCCTCCTGCGGTACGGCATCCCCGAGTTCAAGATGGAGAAGCGGCACATCAACCGCCGCATCGAGCAGATGCGCGCGGAGGGCACCAAGTTCCGCACCGGGGTCGAGATCGGCCGCGACATGCCCGCCACGACGCTGCGCAACCGCTACGACGCGGTCGTCGTCGCCGCGGGCGCCACCACCGCCCGCGACCTGCCCGTGCCGGGCCGCGAACTCTCCGGCATCCACCAGGCGATGGAGTACCTGCCGCTGGCCAACAAGGTCGTCGAGGGCGACTTCGTGGCCCCGCCGATCACCGCCGAGGGCAAGCACGTCGTCGTCATCGGCGGCGGCGACACCGGCGCCGACTGCGTCGGCACGGCCCACCGCCAGGGCGCCGCCTCCGTCACCCAGCTGGAGATCATGCCCCGGCCGGGCGAGGAGCGGACCCCGGGCCAGCCCTGGCCGACCTTCCCCATGCTGTACAAGGTCACCTCCGCGCACGAGGAGGGCGGCGAGCGGGTCTACTCCGTCTCCACCACCCACTTCGAGGGCGACGAGGACGGCAACGTGCAGTTCCTCCACCTCGTCGAGGTCGAGTTCGTCGACGGCAGGCTGACCCAGAAGCCGGGCACCGAGCGCCGCATCCCCGCCCAGCTGGTCACCCTCGCGATGGGCTTCACCGGCACGGACGTGGAGAACGGCCTGGTCGCCCAGTTCGGCCTGGACCTCGACGAGCGCGGCAACATCGCCCGGGACGCGGACTTCGCCACCAACGTCGACGGCGTCTTCGTCGCCGGTGACGCCGGTCGCGGCCAGTCCCTGATCGTCTGGGCCATCGCCGAGGGCCGCTCCGCCGCCCGGGGCGTGGACCGCTACCTGACCGGAGCCAGCTCCCTGCCGGCCCCGATCCGCCCCACGGACCGGTCCCTCACGGTCTGACCGGCCCCCGAGAACGTCCCGTACAACGACGTACGGAACTGAGCACGGCGCCCCCCGAATGTCCCCGACCGGACGACTGGGCGGGCGCCGTGGCGCGTCCGGGGCCGGGGGTGGTGCCCCGCCCCGGCCACGGAGCGGATCACGGTCCCCGTGCTGTCCGGGCCGGGGACCTCGTGGCGGGGGCGGGAGATCAGGGGGTGTCCACTTCCGGGCCGCGCCGCGCCGCCGGGGGCGGAGGGGCCCGCACGTCCTCGGTGCGGGCGGTGCTGAGCCAGACGCTGAGGACGTAGGCACAGTCCTGGTCGGTGAAGGTGAGGCGGAGGGGGCTGCGGACGCGCAGGGTCTCGCGGGCGTGGAGGGCGGCGTCCTCGCTCCTCGCCCAGTCCCGGAGCGCGTCGGCGCAGTGGGGGCCGGGGGGCGCGACGCGGTAGGTGCCCGGTGGGAACCGGTCCATCCGGGCGGGGTCGGGGTCGAGCCGGTCGGCCAGCCGCAGGGCCTCGCCCCGGAGCCAGCGGAGCACGAGCTTGGGAGAGATGCTCTCGAACCGCCCCAGGCTGTACGTCGTCGGCAGCCAGGTCCCGGCGACCGGCCCCACCGCGTACAGCTCGGCGACGTACGAGGGCGGTATCACCGCCCACGGGCCCGTCACGGCCCCTCCCTCCGGACCGGCGTGATCAGCAGGCGGATGCTCACCCACTCCTCGGCGGTCGGCCTCCGCACGTCGGCCGTCGGCGCGGACCACTCGGCACCACCGCCGGGACGACGCAAGGTCAACGTCTCGCCGCTGCGGCCGAACACCCGGCCGAACCGGTGATTCCGCTCGTCCACCACGAAGGAACCCAGGGAGTGCGGGGCCGAGGTCGCCCGTGCGTCCGCATCACCGTGATCAAGCACGCGCTCGCTCCTCTCCGTAGCGATTTCGCTACCGGGGGTCGCCAGCGTGGCCTAGAGTCTGGAGTCATTCAACGTGTCGAGAAAGGAAGACAAGTTGGAGTCACCGTGGTGAACCGGAAGGACTTGGACCCGGATGCCTCGCCGCAAGCTGCGTTCGGGGCCCGTCTCCGCAGGTCGCGCGAGGAACGGGGCTTTTCACAGGTTGAGTTGGGCGCTCCCATGGGATATTCGGGGACGCATATTTCAGCCGTTGAAACTGGTCGCAAGTTGGCGACTCTCCGCTTCGCGCGGCGTGCGGATGCCGTGCTTGAGACCGGTGACCTGTTCGAGCGGGAATGGCGAGAGATGCGTCAAGGGGCCCTCTTGGAGGGGTTCCCCGAGTACGTCGAACACGAGGGCCGGGCCGTTGAGCTGCGTCTGTTCGACACCGGAATTGTTCCTGGACTGATCCAGACGCCGGAATACGCCCGTGCGCTGGCGGACAGCAAGGCTCGACGGGGTGCGATTACCCATGAGCAGGCTGACGAGCTGGTTGCGTTCCTGGCGGAGCGACAAGCCACACTTGTCCGTCCTCGCCCACCCATGCTGTTGGTCGTGATGGACGAGAGCTGCATCCGACGGGAAGTCGGTGGTCCCGGCACGATGGGAGCCCAGCTCGACCGCCTGCTGGCATTCGCCGACCTTCCCAACACGGTCCTGCAGGTTGCGCCGTTCGGGATAGGCGAGCAACGACCGCTGTACCTGCCGATCAACCTGTTGACGATGCCTGAGATGAATGTGGTCGCCTATGCGGAGTCGCAGATGCGGGGGCATCTGGAGCGGGACTCGGCAGCAGTCTTCCCCCTGTTGACGGCCTACCATCAGTTGCAGGCCGAATCTCTGTCCCAGAGCGCGACAGTTGACATGATCCGCAAGGCACGAAAGGGCTACCCGTGACCGAAGATCCGCAGTGGTTGAAGTCCTCCTACAGCGACACCGGCGGGAACTGCGTGGAGGTCGCCCCCAACAGGGTGCCGACCCTCGGCCTCGTTCCCGTCCGTGACTCGAAGGTCCCGAGCGGTCCCGTCCTGGACGTGTCTGCCGGCGCGTTCTCCGCGTTCGTCGAGGGCGTCAAGGGCGGACAGCTCGGCGCCTGAAACGCGAAAGGCCCGCCCGGTCAGGGCACCGGCACCGGCGGTCGCGCGCGGCGGGAAACCCGGTGGCTCCCGCACCGCCCGTCGGGGAGCATGGGCGCCATGAGTTCTCTCGTACGCCACGTCACCATCGACTGCGCCGACGCCCACACACTGGCGTCCTTCTGGGCGAAGGCCCTGGACGCCCGGCTCTCCGACGACGACCTGCCCGGGGACCCGGAGGCGCTCGTCGAGACGCCCGGCGCGAACCTGCTCTTCATCCAGGTCCCCGAGCCCAAGGCCGTCAAGAACCGCGTCCACCTCGACCTCCAGCCGCAGGACCGCACCCGGGACGAGGAGGTCGACCGGCTGATCGGCCTCGGCGCCGTCCTCCTCGACGACCGCCGCAACCCCGACGGCACCGGCTGGGTGACCCTCGGGGACCCCGAGGGGAACGAGTTCTGCGTCGAGCGCAGCCAGGCGGAGCGCGTCGCCACCTCCTGAGGCGGTGGTCTCGGGGCGCGTCCGGAGCAATCCTGAGCAATCCGGACAGGAGATGTCGGGTATCCGGTGTTCCCTGGGCGCATGGGAGACACCGGACACACCACCACCTGGCCGTCCTTCGAGGCAGCCGAACCCGACTTCGCCACGACCGTCCGCGAGCGCTTCGGGCAGTACACCCACCACGCCCTCGCCACCCTCCGCGCCGACGGCTCGCCCCGGCTCAGCGGCATCGAGGCGGACTTCCGCGACGGCGAGCTGTGGCTCGGCATGATGCCGAACTCCCGCAAGGCCCTCGACCTGCGCCGCGATCCGAGGCTCTCGCTGCTCGCCAACCCCGGCGACGGCACGGGCATGGGCGGCGGGGACGTCCGGATCTCCGGACGCGCCGTCGAGATCACCGACCCCGGAGCCCTGGCCCGGTACGCGGCCGAGGCGGGCGCGCCCCAGCCGTTCCACCTCTTCCGGGTGGAGCCGTCCGAGGTCGTACGGACCCGGGTCGAGGGCGAGGAGCTGGTCGTGCGGGTCTGGACCCCGGGGCGTCCGGCGCGGACCCTGCGGCGCGGCAACGACGAGTCGCCGCCGCGCCGGGAGCCATGACCCGGCGCCTGGAGTCATGCGCCCGTGCCCCGGTACGCGTCCAGGACGGCGGCCCGGCAGGACGCCGGGTCGCCCCAGGCGTCCCGCAGCGGCCGGGCCTTGCGCAGCCACAGGGACAGGTCCAGCTCCTCGGTGTAGCCGATCGCGCCGTGGATCTGGAGGGCGGTACGGGCCGCCGCGTACCCCGCCTCGCCCGCGGCCACCTTCGCCGCGGCCAGCTCCCCGTCCACGGTGAGCCCGGACCCGGCGGCGGGCGCCGGTCCGGCCGCGCCCTCCGCCGCCCCCCACCACCCGTCCTCCCGTTCCGCCGTCGCCAGGCCCACCGCGGCCCCGAACAGCAGCGGCCGGGCGAACTCCAGGGCGAGCAGCGTGTCGGCCAGGCGGTGCTTGACCGCCTGGAACGTGCCGATCGAGGCCCCGAACTGGGTGCGCCCGAGGGCGTACTCCACCGTCCTGTCCAGCAGCGCGAGCCCCACGCCGAGCGACTGCGCGGCCGTCGCCAGCGCCGCCCACCGCCGGGCGCGGTGCGCCGCCGCCGTCACCGCCGGGCCCTCCGCGAGGAGTTCCCCGCCCGGCGCGGGCCGGGCGAGCCTGCGGGCCGGGTCGGCGGAGACCCGGACCGGCCCGTGACCCGGCGCCCGCCACAGCTCCTCGCCCCGCACGACCAGGACGAGATCCGCCCGGTCCGCGTCGAGGGCGCGCGGCACCCGGCCCGTCCCGGCGTCCGCCAGCGCCAGCGTCGCGGTCCGCCCGCCCGAGGCCAGCGCGGGCAGCAGCCGCTTCGCCGGGTCCGGCGCGCCCCGCCGGGCCAGCTCGCCGAGCAGGGCCGCCGCCGCGACCGTCTCCGCCACCGGACCCGGCACCGCGTGCCGCCCCAACTCCACGAAGGCGTGCGCGAGTTCCACCGGGAGCGGCCCCACCCCCTCGTACGCCTCCGGCACCGCGAGCGCCCACACCCCCGCCTCCGCGAGCCGCCCCCACACGGCCAGGCCCGGCCCCGGATCGCCGCCCGCCCAGGCGCGGACCGCCGCCGGAGTGTCCGAGGCGCCGAGCATCGCGTCCAGCGAGCGGACGAACGCCCGCTGCTCACCGGTCGGCAGAAAGGCCATCAGCGGCGCCCCTTCGGGAGGCCGAGCAGCCGCTCGGCGATGATGTCGCGCTGGATCTCGTTCGTCCCCGCGTACAGCGGGCCCGCGAGGGCGAAGACGTACCCCTCCGCCCACGGCCCGTCCGCCAGTTCGCCCTCCGCGCCAAGGAGATCGAGCGCCGTCTCGTGCAGCGCCAGGTCGTACTCCGACCAGAAGACCTTGTTGAGGCTGGACTCCGCCCCCGCCGGGGCGCCCGCCGCGAGCCGGGCCGCCGCGCCCGCCGTGAACAGCCGGTACGCCCGCGCCCCGATCACCGCGTCCGCCACCCGGTCCCGCAGCGCCGAGTCCGCCGGATCGCCCTCCGCCCGCCACAGCCCGACGAGCCGGTCGGCGGCGGCGAGGAAGCGGCCGGGGGAGCGGAGCATCAGACCGCGCTCGTTGCCGGTGGTGGACATCGCGATCCGCCAGCCCTGCCCCGGCTCCCCGATCACGTCCTCGTCGGGGACGAAGACCTCGTCGAGGAACAGCTCGGCGAAGGCCGGTTTCCCGTCGAGCCTGCCGATGGGCCGCACTGTCACGCCCGGCGCCCGCAGATCGAACATCAGGTAGGTGAGCCCCCGGTGCGGCGCCGCCGCCGGGTCGCTGCGGAAGATGCCGAAGGCCCGGTCGGCGAAGGCGGCCCGGGACGACCAGGTCTTCTGCCCGGACAGCAGCCAGCCGCCGTCCGCGCGCACCGCCCGGGAGGTGAGCGCCGCCAGATCGGACCCGGCCCCGGGCTCCGACCACGCCTGCGCCCACACCGTCGCGCCGGTCGCCATCGACGGCAGCACCCGGGCCCGCTGCTCCTCGGTGCCGTGGTCGAAGAGGGTGGGGGCGAGGAGCTGCACGCCGTTCTGCGAGACCCGGCCGGGCGCCTCCGCCGCCCAGTACTCCTCCTCGAAGGCCAGCCACCGGTCGAGGCCGACGCCCCGGCCCCCGTACTCCTCGGGCCAGGAGACCACCGACCAGCGGGCGGCGGCCAGTTCGGCCTCCCAGGCGCGATGGGCGGCGAAGCCCTCGGCCGTCTCCAGGGAGGGCAGCGGGACGGCGGGCACCCGCGCCCGCAGCCACTCCCGCGCCTCCGCCCGGAACTCCTCCTCGGCCCGTGTGCACGAGAGGTCCATCGGTCACCCCGCCCTCACCCGTTCCCTAACAAGTGTTTGGTAGGTTAACGTACGGCCATGAGCAGCGTCGAGAAGTTCCGGACGGAGATACGGGGCTGGCTGAAGACCCACCTCAGCGGCTCCTTCGGCGCCCTCAGGGGCCGCGGCGGACCCGGCCGCGAGCATGAGGTCTTCGCCGAACGGCTCGCCTGGGAACGGCACATGGCCGACCACGGCTGGACCTGCGTCGGCTGGCCCGAGAAGTACGGCGGACGCGGCGCGAGCATCGAGCAGCAGATCGCCTTCCACGAGGAGTACGCCCTCGCCGACGCCCCCGCCCGCGTCAACCACATCGGCGAGCAGCTCCTCGGCCCCACCCTCATCGACCACGGCACCGAGGAACAGAAGGCCCGCTTCCTGCCCCAGGTCCGCGCCGCCCGGGAACTCTGGTGCCAGGGCTACAGCGAACCCGACGCGGGCTCCGACCTCGCCGCCGTCCGCACCCGCGCCACCCTGGAGGACGGCCGGTGGGTGGTGCACGGCCAGAAGATCTGGACCTCCCTCGCCCACGAGGCCCAGTGGTGCTTCGTCCTCGCCCGCACCACCCCCGGCTCCCGGCGGCACGCCGGACTCTCCTACCTCCTCGTCCCGCTGGACCAGCCCGGCGTCGACATCCGGCCCATCGTCCAGCTCACCGGCACCAGCGAGTTCAACGAGGTCTTCTTCGACGGCGCCACCACCGAAGCCGCCCATGTCGTCGGCGCCCCCGGCGACGGCTGGCGGATCGCCATGGCCACCCTCGGCTACGAGCGGGGCGTCTCCACCCTCGGCCAGCAGGTCGGCTTCCGCCGCGAACTCGACGCCCTCGTCGCCCTCGCCCGCCGCAACGGCGCCGCCGCCGACCCCGCCCTCCGCGACCGGCTCGTCCGCGCCTGGGCCGGACTCGAAGCCCTGCGCGCCGGAGCCCTGCGCGGCACCGACCCCTCCGCCGCCAAGCTCGGCTGGTCCCACTGGCACCGCGACCTCGGCGAACTCGCCCTGGAGATCGGCGGCCCCGCCGCCGCCCTCGCCACCGCCGCCCCCTACGAACTCGACGACCGGCAGCGCCTGTTCCTCTTCTCCCGCGCCGACACCGTCTACGCCGGGTCCAGCGAGATCCAGCGGAACATCATCGCCGAGCGGGTGCTCGGCCTCCCGAAGGAGCCGCAGCCGTGACCCCGAGACAGCCCCCGCCCCCCTACGAACCCGGCCACGGCCTCCTCACCGGCCGCACCGCCGTCGTCACCGCCGCCGCCGGAGCCGGGATCGGCGGCGCCACCGCCCGCCGCCTCCTCGAAGAGGGCGCCCGCGTCCTCCTCAGCGACGCCCACACCCGGCGCCTCAAGGAGACCGAGACCGCCCTCGCCGCCGAGTTCGGCCCCGGGGCCGTCGCCGCCCAGCCCTGCGACGTCACCGACGAGACCCAGGTCCAGGCCCTCCTCGACACCGCCGTACGCCTCCACGGACGCCTCGACGTCCTCGTCAACAACGCCGGACTCGGCGGCACCGCCGAGCTCGTCGACATGACCGACGAGCAGTGGGACCGCGTCCTCGACGTCACCCTCGGCGGCACCTTCCGCTGCGTCCGCGCCGCCCTCCGCCGCTACCGCGACTCCGGCACCGGAGGCGTCGTCGTCAACAACGCCTCCGTCGTCGGCTGGCGCGCCCAGGCGGGACAGGCCCACTACGCCGCCGCCAAGGCCGGGGTCATGGCCCTCACCCGCTGCGCCGCCGTCGAGGCCGCCGCCTACGGCGTCCGCGTCAACGCCGTCTCCCCGTCCCTCGCCCTCCACCCCCACCTGGCCAAGGTCACCACCGCCGAACTCCTCGACGAGCTCACCGGGCGGGAGGCCTTCGGACGCCACGCCGAACCCTGGGAGGTCGCCAACGTCATCGTCTTCCTCGCCTCCGGCTACTCCTCCTACATGACCGGCGAGACGGTCTCCGTCAGCAGCCAGCACCCGTAGGACCAGAATGGAAGCGTGCCGACCACCGACAAGAAGAACCAGCCGACGAGCGACCGGAGCGACCGGAGCGACCGCAGGGATCGCGGCGACCGGGGCGACGAGGGCGGGCCGACCACCGGCAGGAAGAAGCAGATGAACGCTGCCGCGCCCGAACGGCGCCGCGAACTGCTCGACACCGCCGCCGAGGTCTTCGCCGCCCAGGGATACAACGCCACCACCGTCCGCAAGATCGCGGACGCCGCCGGAATGCTCGCCGGCAGCCTCTACTACCACTTCGACTCCAAGGAGTCGATGCTCGACGAGATCCTCTCCACCTTCCTGACCGAACTCTGGCAGGGGTACGACACCGTCCTCGACGCCGGACTCGGCCCCCGCGAGACCATCGAGGCCCTCGTCACCGAGTCCTTCCGGGAGATCGACCGGCACCGCGCCGCCGTCGCCATCTACCAGAAGGAGTCCCGGCACCTCACCGACCAGCCCCGCTTCCACTACCTCACCGACTCGCAGCGCAAGTTCGAGAAGGCCTGGCTCGGCACCCTGGAGCGCGGCGTCGCCTCCGGGGCCTTCCGCGCCGACCTCGACGTCCGCCTCACCTACCGGTTCGTCCGCGACACCGTCTGGGTCGCCGCCTCCTGGTACCGGCCGGGCGGACTGCACAGCCCCGAGGAGATCGCCCGCCAGTACCTGTCGATGGTCCTGGACGGGATCGCCGTACGCACCGGACACCCCGCCTGATCCGACCAGGACGATCGGGCGGACCCAGCCGTCCCACCGGAGGAGTCGCCATGCCCGAGGCCTACATCGTCGAAGCGGTCCGCACCCCCGTCGGCCGCCGGGGGGGCGGCCTCGCCGCCGTGCACCCGGCCGACCTCGGCGCCCACGCGCTGAAGGAGCTCGTCGCCCGCGCGGGCATCGACCCGGCGGCCGTCGACGACGTCGTCCTCGGCTGCCTCGACACCGTCGGACCGCAGGCGGGCGACATCGCCCGCACGGCCTGGCTGGCCGCCGGACTCCCCGAGGAGGTCCCCGGCGTCACCGTCGACCGGCAGTGCGGCTCCTCCCAGCAGGCGGTGCACTTCGCCGCCCAGGCGGTCCTCTCCGGCACCCAGGACCTGGTCGTCGCGGGCGGCGTCCAGAACATGTCGATGATCCCCATCGCCTTCGCCTCCCGGCAGGCCGCCGAACCCCTCGGCCTCACCGGCGGCCCCTTCCACGGCAGCGAGGGCTGGCGCGCCCGGTACGGCGACGCGCCCGTCAACCAGTTCCACGGCGCCGAGCTGATCGCCGAGAAGTGGCGGATCACCCGCCGCGACCAGGAGGAGTTCGCCCTGCGCTCGCACCGGCGGGCGCTCCGCGCGATCGACGCGGGCCGCTTCGCCCGGGAGACCGTGGCCTACGGGGAGGTCACCGTCGACGAAGGGCCCCGCCGGGACACCAGCGCCGAGAAGATGGCCGGACTGCGGCCCGTCGTCGAGGGCGGCACCATCACCGCCGCCTGCTCCTCCCAGGTCTCCGACGGCGCCGCCATGCTCCTGCTGGCGAGCGAGCGGGCCGTACGGGAGCACGGGCTCACCCCCCGGGCCCGGATCCACCACCTCTCCGCCCGGGGCGAGGACCCCATCCGGATGCTCTCCGCGCCGATACCGGCGACCGCCCACGCCCTCAAGAAGACCGGGCTCACCATCGACGACATCGATCTGGTCGAGATCAACGAGGCCTTCGCGCCGGTCGTCCTCGCCTGGCTCAAGGAGACCGGCGCCGACCCCGGCCGGGTCAACGTCAACGGCGGCGCCATCGCCCTCGGCCACCCCCTCGGCGCGACCGGGGCGCGGCTGATGACCTCCCTCCTCCACGAGCTGGAGCGCACGGGCGGCCGGTACGGCCTCCAGACCATGTGCGAGGGCGGCGGCCAGGCGAACGTGACGATCGTCGAACGGCTCTGAGGGCGGCCGGACCGCCCGTGGGAAGAGGTCGTGGCGCGGGCCCGGGACGGGCGGCGGCCACCCCCGGTACCGACGGGCCGCGACACCCCGGGACCGACCGCCCGCGACGGGCCGCGACACCTCCTGGCCGACCGCCCGTGACGGGTCCCCGACGGTGTGTGACCGCCCCGGACGTGTGACCTCGCCCACGTCGCACCGTCCTGGTCAGGTGCGATCCGTCCGGGCATCGGGCGGGCGGGGCGGGAAGGTCCCGAGGCGCACTATTGTTCCGGTAGAGACGTCCGGGGCTCGTGTCGCGTGTTCCGGGTGACACAGCCGGGGCCCGCACCTGCAGGGTGCGGGCCCCGGCTGTGCCGCGAGCACCGGCCAGAAAGGCACGCATGACCCGCTCCGAGCGCCCCCGCAAGCGCAGCCCCCGCCCCGACCGGGCGAATTCCACGTCCCAGCCGAAGGCCTCCCGCGGCGGCCGCCGTCCCACGGCGCCCCCGCCGCCCAGCGAGTTCACGCCGCCGGAGACGGTGACGCCCGCGCTCCCGCCGGTGGCCGCCTTCGCCGACCTCGACATGCCCGAGGCGCTGCTGCGGACCCTGGGCGAGCAGGGGGTCACGGAGCCGTTCCCGATCCAGGCCGCGACCCTGCCGAACTCGCTGGCGGGCCGTGACGTGCTGGGCCGGGGCCGTACCGGCTCCGGCAAGACCCTCGCCTTCGGGCTCGCGCTCCTCGGCCGGACGGCGGGCCGCCGTGCCGAGCCGACCGCGCCGCTCGCCCTGGTCCTGGTGCCCACCCGCGAGCTGGCCCAGCAGGTGACCGACGCGCTCACCCCGTACGCCAACCCGCTGCGGCTGCGGATCGCCACGGTCGTCGGCGGCATGTCGATCACCCGCCAGTCCTCCGCGCTGCGGCGCGGCGTCGAGGTCCTCATCGCCACCCCCGGCCGTCTCCACGACCTGATCGAGCGCGGCGACTGCCGTCTCGACCAGGTCGCCGTGACCGTCCTCGACGAGGCCGACCAGATGGCCGACATGGGCTTCCTGCCGCAGGTCACGAAGCTCCTGAAGCAGGTCGAGCCGGGCGGGCAGCGGCTGCTGTTCTCGGCCACCCTCGACCGGAACATCGACCGGCTGGTCAAGATGTTCCTCGACGACCCGGTCGTGCACTCCGTCGACCCGTCGGCCGGTGCGGTCACCACCATGGAGCACCACGTCCTGTACGTGATGGACGAGACCGACAAGAAGGCCGTCACGCTGCGGATCGCGGCCCGCGACGGCCGGACCATCCTCTTCCTGGACACCAAGCGGTCCGTCGACCGGCTGGTCAAGCGGCTCCTCGCCAACGGCGTACGGGCCTCCGGACTGCACGGCGGCCGTTCGCAGCCGCAGCGCAACCGGACCCTGGACCAGTTCAAGAACGGGCAGGTCACCGCGCTCGTCGCGACGAACGTGGCGGCGCGCGGCATCCATGTCGACGACCTCGACATGGTCGTGAACGTGGACCCGCCGATGGACCACAAGGACTATCTGCACCGGGGCGGCCGCACGGCCCGTGCCGGTGAGTCCGGCAGCGTCTTCACCCTGGTGCTGCCCGAGCAGAAGCGCGACATGGGCCGTCTGATGACGAACGCGGGCATCAGCCCCCGGACCGCGCAGATCAAGTCCAGCGACGAGCAGCTCGCCGAGCTGACCGGCGCGCGGGAGCCCTCGGGCGTCCCGATCGTCATCGAGACCCCGCAGCCGACCCCGCCGCGCAGGCCCGCGGGCTCCGGCGGCGCGGGCGGTGCCGCTTCCGGCAACCGTCGTCGCCGTCGCCCCGCCACCGGTGGCACCGGCGGTTCCGGCGCGGCCACCGGCCGCACCTCCGGTTCCGCCGGGGGCACGGGACGGGGTACGGGCGGCGGCCGCACCTCCGGTACGGGCGGCGGGCGCGGCGCGTCCGCGGCGGCCGGTACGGGACGCGGTGGACGCCCGGCCACGGGCACGGGCCGCTCGCGCGGCGCCGCCGGCGGCTCCCGGCCCTCCCGGCCGAGGCAGTCCGACTCGTAGGCACGACCCACCCGTAGGGACGGTCGTAGACACGACCCACCCGTAGGGACGACCCACCGGTGAGGGCCCGGCGCGCATCCGGCGCGCCGGGCCCTCACGCGTTCCGTACGCGCCGGGACGGGCCCCTCCCCGGCCCCTCCCCACGGGCCGGGTGGCCCCCGGGTGGGGGAGGGACGGTTCAGGCCCGGTCCGGGGCGGGGTCCGGGCGCGGCAGCGCCCGCAGCACCTCGTCCGCCTCGGCCATGATCCGGTCGACCAGTTCCGCGCAGCTCGGCAGGTCGTCGATCAGGCCCGCGACCTGCCCGGCGGCCATCACGCCCAGGTCCGTACGGCCCTCGACCATCGACGCCCGCAGCAGCATCGGGGTGTTCGCGGCGAGCAGCACCTGGCTCCAGGTCAGGTCCTTGCCGTGCCGCAGGGCGAGCCCGTCGCGGACCATCGCGGGCCAGGAGAGCCCGGAGAGACGGCGGAAGCCCGCAGCCCGCCGTACCGCCCGGACCAGGGAGCGGGCCCGTCCCGCGTTCTCCAGGGACGCCACGAGCTCGGTGCGGAGCATCCGGTGCGGCAGTCCGTCCACGGCGGTGGTGACGGTGACGTCCTGGACGGTGGCGGCCAGATAGCGGGCCTTGACGGCGTCCGGCACGGTCGAGTCGGAGGTCAGCAGGAACCGGGTGCCCATGGCGATGCCCGCCGCCCCGTGGGCGAGCGCGGCCACCAGCCCGCGTCCGTCGCGGAAGCCGCCCGCCGCGATCACCGGGATGCCGACGGCGTCGACCACCTGCGGCAGCAGCACCCCGGTGGCGACCTCGCCGGTGTGACCGCCGCCCTCGCCGCCCTGGACGAGGACCGCGTCCGCGCCCCAGCCCGCGACCTTCTCGGCGTGCCGCCGGGCGCCGACCGAGGGGATCACGACGACCCCCGCGTCCTTCAGCTCGGCGATCAGGTCGCGGGTCGGCGCGAGGGCGAAGGAGGCGACCCGTACGCCCTCGTCCACGATGATCCGGACCCGCTCGCGTGCGTCGCCCGCGTCCGCGCGCAGATTGACCCCGAAGGGCCGGTCGGTGCGGGAGCGCACCTCGCGGACGGCGGCGCGCAGCTGGTCCGTGGTCATGGTGGCGGAGGCGAGGACGCCGAGGGCGCCCGCGTTCGCGGTGGCGGAGACGAGCCGGGGACCCGCGACCCACCCCATGCCGGTCTGCACGATCGGATGGCGGACGCCGGTGAGTTCGGTGAGGGCGGTCCTCATCGGGGCGCGACCTCCCGGTCCCGCAGCCCGCGCGGGTCGATGACCTCCCGGATCAGCCGCAGTTCCCCGTCGGTGGGTTCGCGGGTGTACGGGACGTCGTCGTCGGCGGTGAGCGCGAAGCCGGTGGCCGCCCGGACCTCGGCGACGGTGCTGCCGGGGTGGACGGAGACGAGCCGCATGGAGCGGTCGGGGGTCTCGAAATCGAGGACGGCGAGGTCGGTGACGACCCGGGGGAGCCGGTGGTACGGGCCGACGGCGTGGTCGTACCCGACACCGCAGATCATGTCGACGCGCTCGACGAAGACCCGGCGCGAGTGCTTCGGTATCCAGTAGCTCACCGGGTTGTTGAGGGTGTTCACGGGCGCCCCGCGCACCCCCAGGAGCTGGCGGGCGGGCCGTTCCCAGTCGCCGACGCAGGAGATGTTCTGGTTGCCGTACCGGTCGATCTGGCTGGCGCCCATCATCACGTGCCGCCTGCCGCCGGTGACCATGGTCAGGTGCCTGCGGTACGGCAGCCAGCCCTCGGGCTCCCCCTCGGGGCCGACGAGCAGGGCCTCGCCGTCGGTGAGGAGGAGGTCGGGGGAGAAGGTGCGCCGGGCGAGACGGGCCCCGAAGGAGGGGACGAGCCCCATGGGGCTGGCGAGGACCTCGCCGTTGTCGCGCCAGGCCTCGGCGCAGGCGATCACGCAGTACTCGGCTCGGCTGGTCACCGCTGCTCCTCGCGCTCGTCGTGCCAGGCGCGGACGGCGGCCTGGTAGTCGTCCTCGGTCTTGCCGGACAGGAAGCGGGCGGCGAACTCGGGCCAGGGGGTGGTGGCGTAGAGCTTCTGGAACGGTTCGTCGCGGTCGTGGTCGGGGACGCAGGAGGTGAAGTGGGCGCCGTTCGGGGTCTCCACGACCCCGGTGACGCTGTGACGGCTCACCAGGAGGGTCTGGGGCACGGTGCCGGGGCCGAAGCGGTCGACGATCCGCTCGCAGGAGACGTACGCGGTGTCGGCGGCCTCGCAGAACAGGTCGTCGAAGTAGGGGTCGGGGCCCAGGTACTGGCCGTTGCCGAGCCGGTCGGCGCGGTTGACGTGGACGAGGGCCGCGTCGAGGCGCAGGGCGGGGACGGCGACGAACTCCTCCCCGTCGGCGTACGGGGAGGTGACGGTCCGCAGCTCCGGGTTGACCCGCATCACGTCGGAGCCGAGTCCGGCCCGGACGGGCAGGAAGGGCAGCCGGTTGGCGGCGGCGTGCAGCCCCCACATGAACATGGCCTCGTCGTACTCGGTCATCGCGATCCGGCCCTGCTCGCGGGCGGCCCGGAAGTGGGGTTCGAGGGGGATGGAGTCCAGGGTGGCGAAGGGGGCGACGAGCCGCCGCATCCGGCCCGCCGCCGCGAGCAGGCCGACGTCCGGGCCGCCGTACGACACCACCGTGAGATCGGTGATCTCGGACCGGAGCAGTGCTCGCACCAGGGCCATCGGCTTGCGCCGGGAGCCCCAGCCGCCGATCCCGACCGTCATGCCGGAGCGGAGCCGGCCGACGACCTCCTCCGGGGTCATGGTCTTGTCGGTCACGGGGAGTTCTCCTTGCCGAAGGAATCGCGGACCCGGTCGGCGACCCCGCTGAGGTTGGCCTCGAAGGTGAAGCCCTGCTCGAAGCGGTAGCTGCGCCGCACGTCCACGGGGTCGATGCCGTTGAGCGCCGCCTTGGCGAGCCGCAGCAGGCCCCCGTCCTTGGCGGCGATCTCCCCGGCGAGGGCGAGGGCCGCTTCGAGGAGACCGGCCCGGGGGACGACCTCCCACACCGAGCCGTGGGCCCGCAGTTCGGCGGCGGTCACGGTCCGCGCGGTGTAGTAGAGCGTCCGCATCAGATGCTGCGGCACCAGCCGGGCGAGATGGGTGGCGGCGCCGAGCGCGCCCCTGTCCAGTTCGGGCAGCCCGAAGACGGCGTCGTCGGCGGCGACGATCGCGTCGGCGTTCCCGACGAGGCCGACGCCCCCGCCGAGGCAGTGTCCGGCGACCGCCGCGACGACCGGGACCTCGCACGCGTACACGGCGGCGAAGGCCTCGGCGCAGCCGCTGTTGGCGCCGATCAGGGCGGTGTGCCCGGGATCGCGCTGCAACTCCTTGATGTCGACGCCCGCGTTGAAGCCGCGGCCCTCGGCGGCCAGGACGACACAGCGGACCTCGGGATCGCGCCCGGCGGTGCGGACCGCGTCGGCGAGCGCGTACCAGCCCTTGACGGGCAGGGCGTTGACGGGTGGGAAGTCGACGGTGACCAGGGCCACGCCGGGAGCGGGGCGAGAGGTGCAGACACCCATGGGCGGATCAGCTACCTTTCCACCAAACGTTTGTTAGGTAACTCTTGAGGAGGAAGGTAGCAGCCGATGGAGCTGGACGGGAGGGTCGCGCTCGTCACCGGCGGCACCCGGGGCGTCGGGGCGGGCATCGCCCGCGCCTTCCTGCGGGCCGGGGCCCGGGTCGCCGTCTGCGCCCGCAGACCCCCGGACGCACCGGTCGAAGCGGCGGGCAGGGCCGCCGACTTCCACCCGCTCGACCTGCGGGAACCCGCCGCCGTACAGGAGTTCTTCACCGCCTTCGCCGCGCGGTACGGACGGCTCGACGCCCTCGTCAACAACGCGGGCGGCAGCCCGTACCGGCCCCTGGGCGAAGGGGGGGCCGAGCGCCACGCGCGCGTGCTCGCGCTCAACCTCACCGCGCCCCTCGTCGTCAGCCTCGCCGCCCACCCGCTGCTCAGGGCCTCGCGCGGCGCGGTCGTCATGATCGGCAGCGTCAGCGGCGGCCGCCCGTCCCCCGGCACCGCCGCCTACGGCGCGGCCAAGGCGGGCCTGGAGAACCTGGCCCGCTCGATGGCGGTCGAATGGGCCCCCGAGGTACGGGTCAACACCCTCGTCCTCGGCATGGTGCGGACCGAGCTGTCCGCCCTGCACTACGGCGACGCGGCCGGGATCGCCGCCGTCGCCCGGACCGTACCGCTCGGCAGGCTCGCCGAACCCGACGAGATCGGGGAGGCCGCCGTCTTCCTCGCCTCCGGCCGGGCCGCCTACGTCTCGGGAGCCTCGCTCCTCGTGCACGGGGGCGGCGAACGCCCCGCCTTCCTCGACGCCGCGACCGCGAACAAGGAGAGCTGACATGGACATCGGTACGGACACGGGTACGGGTACGGGCGGGGACGTCGGTACGGACGCGGCCCCGGACAGGGCCACGGGTCCGGGGCTGTGCGACGGCCGGGTCGTCGTCGTGACCGGGGCGGGCCGGGGGCTCGGCCGGGCGCACGCGCTCGCCTTCGCCGCCGAGGGCGCCCGGGTCGTCGTCAACGACCTGGGGGTCGGCCTCGACGGACGCCCCGGACCCGACAGCCCGGCGGCGGCGGTCGCGGAGGAGATCAGGGCCCTGGGCGGCGAGGCCGTCGCCCACGGCGGGGACATCGCGACCGGCGAGGGCGCCGCCTCCCTGGTCGCCGCCGCCCTCGACGCCTACGGACGGCTCGACACCCTTGTCAGCAACGCGGGCTTCCTCCGCGACCGGATGCTGGTCAACCTGGAGGAGGACGACTGGGACGCCGTCATGCGGGTCCACGCCAAGGGCCACTTCCTGCCGCTGCGGCACGCCGCCGCGCACTGGCGGGCGGAGGCGAAGGCGGGTCGGACCCCGGTGGCCCGGATCGTCCACACCACCTCGGGCGCGGGGCTGCTCGGCAGTGTCGGACAGGGCAACTACACCGCCGCCAAGGCCGCGATCGTCGGCCTCACCCTGGTCGCGGCGGCGGAACTGGCCCGGTACGGGGTGCAGGTCAACGCGGTCGCCCCGGCGGCCAGGACCCGGATGACCGAACAGGTCTTCCAGGGCCTCGACGCGCTGCCCGAGGACGTGTCGCCGCTGGTGGTGTGGCTGGGATCGGCCGCGTCGGAGGGCGTGACCGGCCGGGTCTTCGAGGCCGAGGGCGGGCGCCTCACCGTCATGGAGGGCTGGCGTCCGGGCCCCACGGCGGACAAGGGCGCCCGCCGCACCCCGGCGGAGGCGGGCGAGACGGCCCGCCGCCTCCTGACGACGGCGACACCACCACACCCGGTGTACGGAGGCTGAGCACCCTTCCGACCACCGGGCGGTCGCTCCCCGGAGCCCGCAGCCCGGAGCCCGGAGCCCGGGATCGGGTCGTGGTGTACCGCCCCGCGCCCTCCCGGGTTCCTCGCGGGGCGACCCGGAGATCCCGGGCCTCCCCGGGGTCCGGCCGGACGCCCGGGTGACCGCCCCCGCCCCGGTCCTTCAGGAGCGTCGGGGCCGCATCCACTCCAGACGGGTCCTGACCCGGGGGTCGTGGAGGTACTCCAGGGCCGCCAGGGCCGTCTCGCGGGCCGGGCCCTCCGGGTCGCCGTCCGCGAGGACCGAGGCCAGGGCGTCCACGGCGCGCGGGTCCTGGCGGATCGCGAGCCCGCGCGCCGCCTCCGCCGCCGTCTCCGGGTCACCGTCGGCGAGCCGCTCCGCGAGCCCCTCCCGTACGAGCGGGGTGTCGTCGGGCAGTTCGGCGAGGGCGAGCGTCGCCCAGTCCCGTACCCGCGCGTCGCCGTCCCGGCTCAGCGCGAGCAGCACCCCCAGCGCCTCGACGTGCCCGGCGGGCACGATCCCGGCGAGCGCCCCCGCCACCGAGCGCCGTACCACCGGATCGGGATGCCCGGCGAGCGCCAGGAGTTCGGGCACGGCCGACGGCTCGGCGCAGGTGCCGAGGGCCGTCACCACCGAAAGGGCGGGCTCCCGCGCCGGGCCGGACGCCTCCGCCGCGAGCCGCCGCAGCACCGGCACCGCGCCCGCCGCGAAGCCCGGCAGGGCGCCGAGGACCTGCGCGCCGAGCGCGCGCCGGAACGGATCGCGGTAGGCGCACCAGGCCGCCGCCGTCACGAACGTCTCCTCGTCGGCGCGGGCCGTCAGCTCGGCCACCGCCGTCGTCCAGTCGTCGAACTCCGGCTCACCGCAGCGCAGCGCCCGCGCGGCCAGCTCCTCGTGCGGGGTGCGCAGCCCCAGCGCCGCCTCCAGGAGCGTGGCGATGGCCGCGTGCCCGGTGTGCCGGTCGTCGCCGCGGCCCGGCGCGCCGTCCTCCCGCAGCAGCTCGACGACGACCGTCAGCCCGCCGTCCTCCCGGACCCGCCGGACGACGGCCTCGTAGGTCTCCCCGCCGTCGTGGCCCGCGACGAGACCGCGCCGCAGCTCGGCCGCGATGTCCGCGCCGATCCAGCGCCGCGCCTCCCGCAGCGCGGCCTCCCGGGCCGCGGCCCCGTGGTCGAGGAGCGCCCGTACGCAGCCGGTGGAGCCGCGCCGGGCGGCGGCGACGAGCGGGAGGACCCCGTCGGGTCCCGGCCGGTCGGGGTCGGCGCCGTGCTCCAGGAGCACCCGGGCGGTGTCGGCGTGCCCGAGCCGCAGGGCCCAGGCGAGGGCCGTGAAGCCGTAGGCCTCCTCCTGGTCGGCCGCCGCGCCCGCCGCGAGCAGGGCGCGGACGACCTCGGCGTGCCCGCCGCAGGCCGCGCCGCACAGTGGCAGGTCCCCGCCGTCCTCGCCGCTGTCCCGGCCGGGATCGGCCCCGGCGGCGAGCAGGATCCGTACGATTCCGGCCTCGTCGCCGACGGCAGCCCGGTACAGGGCGGTCTCACCGTCCTCCCGGGAGTCGGGTCCGGCCCCTTCCCGCAGGGCGCGTACGACCCCGTCCTCGTCCCCGTCCAGGATCGCGTCGAACAGCGTGCTCATGGGCCGACCCTGACCCGTCGTCGGGCCCCGGCGCAAATCGGTTGCGGGACGGCGGTCAGCCCGCGCACTCCAGGACCGTCCGGCAGACCGCGCAGCGGGCCCGCAGCGCCCGGCCCGCCGGGACGCGCAGGCGCTGGCGGCAGACCGGACAGGAGAAGGAGACGGCACCCGCCGGGGCACCGTCGTGGAAGGCGTACGGGGCGTCCTCCCCGGCCCGCCCCCTGCGCCGCTCCCAGGCGTACCGGCGGGCGGCGGCCCAGCCCGCCCCGGCGAGCGGCGGCGCGGTCCGCTCCCGGGCGGCCTCGGTCCTGCCCCGGGTCCACGCCTCGTACGCGACGGCGCTGGTGAACCAGGGGGAGGGGTCCTCGCCGAACAGCTCGGCCCGTTTGGCCAGGACGTACCCGAACTCCTCCGGGGTGAGGTAGCCGAGCTTCTGGCTCTCCACCCCGTCCCGCCGGTAGGCGTCGAGGAGGAGCCAGCCCGCGCCCAGGTAGGAGGTGGTGACGTCGGTGAGGATCTCGTTCTCGGCGGTGCCGGGGAAGCCCAGGCCGAGCCGGTGCAGCAGGACGTGGGTGATCTCGTGGGCGAGGGCCGCGCCGATGTCCCGGCGGCGGGTCCTGAACCGGTCGTTGAGCTCGACGAAGTACTCGGGTCCCGCGGTCAGCTCGACGGTCGCCGCGTGCTCCATGGTCCGGAAGCCGACCACCATGCGGGCCTCGGGCAGCCGCAGGTGCCGGACGAGCGTCCTGGCCACCCGCTGGGCGCCGAGGTGGAGGTCCTCGTCGTCGGTGAGGGCGACGTCGGCGGCGGGCACGCTCGACGGGTAGCGGTGCACCCCGTCGGGGGAGAGGCGCCGGTAGAGCGCGGTGAGCGAGGCCCCGACCGCGGCGCGGTGCGGGAAGCCGTGGGCGACCCGATCACTCTCCTGACGGTGCGTCATACCGCTTTTCCCCCTCCCTCCCACTGTACGGTCCCGTCCTCGGGGCTGGCCGAAAACACTTCCTTGTGGCGCCAGTTGCGCCCTGTCCATAATCCGGACATGCCTTGACGGGCTCATGTCAGTGCGCCCGTGGAGGTCCACCCCCCATGAGAGAAGGCAGGCACATGAAGCAGAACCGCATGGTCCGCGCACTCCAGAGGCTGGCCGCGGCCGGCGCCGTAGTCCTGGCGGCCGTCAGCCTCCAGCCCACCACCAACGCGGCCGCGGCTCCCGCCCCCGTCGTCGGCGGCGTCCGCGCCGCCCAGGGCGAGTTCCCCTGGATGATCCGGCTGTCGATGGGCTGTGGCGGCTCGCTGATCTCCCCCCAGGTCGTGCTCACCGCCGCCCACTGCGTCAGCGGCTCGGGCAACAACACCAGCATCACCGCCACCGCCGGTGTCGTGGACCTGCAGAGCACCAGCGCCGTCAAGGTCAAGTCGACCAAGGTCCTCCAGGCGCCCGGCTACAACGGCCAGGGCAAGGACTGGGCGCTCATCAAGCTCGCCAGCCCGATCACCACGGTGCCCACCCTGAAGATCGCCGACACCACCGCGTACAACAGCGGCACCTTCACGGTCGCCGGCTGGGGCGCGGCCCGCGAGGGCGGGGCGCAGCAGCGGTACCTGCTGAAGGCGAACGTGCCGTTCGTCTCCGACGCCTCCTGCCAGACGTCCTACGGCGCCGACCTCGTCCCCGGCGAGGAGATCTGCGCCGGGTACAGCCAGGGCGGCACCGACACCTGCCAGGGTGACTCCGGTGGCCCGATGTTCCGCAAGGACAACGCCGGTGCCTGGATCCAGGTCGGCATCGTGAGCTGGGGCCAGGGCTGCGCGCGGGCCGGCTATCCCGGTGTCTATACGGAGGTCTCGACCTTCGCCGCCGCGATCACGTCGGCCGCGGCCACGCTGTAGCCGCTCGCCCTGAAACGGGTGCCCCGGAGCGCCCTCGGCTCCGGGGCACCCTCATGCCGCGTCGGCCCCACCGGGCCCGCCTGCGAGCGCGGGGAGGCCCCCTGCGGGGACCGCAGGCCCCTCACCGGGCCGGGTGACCGCCCTCCCTCGCACGGGACCACCTCGCCCGTACGGCCGCATGAGCGGTCGTCCCCGTACACCCGGGCAGGAGCCGTCCCCGGACGCGGGGCCGGGCACCCGGGCAGGAGCCGTCCCCGGACGCGGAGCCGGGCACCCGGGCGAGGAGCACGGATCGGCGGGCCGGGTTCCGCGGGAGCCCTGCGCGTCGGCGGACACCGTCCCCGGCCCCCCCGGCCACCCGCCCGGAGGGCCCGTCAGCCGATCACGTCCAGCTCCACCGTCGCCGCCCCGGCACCCTCCAGCTCCAGGACCCACACCTCGTTCGCGCCCTCCCGCAGCACCGGGCCCGGCAGGAACAGGGCCTCCTGCGGCCCGGCCGCCCAGTACCGGCCGAGGCAGACGCCGTTCACCCAGGCGAAGCCCCGGGTCCCGCCCGGCAGCCGCAGCCACGCGTCCCCGGCCCCGGCGACCTCCGTCAGCCCCCGGTACAGTCCCGGTCCCGCGCCCTCCCCGGCCCGCCCGAACGGCACCCCGCCGACCGCCTCCGCCGAGAAGGCGTCGAGCCGCAGCCCCCGGGCCCGGAACCCGTGCAGATACTGCCGCTCGTGGCGCACCCCGCCGGTGATCCCCTTCGGCTCCGCCAGCCGGGGCCCGTAGTTGACCCGGCCCAGCGACTCCACCCACAGGTCCACCACCGCCGGACCCGCCACCGGCCCGGCCAGCGTCACGTCCTCCCCGTCCGCCGTCCCGAGGACCCCGGCCGGAGCCCCGTCGACGTACACCACCGCCCGGTCCCGCAGCCCCGTCACCCCCAGCGGGTACGGCTGCCGGGGACCCGGCACCGCGACCCGGTAGCGGACCAGACCCCGGTCCACCCCCAGCTCCTCGAAGGTCGGCGGCACCGGCGCCACCCGCTCGGGACCGCCCAGCGCCGCCAGCACCGCGTCGAGCGGCGCCCAGCCGTCCAGCCGCCCGGAGACCGGCGCCGCGAGCCGCGCCGGGGGCTCCGGCGGCTCCGGCAGCGGCCCCTCCGCGTACGGCGCGAGCACCTCGCGGAACCGCCAGAACTTCTCCGTCGGCCGCCCCGCCTCGTCCACCGGGGCGTCGTAGTCGTACGAGGTCACCGTCGGCCGCAGCGGCCCGTCGTGCAGGTCACCGGCCCGGTTCGCGCCCGCCCAGCCCGCCGGGTTCGTCCCGCCGTGCGCCATGTACACATTGACCGAAGCCCCGCACTCCAGGATCTCCCGCAGCGCCTCCGCCGCCTCCGCCGCGTCCCGCACGGTGTGCTCCGTGCCCCAGTGGTCGAACCAGCCGCACCAGAACTCCATGCACATCAGCGGCCCCGACGGCCGGTGCCGCCGCAGCGCCGCGAACCCCTCCCGGGCCCCCGCGCCGAAGTTCGCCGTCGCCAGGACCCCCGGCACCGAACCACCCGTCAGCATGTGGTCCTCCGGCCCGTCCGAGGTGAACAGCGGCACGCTCACCCCGCACTCCCGCAGCAGCCCCGCCAGCCACTCCAGATACGCCAGGTCGCTGCCGTAACTCCCGTACTCGTTCTCCACCTGGACCAGGACCACCGGCCCGCCCCGGTCCACCTGCCGCTCCACCACCTGCGGCAGCAGCCGCCGGAACCAGGACTCCACCGGCCCCAGGAACTCCGGGTCGAAGGTCCGCACCCGGCGCCCCAGCGGACCCGTCAGCCAGTGCGGGAGCCCGCCGTTCTCCCACTCGGCGCAGATGTACGGCCCCGGCCGCACCACCGCCCACATCCCGGCCCGCGCCACCGCGTCGAGGAACCGGCCGAGCTCCGCCACGTCCCCGTACCGGCCGGGCTCCGGCGCGTACAGGTTCCAGGGGACGTACGTCTCGACGCAGTTGAGGCCCATCGCGCGCAGCATCCCGAGCCGGTGCTCCCACAGCTCCTCGCGCACCCGGAAGTAGTGCAGCGCGCCCGAGAGCAGCCGCACCGGCCGCCCGTCGAGCAGAAAGTCCTCGTCACCCACCGTGAACGTGCTCATGGCCTCACCCTCACCCCCTGGCGGCGGACCGGTCCATGGACAAAGATCGTCGAAGTTTGGACCTTAGGACGTCAGGAAGACGCCGGACGCACGGGGACGACGACGTCGGGAAGGCGTCGGGACACACGGGGACGACGACGTCAGGAAGGCACCCGGCCATGTACCACACCTGGATGCGCTACTTCACGCCCAGCCCCGTCCACCACCGCCTCGGCCTCGTCTGCCTCGGCGTCGGACTCCAGCACGGCACCCTGCCCACCGTCGGCCCCCGCACCCTCGACCACCACGTGGCCGTCCTCGTCTCGGCGGGCGGCGGCTGGTACCGGGGCGCCGACGGGCGCCGTACCGCCGTCACCGCCCCCGCCGTCCTCTGGCTCACCCCCGGCGTCCCCCACCACTACGGCGCCGACCCCGGCACCGGCTGGGACGAGGCCTTCGTCGACTTCTCCGGACCCGCCGCCACCACCTACACCGAACTCGGCTACATCGAACCCGACCGGCCCGTCGTCCCCCTCGCCGACGCCGCGCCCGCCCGCGCCGCCATCGGCCGCATCGCCCGCGCCGCCCGCCCCGGCAACCCCCTCCTGGAGGTCGAGACCGGCGCCGCCGTCCACGAACTCCTCGTGGCGCTGCGCCGCGCCCGCGCCGACATCAACGCCGACGGCGACCCCGTCCTCGCCGCCCTCGCCCGCGACGCCTTCCAGCCGCTCTCCGTCGCCGAACACGCCGCCCGGCACGGCATGACCGCCGCCGAACTGCGCGCCGCCGTCCGCCGCGCCGCCGGGTGCAGCCCCAAGGACTACCTGCTCACCGTCCGCCTCGGCCGCGCCAAGGAACTCCTCGCCGCCACCGAACTGCCCGTCGCCGCCGTCGCCCGCCGCGTCGGCTACGACGACCCCGCCTACTTCTCCCGGCTCTTCACCCGCAGGGTCGGCACCGCCCCCGTCCGCTTCCGCGAGCAGCAGGGCCGCTCCGTCCCCGGCGGCTGGAGCGACCGCGTCCCGGATCCCGAACACCCGCCCACGATCCTCCCGAGGTCCGTCTAAGCTCGCAGATCATGAGCGACTCCACCCAGCACCGGCCGGCCGACGAGTCCGGACGGGCCGACGAGCGAACCGACGAGACCGTCCGCGCCGACCGGGCCGCCCCCACCGAGGACGGGGTCGACGAAGCCGTCGGCGCCGAGCTGACCCGGCTGCGCGAGAGCATCGACAACATCGACGCGGCCGTCGTCCACATGCTCGCCGAACGCTTCAAGTGCACCCAGCAGGTCGGCGTCCTCAAGGCGCGCCACCAGCTGCCGCCCGCCGACCCCGGCCGCGAGGCCCGCCAGATCGCCCGGCTGCGGGAACTCGCCGAGAGCGCGAAACTGGACCCGGCCTTCGCGGAGAAACTCCTCAACTTCATCATCGCCGAGGTCATCCGCCACCACGAGACGATCGCGGACGGAGCACGCTGATGACCCGCCACCGGGACGACGACCGTGTACGGGCCACGAGGACGGCCCGCCACCGGGAGACGACAGCGGACGGAGCACGCTGATGGCCCGCGTCACGGTCTTCACCCTCGGGGGCACCATCTCCGCGCGAGGCGGTGACGCGTCCCGGATGAGCGGCCGGGAGGTCCTCGCCGAACTGGGCGGCGGCCACGACGTGGTCCTGCGCGACTTCCGCCGCGTCCCCAGCTCCTCCCTCACCCACGAGGACCTCGCCGCCCTCGCCGCCGAGGTCCGGGACACCGTCGCCGACGGCTCAGGCGCCGTCGTCGTCCAGGGCACCGACACCCTGGAGGAGACCGCCTTCCTCCTCGACCTGCTCTGCACCACCGAACAGCCGGTCGTCGTCACCGGCGCCATGCGCCGCCCCGACCTGCCCGGCGCCGACGGCCCTGCCAACCTCGCCGCCGCCCTCGCCGTCGCCGCCGACCCCGCCTGCCGGAACCTCGGCGTCCTGGTCGTCCTCGCCGACGAGATCCACGCGGCCCGGTTCGCCCGCAAGACCCACACGACCTCCGTCGCCACCTTCGCCTCGCCCGGCGCCGGCCCCCTCGGCTTCGTCGTCGAGGGCGGCCCCCGCCTGCTGCTGCGGCCCGCCGTCCCGTCCACGCCCCACCGCCTCACCCTCGACCCCGCCGTACGGGTGGCCCTGGTGACCCTCTCCCAGGGCGACCGGGGCGAACTCCTGGAAGCCGTCGACGACCGCTTCCAGGGCCTCGTGGTCGCCGCCCTCGGCGCCGGACACGTCCCCGGGTGGCTGGTCGACCCCCTCGCCGCCCTCGCCACCCGGATCCCCGTGGTCCTCGCCTCCCGCACCGGCGGCGGCACGACCCTGACGGACACCTACCGGGGCCCCGGCTCCGAGTACGACCTGCTGCACCGGGGCCTGATCCCGGCCGGTCCCCTCGACCCGGCCAAGGCCCGCGTCCTGCTCCACGCCCTGCTCTCCGGCGGGGCCGCCGGACCCACGGGCTACGACCGCCCCCGCATCACCGCCGCCTTCGCCCACCTGAACGGCTCGGGACTCGCCTGAGGAGCGAGGCCCCCGACCGTCCGGCCCGCCGACCGCCCCCGCCCGACCGGCCCGACCACCTCTGCCCGGCCCCGAGGGCATCGGGCAGCATAGGGCCATGTCCGTACTGACGCGCGACGAAGCGCAGACCCGTGCCCAGCTCCTCGACGTCCACCACTACACCGTGGACCTCGACCTCACCACCGGCGACGAGACCTTCGCGTCCCACAGCCTCATCCGCTTCACGGCACGCACCGCCGGGGACACCTTCGTCGAGCTGAAGCCCGAGACCCTGCGCTCCGCCCTCCTGGACGACGAGCCCCTCGACGTCACCGCCCTCGACGGGAACCGGCTCCCGCTGAGCCTCACCGAGGGCGAGCACGTCCTGCGGATCGCCACGACCATGCGCTACTCCCGCACCGGCGAGGGGATGCACCGGTTCACGGACCCCAGCGACGGCGAGACGTACGTCTACACCCAGCTCTTCATGGAGGACGTCCAGCGGGTCTTCGCCGCCTTCGACCAGCCCGACCTGAAGGCCGTCTTCGCCCTCTCCGTCACCGCCCCCGAAGGCTGGACCGTCCTCTCCAACGGCATCACCGAACGGCGGCCCGACGGCACCTGGCAGGCCGCCGCCACCCCGCCGCTCTCCACCTACTTCGTGTGCGTCGCCGCCGGACCCTGGCACTCGGTCCGCACCGAGCACGCCGGACTCCCCTTCGCCCTGCACTGCCGCCGCTCCCTCGCCGAACACCTCGACGCCGACGCCGACGAGATCCTCACCGTCACCAAGGCCTGCTTCGACCGCTTCCACGAGAAGTTCGAGGAGCCGTACCCCTTCGACTCCTACGACCAGGCGTTCGTCCCCGAGTTCAACTCGGGCGCCATGGAGAACCCCGGCCTCGTCACCTTCCGCGACGAGTTCGTCTTCCGCTCCGCCGTCACCGTCACCGAACGCCAGCACCGCGCCATGGTCGTCGCCCACGAGATGGCCCACATGTGGTTCGGCGACCTCGTCACCCTGCGCTGGTGGGACGACATCTGGCTCAACGAGTCCTTCGCCGAGTACATGGGCTACCAGACCGTCAACGAGGCCTGCGCCGACCTCTTCCCCGACACCTGGGTCGACTTCGGCGTCACCCGCAAGGCCTGGGGCTACGAGGCCGACCAGCGCCCCTCCACCCACCCCGTCGCCCCCGACCCGGAGTCCGTCCCCGACACCGCCTCCGCGCTCCTCAACTTCGACGGCATCTCCTACGCCAAGGGCGCCTCCGCACTCCGCCAGCTCGTCACCTGGCTCGGCGAGAAGGACTTCCTCGCGGGCATCAACATCCACTTCAAGCGCCACCGCTTCGGCAACGCCACCCTCGCCGACTTCATCGACAACCTCGCCGCCGCCACCGACCGCGACGTCCACGCCTGGGCCGCCCGGTGGCTGCGCACCACCGGCGTCGACACCCTCACCCCCGCCCTCACCGGCGAGGGCCTCCACTGGAAGCTCGCCGTGGAGCGCGACGGCAGCCGCCCGCACCGCGTCGCCGTCGGACTCTACGACCGCGACCCCTCCGGCGGCCTCGTCCTGCGCGAGCGCCGCGAACTCGACGTACCGGCGACCGAGCCCGCCGAGCTGACCGGACCGCGCCCCGCCCTCGTCGTCGTCAACGACGAGGACCTCACCTACGCCAAGCTCCGCTTCGACGAGGTGTCCGAGGAATCCGCCGTGCGCGGACTCTCCCGCATCCCCGACCCGCTCACCCGGGCCGTCGTCTGGAACGCGCTCCGCGACATGGTCCGCGACGGAGCCCTCGCCCCCGCCGCGTACCTGGAGATCGCCCGCGCGCACCTCCCCGAGGAGACCGAACTCGCCGTCGTCCAGGGCGTCCTCGCCTTCGCCCGCGCCCAGATCGCCGACCGGTTCGTCCCCGGGGCCGACCGCCCCGCCGCCCTCGCCGCCATCGGCGGGATCGCCCGCGCGCTGCTCCGCCGCACCGAGGACGGCGACGCGCCCGGACTGCGCCTGACCGCCGTCCGCGCCTTCGTCGACAGCGCCACCACCCCCGACAAGATCGCCTCCTGGCTCGACGAGGGCACCGTCCACGGCGGGCCCGAACTGGACCCCGAACTGCGCTGGCGCATCCTCCGCAGGCTCGCCGTCCTCGGCGCCACCGACGAGACGGCCATCGCCGCCGAACTGGCGCACGACCCCAGCGCCACCGGCCAGGAGGGCGCCGCCCGCTGCCGCGCCGCGCTGCCCACCGAGGAGGCCAAGGCGGCGGCCTGGTCGGCGCTCTTCGACACCGACGGCCTCTCCAACTACCTCTTCCTCGCCACCGCCCAGGGCTTCTGGCAGCCGGAGCAGGCCGCACTGCTGCGGGAGTACGTGGCCCGCTTCTACCCGGCGGCCGTCGCCCTCGCCGACCGCCGCGGCCCCGCCATCGCCGAGGCCACCGGCCGCTACGCCTTCCCCGCCCACGCGATCGACCAGGAGGCCCTCTCCCTGGGCGAGCGCTGTCTGGAGGAGGACACCGTGCTCCCCGCCCTCCGCCGCCAGCTCGTCGACCAGCTCGACGACCTCCGCCGCGCCCTCGCGGTCCGCACGGCCTGAGCCGTCACCCCCGGCGCGGGGCCCGACGGCCCGGCGCCGGGGAAACCCGCACGAGCACGCGCGGGGCCTTCGCCCGCCCGACACGGACCTCGCACCGGTCCCGGCCCACCCGCCCCGGTCTCCCCCGTCCCCGTCCCCCGTTCGGGTAACAACCCCCCGCTCCCCGGACATCGCGGGCCGGGCACCGGCACCCTGTCGTCCATGCGTGCCGCACCCCCACCCCTCGCCGGAGGCGCCACCGGCGCCGATGCCCTCCGTCCCCTGCTGAGCACCGTCCTCGAAGCCCTGCGCGCCGGGGCCGGGGAGCGCGGCGGGCCCCTCCCGGCCGGTGGGCCCGAGGAGGTCGCGCGCCGGGTGGACGCCCTCGGGGAGGTGCTTCCCGGCACCGGCACCGGCGCCGATGAAGCCCTCGCCACCCTCGTACGGGCCCTCGCCGCCGGGGCCGCCGACCCCGCGCACCCGCTCTGCGCCGCCCATCTGCACACCCCGCCCCTCGCACTGGCCGCCGCCGCCGATCTGGCGGCCTCCGCGCTGAACCCGTCCATGGACTCCTGGGACCAGGCCCCCGCCGCCTCCGCCCTGGAGGCCCGGGTCACGGCCGCCCTCGCCGCCGAGGTCTTCCCGGCCGCCGACCGGCCCGACGCGCTGGTGACGACCGGCGGCACCGAGTCCAACCAACTGGCGCTGCTCCTCGCCAGGGAACGGCACGGCCCCGCCCTCCGTACCGTCGTCGGGGCCAACGCCCACCACTCCCTCGCCCGCGCCTGCTGGCTCCTCGGCCTCCCCGCGCCCCTGGTGCTGCCCACCCCGCGCGGCACCCTCGACCCGGCCGCCGTCGACACGGCCCTCGCCGCACTGACCGGCCCCGTCCTGGTCGCGGCCACCGCCGGGACCACCGACGAGGGCCTGATCGATCCGCTCGGGGCCCTCGCCGACGTGTGCGGGGCCCGCGCCGCCGACTTCCACGTGGACGCGGCCTACGGCGGCCCCGCCCTGTTCAGCCGCACCCGCGGACACCTCCTCGACGGCCTCGACCGGGCCCGTACCGTCACCGTCGACCTGCACAAACTGGGCTGGCAGCCCGCCGCCGCCGGACTCCTCGCCGTACGCGAAGCGGCCGACCTCGACGTCCTCGGGCACACCGCCGCCTACCTCAACGCCGACGACGACACCGGGGCCGGTCTGCCCGACCTCCTCGGCCGCTCCCTGCGCACCACCCGCCGCCCCGACGTCCTCAAGACCGCCGTGACCCTGCGGGCCCTGGGCCGGGACGGGCTCGGCGCGCTCGTCGACGCCTGCGCGGACCTGGCCCAGGACCTGGCCGACCTGGTGGAGAAGACCCCCGGGTTCGAGCTGCGGGCCCGTCCGGCGCTCACCACGGTCCTCTTCCGGCCGTCCGGCGTCCCCGACGCCACCGTCGCGGAGATCCGCCGCACCCTGCTCGCCGAGGGCCGGGCCGTGCTCGGCCGCGCCGAGGCCGACGGCCGTCTCTGGCTCAAGGCCACCCTGCTCAACCCGTACGCCACCCCCGGCGACCTGGCCCAGCTCATCACCCTCGTGGAAGGCGGCACCCCTCGATGACCGGCAGCACCCCCCAGGACGAACTCGACCGGCCCCACGATCTGGTGGGCGTCGGCATCGGTCCCTTCAACCTCTCCCTGGCCGCCCTCGCGCACGGCGTCCCCGGCGGTCTCGCCGCCACCTTCTACGAGCAACGGGCGGCCTTCCACTGGCATCCGGGCCTCCTCATCGAGGGCGCCACCCTCCAGGTCCCCTTCCTCGCCGACCTGGTGACCCTGGCCGACCCGGCCAGCCCGTGGACCTTCCTCAACTACCTGAAGGCCCGCGAGCGCCTCTTCCCCTTCTACTTCGCGGAGAAGTTCCACATCCACCGCGCCGAGTACGACGCCTACTGCCGCTGGGTCAGCGAGCGGCTCCCGGGCCTGCGCTTCGGCCACCAGGTCGACTCGGTCCGCTGGAATCCGGAACGGCGCCTGTTCGAGGTCGACTTCACCCAGCTCGACCCGGACGGCGAGGCGGAGGCCCTCGGCCGCGCCTACACCCGGAACGTGGTCCTGGGCGTCGGCACCGAGCCGTACGTCCCGGAGCCCCTCAGGCCGCTCGCGGAGGCGTCCGGCGTCCCCGTGATCCACGCGGCGGACTACCTCACCCACCGGGAGGCGCTGCTCGCCGCCGGACACGTGACCGTGATCGGCTCGGGGCAGTCCGGCGCCGAGGTCTTCCTGGACCTGCTCAGGGCCCGCCCCATGGGGGCCGAGCGGATCCACTGGCTGGCCCGTACCGAGGCCTTCGCGCCGATGGAGTACTCCAAGCTGGGCCTGGAGCACTTCACCCCCGACTACACCCGCTACTTCCACGCCCTGCCCGAGCCGGTGCGCGGCGAACTCCTGCCCCGGCAGTGGCAGTTGCACAAGGGCATCGACGCCGACACGATCGCCGCCGTCCACGAGGAGCTCTACCGGCGCACCCTGCACGGCGGCTGGCCGGACGCCGTCCTCACCCCCGGGGTCCGGGTCCGTACGGCGGGCCGGGTGGCCACCACCCGGATCGAGCTGCACCTGGAACACGTCCAGCAGGGCAGCAGGTCCCGGCTCACCACCGACGCCGTCGTCCTGGCCACCGGCTACCGGGAGCGTCCGGTGGACCGGATGCTCGCCGGGCTCGACCCGTACCTGCGGCACGACTCCGCCGGGCGGGCCCGGATCGACGAGCGGTACCGGCTGGTCCTCGACCCCTCGGTGACCGGCGCGGTCTTCGTGCAGAACGCCGAGCGGCACACCCATGGCGTCGGCGCCCCCGATCTGGGGCTCGCGGCCTGGCGGAGCGCGACCATCCTCAACGCGGTCACCGGCAAGGAGCCGTATCCGCTTCCGCGCAGGACGGCGTTCACCCGTTTCGGTCTGGAAGCGCGAGAGGCGCCGGGCGTTCCGGCCCAGGGCCAGAAGCTGACGCCTCTCACTCAGATCGTCTAGCGGTCCGTCCCGCGAGGGGTCAGAAGACCGGGACGCCGTCCCGGGTCAGCTTCCAGCCGACCGAGGCGAAGGCGGCCGGGTCGACCGTCCCCTTCGCCTTCACCCACTGGATGATGGTGTTGCGGATCTCGTCCGAGTCGGCCCACAGCTGCTGGGCGTTCGCGACGTGCGGGAACGCGCCGCCGCCGCTGGCCCGGTAGTTGTTGACGGCGAGGACGAACTTCGCGGCCGGGTCGATCGGCCGCCCCTCGAAGGACAGGTCCACGATCCGGGAGCCGACGGGCCCGGCGATGTCGATCTCGTACGTGAGCCCGGAGACGGCGTCGTAGTTGTAGTCCGGGGTGTTGTCCGCGTTGGTCAGCTTCGCGGTGTCCACGGGCGTGCCCGCCGGGGTCCGGACGTAGTACTTCGCGGAGTACTCCAGGTAGTCCTTGAGCTGGGCGCCCGTCAGCAGCCGGGCCTCCAGGGTGTTCTCGAAGGGGTAGAGCCCGGCGGCGTCCTTGATGGTGACCTGCCCGGCCGGGATGCGCGCGGTGCGGGAGAAGCAGGAGGCCTGGGAGAGGACGGGCAGGGCGGCGTGGGCGCCGCCCGCGAGGGCCGCCTTCACGGTCTCGGCCTGGACGACGTTGATCAGGTCGATGATCGGCTCGTCGCGCCACGGGGCGTCGGCGGTGGTCATGGTGGCGGTGGAGGTGCCGATGACCTGGTTGACGTAGGAGACGACCTTGCGGTGCTCGTCCACGAGCAGCCCGGTGATCTTCGGGTCCTCCTCCACGGTGTTGGAGTTGAGGACCCGCGCGGTGGTCTTCTCGACGGTCCAGCGGCCCTTCTCCCACACCAGGTCGAAGTCGAAGAGGGTGAGGCGCTGGCCCCACTTGAGCGGCTCGGACAGGACGACGTCCTTGCCGGTCGTCCTGTTCTTCACCCGGTACTCGGGGATCTCGGCGTGCGCGTGGCCGACGAGTATGGCGTCGATGCCGGGGACCTGCTCGGCGACGAGCGCGGCGGCGTTCTCGACGTGCGGGAGCTGGTCACCCCAGGAGGAGGTGCCGCTGGTGCCGGAGTGGGCGGAGACGACGACCACGTCGGCGCCCAGGGAGCGCAGCCGCGGCACCCACTTCGCGGCCTGCTCCTCAAGGCCGGGGAAGACCATCTTCCCGCTGACGTTGGCCTTGTCCCAGATGGCGATGCCGGGGTTGGTCAGGCCGAGGACGGCGACCTTGACGTCCCTGCCGTGCGGGGTGCGCAGCCGGTGGACGCTGTACGGGGCGAAGGCCGGGCGCAGGGTCCTGGCGTCGAGGGCGTTGGCGCCGAGCAGCGGGAAGTCGCACTGCTCCTCGAACTTGCGCAGCACGGGGATGCCGTAGTTGAACTCGTGGTTGCCGAGCGCGGCGGCGTCGTAGCCGATGGCGTTCATGGCCTGGGCCATGGGGTGGACGGGGCCGCGGCGGGCGGTGATCGGGTCGACCTTGGCGTAGTAGTAGGACAGCTGGGTGCCCTGGATGGTGTCGCCCGCGTCGATGAGGAGGGTGTTGCGGCGCCCCTTCTCCTCGCGGACCCGGTCGACCAGGGTGGAGATCTTGGCGAGGCCGACGTCGTTGCGGGCCTTGTCGTCGAACTCCCTGTCCGTGAAGTAGTCCCAGTTGAACACGTTGCCGTGCAGGTCGGTGGTGCCCATCACGGTGAAGGAGTACCGCTTGGCCGGCCGGGGGCGGTGTCCGTGTCCGGCTCCGTGGGCCTCGGCGGGCGCGGCGGCGGTCCCGGTGACGAGGGCGGCTCCGGCTCCGACGGCGACGGAGCTCCCCAGGAAGGTCCGGCGGTTCAACGGCATGTGCTTCTCCTTGGTTCAGTGACGTCGGTTCCGGCGTGGATCGCCCGGACGACGCGCGTAGATTCTGGCCCAAGGGGCACCTCGGCAACAGACCTTCCGGGTTACGGACTGGGAAAGTGTTCGACGCCGGTCCCGGTGTCCGGGCTCGGGGTGAAGGGGGTCCGGGGCCCGGAATCGCTCATCGGAGCACCCCTATGCACAGATTCAAGAGTTGTCAACAGCCTTTCACTGAAAGGTTGTTGAGTAGTCATGTCCCGCCAACTCGCTACTGGTGGGTAAGCCCTAGGCTCGACTCATGCGCCGAGCGAAAATCGTTTGTACCCTTGGGCCCGCCACTGAAACGTACGACCAGATCAAGGCGTTGATCGAGGCCGGAATGGACGTGGCCCGCTTCAATCTCAGCCACGGGTCGTACGCCGAGCACGAAGAGCGTTACCGGCGCGTCCGCAAGGCGTCCGACGAGACGGGCCGCAGCATCGGCGTCCTCGCCGACCTTCAAGGCCCGAAGATTCGCCTCGGCCGTTTCCGCGAGGGCCCCGTACTGCTTGAACGCGGTGACGAGTTCGCCATCAGCGTCGAGCCGATGGAGGGCGACCGGCACTGCTGCGGGACGACCTACTCCGGTCTCGCCGCCGATGTGACCCCGGGGGAGCGCATCCTCGTCGACGACGGCCGCGTCACCCTGGAGGTCGTCTCCGTCGAGGGCCCCCGGGTGAACACCCTGGTCATCGAGGGCGGCATGGTCTCCGACCACAAGGGCCTCAACCTGCCCGGCGTCGCCGTCTCCGTGCCCGCCCTGTCCGAGAAGGACATCCAGGACCTCCGCTGGGCGCTGCGCATCGGCGCCGACGTCATCGCGCTCTCCTTCGTCCGCAGCGCCCATGACATCGAGGACGTGCACCGGATCATGGACGAGGAGGGGCGCAGGCTGCCCGTCATCGCCAAGATCGAGAAGCCGCAGGCCGTGGAGAACATCGAGGAGATCGTCGCCGCCTTCGACGGCATCATGGTCGCCCGTGGCGACCTCGGCGTCGAGATGCCCCTCGAACAGGTCCCGATCGTCCAGAAGCGCGCCGTCAAACTGGCCAAGCGCAACGCCAAGCCGGTCATCGTCGCCACCCAGATGCTCGACTCGATGATCGACAACTCCCGGCCCACCCGCGCCGAGGCGTCCGACGTCGCCAACGCCGTCATCGACGGAACCGACGCCGTCATGCTCTCCGGTGAGACCAGTGTCGGCCGCTTCCCGATCGAGACCGTGCGGACCATGAGCCGGATCGTCGAGGCGGCGGAGGAGGACGTCCTCGCCAAGGGGCTGTCGCCGCTGACCGAGCGGAACAAGCCCCGGACCCAGGGCGGCGCGGTGGCCCGTGCCGCCGCCGAGATGGGCGACTTCCTGGGCGCGAAGTTCCTCGTCGCCTTCACGCAGTCCGGCGACACCGTGCGGCGCCTGTCCCGCTACCGCTCGCCGATCCCGCTGCTCGCCTTCACCCCGGACCCGGCGACCCGCTCGCAGCTCAACCTCACCTGGGGCGTCGAGACCTTCCTCGGCCCGCACGTGGACTCGACGGACGCGATGGTGGCGCAGGTCGACGAGGAGCTGCTGCGGATCGGGCGCTGCCGGAAGGGCGACATCGTGGTGATCACGGCGGGATCCCCGCCGGGAGTCGCCGGTTCGACCAACCTGGTCCGGGTGCACCACATCGGGGAGCCGCTCGACTAGGCGGGGCGGCGGCCGGGAGACGGACGGGCGGTGATGTCCAGCGGAGAGAGTGATTCGTCTCAAGCCTTGGAATCAAAGGTAAAGTGCCCCGGGTGGGATTCGAACCCACGCTGTATGGTGTTTGAGACCACTGCCTCTTCCGCTGGGCTACCGGGGCATCCTTCGAAACGAAGGTCGGTGATCACCCGCCGTGCACCTACCTTACAGGAGGTGGGTACGCTCATGGGGAGCTGTATCCGCCTCGGAACGAGGCCATCGAACGAGGAGCCCGCGTGACCGCCCCCGAGTCACCCCAGCCCGTTGACGACGCCGACGCGTCGCACGTCCCGCCGCTGACGACCCGTGTCGTCATCGCCGAGGACGAGGCCCTCATCCGCCTCGACCTCAAAGAGATGCTGGAGGAGGAGGGCTACACGGTCGTCGGTGAGGCCGGGGACGGCGCCACCGCCGTCGAGCTGGCCCGCGAGCACCGCCCCGACCTCGTCATCCTCGACGTGAAGATGCCCGTCCTCGACGGCATCTCGGCCGCCGAGAAGATCGCGGCCGAGTCCATCGCCCCGGTCCTCATGCTCACCGCCTTCTCGCAGCGCGAGCTCGTCGAGCGGGCCCGTGACGCGGGCGCCATGGCGTACCTGGTCAAGCCGTTCAGCAAGAGCGACGTCGTCCCGGCCATCGAGATGGCCGTCTCGCGCTTCGCCGAGCTGCGCGCCCTGGAGCGGGAGATCGCCGACCTCTCCCAGCGCCTGGAGACCCGCAAGCTCGTGGACCGCGCCAAGTCGGTGCTCCAGACCCAGTACGGCCTGACCGAACCGGCCGCCTTCCGCTGGATCCAGAAGACCTCCATGGACCGCCGGATGTCGATGCAGCAGGTCGCCGAGGCCGTCATCGAGGACGCCGAGGAGAAGAAGGCGGCCAAGGGCCAGTAACCGCCCCTCCGCCCCTCCGCCCCTCCGTCACGACGGAAGGCCCGCCCCACACGACCGTGGGGCGGGCCTTCCGTCGTCTCCGTGAGGGACCGGGTCCGACGTTCCCGTACGGGAACCCGGTCCTCCGTCTCCGTACCGGACTCAGTCCTCGCCGAGGTACGCCTTGCGGACGGACTCGTCGTGGAGCAGGTCCTGTCCGGTGCCGGACAGCACGATCTTGCCGATCTCCATGACGTGACCGTGGTCCGCCAGCGCGAGCGCGGCCTGCGCGTTCTGCTCGACGAGCAGGATCGTGGTGCCCTGAGCCTTCAGCTCCGAGATCGTCGCCATGATCTTCTGCATCATGATCGGGGACAGCCCCATGGAGGGCTCGTCCAGCATGAGCAGCTTCGGCTGGGACATCAGCGCCCGGCCCATGGCGAGCATCTGCTGCTCACCGCCGGAGAGCGTGCCGGCCGCCTGCTTGCGACGCTCTCCCAGGATCGGGAAGAGGTCGTACGCGCGCTGCACGTCCTTGGCGATGCCCGCGGAGTCCTTCCGGAGGAAGGCGCCCAGGAGCAGGTTCTCCTCGATCGTCATCCGGGGGAAGATGTGCCGGCCCTCGGGGGAGTGGGCCAGCCCCAGCGAGACGATCTTGTACGCGGGGATCTTGCGGAGGGACCTGCCCTCGAACTTGATCTGGCCGCCGACCGGCTTGAGGAGCCCGGAGAGGGTCCGCAGGGTGGTGGTCTTCCCGGCGCCGTTGGTACCGATGAGGGTGACGACCTCACCGGCCTCGACGGAGAAGGAGATGCCCTTGACGGCCTCGATCTTCCCGTAGGCGACGCGCAGGTCCTCGACTTCGAGCAGTGCGGTCATGCGTCGTTCTCCTTGCCCGAACCGGGGTCTCCCGGGGTGTCCTCCGAAGGCGCGTCCTGCGCGGGGGCGTCGGCGGACGGAGCGTCCGCCGAAGGGGCGTCCGCCTCGATGGGCTCGCCCAGGTAGGCGGCGATGACCCGCTCGTCGCTCTGGACGGTCTGGCTGTCGCCCTCGATCAGCTTCTGGCCCTGGACGAGCACGGCGACCCGGTCGCAGAGGTTGAAGATGAACCGCATGTCGTGCTCGATGACGAGCACGGCGATGCCCATGTCCCGGATGGCGAAGATGAGTTCCTCGGCCGCCCGGGTCTCCTGCGGGTTCATGCCCGCGGTGGGCTCGTCGAGCAGGATCAGACCGGGGTCGCTCGCGAGGGCGCGGGCGATCTCCAGCTTGCGCTGCTCTCCGTACGGCAGGTTCTTGGAGAGGTGCTGCGCCTTGTCCTGGAGGCCGATGAACTCAAGGAGCTCCATGGCCCGCTTCTCGGAGGCGGCCTCGGCCCGCTTGAAGCCGGGGCCGCGGAGCAGGGCCGACCAGAGGCCCTCCTTGGTCCGGGTGTGCCGTCCGACGAGGACGTTCTCCAGGACCGTCATGTTGCTGAAGAGACGGATGTTCTGGAAGGTTCGCGCGATGCCCGCCGCGGTGACCTTGAACGACTTCGGCGGCAGGACCTGGCCCTTGTAGCGGACCTCGCCCTCGGTCGGGATGTAGAGACCGGTGAGGCAGTTGAAGAAGGTGGTCTTCCCGGCGCCGTTGGGGCCGATGAGACCGACGATCTCGCCGCTGTTGACGGTGAGGTCGACGTTCTGCACGGCCGTCAGGCCGCCGAAGCGCATGGTGACCCCGCGCGCGTCGAGAACGGTCTCGCGGACGGCCGGCTCGGGCGCGGTGCCCTCGGACGGCTTCGTGGTGGTGGTCATGGTTCAGGCACCTGCCTTGGAGAGCGTGGCGGGCGTCGCGTCCTCGGCGTGGAACTCCAGCTGGTTGCGCCGGTTGGCGATGATGCCCTCCGGGCGGAAGCGCATGAGCAGGATCAGCGCGACACCGAAGGCGAAGAGCTGGTACTCGCCCATGAACTGCAGCTTGTTCGGGATGAGGAAGAGCAGGGACGCGCCGACCAGCGGACCGCTCATGGTGCCCATGCCGCCGAGGACGACGGCCGCGAGCAGGAAGGCGGAGTTGGGCGGGATCGGTCCGGCGAAGAGGTACTGCTCCGGGGTCACCGTGTACGTCACGTGGGCCTGCACCGTACCGGCGAGACCGGCGAGCGAGGCACCGAGCGCGAAGGCGATGAGCTTGACCCGGAAGCCGTTGATGCCCATGGCGAGCGCGGCGGTCTCGTCCTCGCGGATGGCGACCCAGGCGCGGCCGATGCGGGAGTCGCCGCTGCGCCGGAAGACCAGCACGACGACCGCCATGATCAGCAGCATCAGGAAGAAGTAGTTGGCGAAGCGGCCGATCGTGAAGCCCGCGATCGAGTGCTCGGCGCCGAAGTCGAACCCGAAGACGTTCAGGTTCGGGATGGACGCGATGCCGTTGGAGCCGTTGGTGATGTCCGGGCCCGAGGTGCCGTCGGTGTTCATGACGGCGATGCGGAAGATCTCACCGAAGCCGAGCGTCACGATGGCGAGGTAGTCGCCGCGCAGCCGCAGGGTCGGGGCGCCGATGAGGACACCGAAGACCAGTGAGGCTCCGGCGCCGACCAGGATGGCGGCCCAGAAGGGGAGGTGCACGCCGAACGGCGAGGTCGGGGCGCCCGAGACGAGGGCCGCCGCGTAGGCGCCGACGCCGAGGAAGGCGACGTAACCGAGGTCGAGGAGACCCGCCAGGCCGACGACGATGTTCAGGCCCAGGGCGACCGTGGCGAAGATCAGGATGTAGACGCCGAGCGTCGCGTACTGGTCGTCGGTCTGGGTGAAGGGGAAGAGCGCCGCCGCGATGAACGCGCCCGCGATGGTGAGGTTCTGGTGCTTCTTGGTGAGCTGCGTGGCCTGTGCCACGAGGCCCGACTTGCTGACCGCCGCGAAGCCGATGCCGGCCGTGATCAGGAAGCCGAGGAACAGCTCGTCGTACTCCGTGCCGACGCCGTAGGTGAAGACGCCGAGCGCCACGGCGAGGACGCCCGTGATGATCAGGATCTCGACGGCGGAGTGCATGTCCGGGACGCGGCGGGCGGTGCCGGTGGCGGAGAAGGAGGCCTTGAAGGTCGTCCAGCCGTTGCCCGCGCGGTGCTTGAACTGGTCCCAGCCGGTGTCCTCGGGGTCCACGGGCAGCACCTTCGGCCGCTCGTAGGGGAGGGCGAGGGCGCCGACCAGGGCGATGAGCGTGGCGACCGCGACGATCACGCCGCCGGGCTCCAGGTTGACCGGTCCGCCGAGGTTGACGGTGATCGCGCCGATCGTGAACCAGGCGATGGCGAAGGAGGCCAGCGCGGCGACCTTGAGCGCCGGGTCGGCCCCGGCCGGGGTCAGCCAGCGGGTGCCCTTGACCCCGTACGAGGAGAGGGCGAAGAGGGTGGTGAGCAGCCCGGTCACCAGGACCTGGAGCTGGAGGCCGCCCGGGTAGCCGGTGACCGTGAGGTCACCGGGGAACCTGGACGTCCAGGTCCAGGCGAGGAAGCAGCTGGCGACGGTGAGGACGCCGCCGCCCAGCGCGAGGGCGCGGGCCGTCTTGACCGGCAGGAAGTCGAGGAGGCTGGCCGCCCCCGCCGACTCGGGGGCCGGGGGCGCCGTCGGGTTCTCGGAGATGGTGGTCATGGTGCTCACGCCCTGTCCGCGACGCGCTCGCCGAGGAGGCCCTGGGGCCGGGCGAGGAGTACGACGATGAGGAGTACGAAGGCCCAGACGTCGGCCCAGGACTGGCCGCCGAGCTGCTGCATACCGGGGATGTGGCTGATGTAGGCCGTGGCCATGGTCTCGGCGACTCCGAGGACGACACCGCCCAGCATGGCCCCGTAGATGTTGCCGATGCCGCCGAGGACCGCGGCGGTGAACGCCTTGAGCCCGAGCAGGAAGCCCATCTTGTAGTCGACGACGCCGTACTTGAGGCCGTAGGCGACCGCTCCGACGGCGGCGAACGCGGCACCGAGCGCGAACGCGATCACGATGATCCGGTCGGTGTTGACGCCCATGAGCTTCGCGGTGTCCGGGTCCTGCGAGGTGGCCTGCATACCGCGTCCGGTCCGGGTGCGCATCACGAAGAAGGCGAGGAAGGCCATGCAGATCGGGGCCGCGATCAGGAGGAAGACGTCACCGGTCTGGATGGTGATCGGGCCCAGCTCGATCGGGCCGCCGGGGATCTGCGGGAAGGGCCGCGCGGACTTCGCCTCCGGGTACCAGACCCATACGGCGTACTGCAGGGCGAGCGAGAGACCGATGGCCGTGATGAGCGGGGCGAGCCGTGGCCCGCCACGGAGCGGACGGTAGGCGAACCGTTCCGCCCCGACGGCTATGGTCGTGGCGACGAGCACGGCGCCGATGATCATGAGGGGCAGCGCGACCCACATGCTGGTGCCGCCGGGCAGGATGAGCCAGACCGTGAGGGCCCCGAAGCCGCCGGTCATGAAGATCTCGCCGTGGGCGAAGTTGATGAGCTGGACGATGCCGTAGACCATCGTGTAGCCGACGGCGACCAGCCCGTACATGGATCCCAGTAGCAGGCCGTTGACCAGCTGCTGCGGCAGTTCGTTCACCGCATTGTCCTCCGAGACTTTCGACGGATGTGACACCGCGCGGGGAGCCAGGTGCGGCCCCCCGCGCGGTGAGGTGGTACTGAGTGGGGTGTGCGGAGATCAGCCGCCGAAGGTGTCGGACTTGACCGGCTTGAACGCGCCGCCCTCGACCTTGTAGACCGTCAGCTGCTTGTTGGTGGTGTCACCGAACTCGTCGAAGGAGACCTTGCCGGTCACACCCTCGAAGGAGACGCTCTGCATGGCCTCGACGACCTTGGCGCGGGCGTCCTCGGGGAGCTTGCCGCTGTTGCCGTCGACGACCTTCTTGACGGCCTCGATGATCGACCAGGTGGAGTCGTAGGCGTAACCGCCGTAGGCCTCGTACGCCTCCTTGTAGCCACCCGTCTTGTAGTCGGCCAGGAACTCCTTGGCGGAGGCGAGGGACTCGATCGGCGCGCCGACGGAGGTGGCGATGTCGCCGTTGGCCGCGGCGGCACCCGCGAGCTTCACGTACTCGGGGCTGTAGAGCGCGTCACCGCCGACGACGGTGACCTTCGCGCCGGCCTCCTTGATCTGCTTGGCCAGCGGACCGGCGGCCGGGTACTCGCCACCGTAGTAGACGACGTCGGCGCCGGAGCTCTTCACCTTGGTCGCGACCGCGGAGAAGTCCTTGGTGTCCGGGTTGATGTGCTCGGTGCCGAGGACCTTGCCGCCGAGCTTCTCGAACTCGCCCTTGAAGGTGCCCGCGAGACCGGCGCCGTAGGTCTTCTTGTCGTCGATGATGAAGGCCTTGGTCTTCTTGGCCTCGTTGTAGACGTACTGGGCGGCGAACGGGCCCTGGATGGCGTCCGTGGTGGCGGTACGGAAGTACGACTTGTAGCCGCGCTTCTTGTCGCCGGAGGCCCAGTTGACGCCCTGGCTCAGGGACGGGTTGGTGTTGGCCGGGGAGACCTGCGCCAGCTTCGCGTCGTCGAAGACCTTCTGCATCGACTCGGCGACGGAGGAGTTCAGCGGGCCGACGACACCGAGGACGCCCTTGTCGGCGACGAACTTGGTGGCGTTCTGCTGGCCGGCGGAGGGCTGGGCCTGGTCGTCCAGGGACTCCAGCTTGAAGGTCACGCCCTTGACGTAGGCCTTCTTGTTGGCCGTCTTGACCGCCAGGTCGGCCGAGTTCTTGATGCCGAGGCCGAGGGCCGACAGCTCGCCCGTCAGGGGGGCGTCGAGGCCGATGGTCACGGTGATGCCGCCACCGTCGCCGCCGTCGGTGGCACCGCCCTTGTCGTCGCGCGAACCACAGGCGGTGAGGGTGAGTGCTCCCGCGGTGACCGCGGTGGTGAGTATGAGCATCGAACGGTTTCGCACGAAGGGTCCTTTCCCTGGCGCGGCCCCCTCGGACGAGGTGGTGCCGTGGAGCTGTGGAACGAGGAGTGCCGTGGTGAACGCCGGGCCGTACATGGGTGTGGGTACAGGGCCGTGCCGTAGGACGCGCCCGGCGGCGCGGTGACTGGCGGTGACTCTAAGCGCAGGTGGGGAGGGTCGGGGAGCGCCGAGGACAGGATGTGACTGTCTTGTTATGCCGATGCGGAATGTGGGTGCGCGGGGGCAGGTAAAACCGGGGCATAGCGGTCTGTAAGGCGGTGTTCACATAGTGAGAACACGCAGTTCCGCTAAGGGGCTTGAGCGATTCTTGGTACTGACGGTCCGCTCAGCGGACTCTCCGGATACCGGACAGGGGCAGAAAGCTGAGCGGACGAACCGGCCCCTCCGCTTCCTCCTGTCCGGGCTCCGGCCCATGTCACGCAGAGTGACGGAAGCCGGAGCGGGAACGCCGGAGGGGGCGACACCCGCGGGTGTCGCCCCCTCCATGATCCACAGCGGACCCGCCGCTGGTCAGGCGTCGGCCGGACGTCGGCCGGACACCGGTCGGACGCCCGCGCCCGCCCCGGACGCGCCCGCCTCCGGCGCATCTCCCGCGTCCTTGCCCGTCACCTCGCGCAGCAGACAGGTCAGCCGCGCCGAGCAGACCCGCCGGTCCTGCTCGTCACTGATCACGATCTCGTACGTGGCCGTCGAACGCCCCCGGTGCACCGGCGTCGCCACCCCGGTCACCAGACCGCTGCGCACCCCCCGGTGGTGGGTGCAGTTCAGGTCCACGCCCACCGCGATCCGGGAGACCCCGCCGTGCAGCATCGCGCCGACCGAACCCAGGGTCTCCGCGAGCACCGCCGAGGCGCCGCCGTGCAGCAGACCGTACGGCTGGGTGTTCCCCTCCACCGGCATCGTGCCGACGACCCGCTCGGCGGAGGCCTCCAGGATCTGGACGCCCATCCGGTTCCCCAGGTGCCCGGCGGAGAAGAGCGCCGGGAGGTCCACGCCCAGCGCCGCGTACTCCTCGATGACCTCCTGCGGGAACTTCACGTGCTGCTGCTCACCCATGGCCCGGCTCCGTTCGTCCTGGACGGCTCTTCGATCGCCTGAGCGAACGCTTAGGCGGAGGGCGATTGTTCCAGACGGACGACCACGGACTTGCTCGCGGGGGTGTTGCTGACATCGGCCGTCGACTCCAGTGGCACCAGCACGTTCGTCTCCGGGTAGTACGCCGCCGCGCACCCCCGGGACGTCGGATAGTGCACCACCCGGAAACCGGGCGCCCGCCGCTCGCTGCCGTCGGTCCACTCGCTCACCAGATCCGCGTACGAGCCGTCCGCGAAGCCCAGCGCCTCCGCGTCCTCCGGATGGACGAGCACCACCCGGCGGCCCCCCTTGATGCCCCGGTAGCGGTCGTCCAGACCGTAGACCGTGGTGTTGTACTGGTCGTGCGAGCGCAGCGTCTGCAACAGCAGCCGCCCCTCGGGCACCCGGGGGAACTCCACCGGCGCCGCCGTGAAGTTGGCCTTCCCCGTCCTCGTCGGGAACCGCCGCTCGTCGCGCGGACCGTGCGGCAGCGTGAAGCCCCCCGGGTTCGCCGCCAGACGCGCGTTGAAGTCCTCGAAACCGGGCACCACCCGCCCGATCCGGTCCCTGATCGTCCCGTAGTCCGCCTCGAACTCCTCCCAGGGCGTGGCCGACCCGGCACCGAGCACGGCCCGTGCGAGCCGCGCCACGATCGCCGGCTCCGACAGCAGGTGCGGGCTCGCGGGCGGCAGATTGCCCCGCGAGGCGTGCACCTGGCTCATCGAGTCCTCGACCGTCACGAACTGCCTGCCGCCGCGCTGCGTGTCCCGGTCGGTGCGGCCGAGCGTCGGCAGGATCAGCGCGCGCGTGCCCGTGACCGCGTGCGAACGGTTCAGCTTCGTCGACACGTGCACCGTCAGACGGGCCCGGCACATCGCCGCCTCCGTCACCTCCGTGTCGGGCGTCGCCCCCACGAAGTTCCCGCCCATCGCGAAGAACACCTTCGCCTCGCCGTCGCGCAGCGCCTGGATCGAGCGCACCACGTCGAAACCGTGGTGCCGCGGCGAGACGATCCCGAACTCCTTGTCCAGGGCGTCGAGGAACGCGGACGACGGCCGCTCGAAGATCCCCATCGTGCGGTCGCCCTGCACGTTCGAATGGCCGCGCACCGGGCACACTCCGGCCCCCGGCCGCCCGATGTTCCCCCGCAGCAGCAGGAAGTTGACCACCTCGCGGATGGTCGGCACCGCGTGCTTGTGCTGCGTCAGGCCCATCGCCCAGCAGACCACCGTCCGCTCCGAGGCCAGCACCATCTCCAGGGCCCGCTCGATCTCGGCCCGCCCCAGCCCCGTCGCCGCGAGCGTCTCGTCCCAGTCCGCCGTGAGCGCCGCCGCCGCGAACTCCTCGTACCCATGGGTGTGCTCGCGCACGAACTCCTCGTCGACCGCCCCCGGCGTCTCCAGGACCAGCCTGTTGAGCAGCCGGAACAGGGCCTGGTCGCCGCCGATCCGGATCTGCAGGAAGAGATCCGTGAGCGCGGCGCCCCGCACCATGCCCTGCGGGGTCTGCGGGTTCTTGAAACGCTCCAGACCCGCCTCCGGCAGCGGATTCACCGAGATGATCCGCGCGCCCGCGGCCTTCGCCTTCTCCAGGGCCGACAGCATCCGGGGATGGTTCGTCCCCGGATTCTGCCCGGCCACCACGATCAGGTCCGCCCGGTGCAGGTCCTCGAGGGACACACTGCCCTTGCCGATGCCGATGGTCTCCGTGAGCGCCGAACCCGACGACTCGTGACACATGTTGGAACAGTCCGGCAGATTGTTCGTGCCGAACTCCCGGGCGAAGAGCTGGAGCAGGAACGCCGCCTCGTTGCTCGTCCGCCCCGAGGTGTAGAAGAGCGCCTCGTCCGGCGAGGCCAGCGCCCGCAGCTCCTCCGCCAGGATCGCGAAGGCACGCTCCCAGGTCACCGGCTCGTACCGGTCGCCGCCCTCCGGCAGATACACCGGCTCCGTGATCCGGCCCTGCTGCCCCAGCCAGTACCCGCTGCGCTCCGCCAGCTCCGCCACCGGATGCGCCGCGAAGAACTCCGGGGTCACCCGGCGCAGCGTCGCCTCCTCGGCGACCGCCTTCGCCCCGTTCTCGCAGAACTCCGCGACATGCCGCTTGTCCGCCTCGGGCCAGGCGCAGCCGGGACAGTCGAAACCGTCTTTCTGGTTGACCTTGAGCAGTGTCCGCGCGGTACGCACCACGCCCATCTGCTCCCGTGCCATCCGCAGGGTGTGCCCGACGGCCGGCAGCCCGGCGGCGGCGTGCTGCGGCGGCGTGACCTGCGGTGCGTCCTGGACCGGGTCACCGGCCGGAGGCTTGCTGACCATCGCGCTCTCCCTTGAGCGGTAATCCTGCGGCGTACACCTCCGATCCTGTCACGCGGCACCGACAGCGGGGCACCCCGCCGGTGTGGACCGGAATGTCAGTGGTCCGTGGCAGGATCGTCGTGTGGCCGAGACAGCATCGAAGAACCCCGCAGACACCCGCCCCCGCCTGCTCCTCATGGACGGGCACTCGCTCGCGTACCGGGCGTTCTACGCGCTGCCCGCGGAGAACTTCACCACCGCGACCGGGCAGCCGACGAACGCGATCTACGGATTCGCCTCGATGCTGGCGAACACGCTGCGCGACGAGGCGCCCACGCACTTCGCGGTTGCCTTCGACGTGTCCCGCAAGACCTGGCGCTCCGACGAGTTCCCCGAGTACAAGGCGAACCGCTCCAAGACCCCCGACGAGTTCAAGGGACAGGTCGAGCTGATCGGCGAGCTGCTCGACGCGATGCACGCGCCGCGCTTCGCCGTCGAGGGCTTCGAGGCGGACGACGTCATCGCCACCCTCGTCACCCAGGCCGAGGCCGAGGGCTTCGACGTCCTCATCGTCACCGGCGACCGGGACTCCTTCCAGCTGGTCAGCGACCGCACCACCGTGCTCTACCCCACCAAGGGCGTCTCCGAGCTGACCCGCTTCACCCCGGAGAAGGTCCAGGAGAAGTACGGCCTCACGCCCTCTCAGTACCCCGACTTCGCGGCCCTGCGCGGCGACCCGTCGGACAACCTCCCCGGCATCCCCGGCGTCGGCGAGAAGACCGCCGCCAAGTGGATCAACCAGTTCGGCTCCTTCGCCGAGCTCGTCGAGCGCGCCGAGGAGGTCAAGGGCAAGGCCGGACAGAACTTCCGCGACCACCTGGAGTCCGTCAAGCTCAACCGCGTCCTGACCGAGATGGTCCGGGACGTCGAACTGCCGAGGACCGTGACGGAGCTGGCCCGCGAGCCCTACGACCGGGCGGCCGTCGCCCTCGTCCTCGACACCCTGGAGATCCGCAACCCCTCGCTGCGCGAGCGGCTCCTCGCCGTCGACCCCGGCGCCGCCGAGGAAGCGTCCCCCGCGCCCGCCGAGGGCGTCGAGATCGACGGCACCGTCATCGGCGCCGGAGAGCTGGCCCCCTGGCTCGCCGAGCACGGCACCGGACCCCTCGGCGTCGCCACCGTCGACAGCTGGGCCCTCGGCACGGGGAACGTCAGCGAGATCGCCCTCGCCGCGGCCGGAGGGGCCGCCGCCTGGTTCGACCCCAGCACCCTCGACGGGGCCGACGAACTGGCCTGGGCCGAGTGGATCTCCGACGCCGGCCGCCCCAAGGTCCTGCACAACGCCAAGGGCGCCATGCGGGTCTTCCCCGAGCACGGCTGGAGCATCGCGGGCGTCACCATGGACACCGCCCTCGCCGCCTACCTCGTCAAGCCCGGCCGGCGTTCCTTCGCGCTCGACGCGCTCTCCGTGGAGTACCTCGGCCGCGAGCTGGCCCCGGCCGCCGCCGCCGACGGACAGCTCGCCTTCGGCGCCGACGAGACCGCCGAGGCCGACGCCCTGATGACCCAGGCACGGGCCGTCCTCGACCTCGCCGGGGCCTTCGAGGAGCGGCTCGGCGAAGTCGGCGCCCGCGAGCTGCTGCACGAGGTCGAACTGCCCACCTCCACCCTCCTCGCCCGGCTCGAACGGCACGGCATCGCCGCCGACCGGGACCATCTGGAGGCCATGGAGCAGCAGTTCGCCGCGGCCGTGCAGCAGGCCGTCAAGGAGGCGCACTCCTCCGTCGGCCACGAGTTCAACCTCGGCTCGCCCAAGCAGCTCCAGGAGGTCTTCTTCGGCGAGCTGAACCTGCCGAAGACCAAGAAGACCAAGACCGGCTACACCACCGACGCCGACGCCCTCGCCTGGCTGGCCGCGCAGACCGAGCACGAACTGCCCGTCATCATGCTCCGCCACCGAGAGCAGGCCCGGCTGCGCTCCACCGTCGAGGGCCTGATCAAGACCGTCGCCGCCGACGGCCGCATCCACACCACCTTCAGTCAGACCACCGCCGCCACCGGCCGTCTCTCCTCCACCGACCCCAATCTGCAGAACGTGCCGGTGCGGACGGACGAGGGCCGCGCCATCCGGCACGGCTTCGTCGTCGGCGAGGGCTTCGAGTCCCTCATGACCGCCGACTACAGCCAGATCGAGCTGCGCGTCATGGCCCACCTCTCCGAGGACGCGGGGCTCATCGAGGCCTTCGCCTCCGGCGAGGACCTGCACACCACCGTCGCCTCCCAGGTCTTCGGCGTCGAGCGGTCCGCCGTCGACGCCGAGATGCGCCGTAAGATCAAGGCCATGTCCTACGGCCTCGCCTACGGCCTGTCGGCCTTCGGCCTCGCACAGCAGCTGAACATCGACCCGGGCGAGGCCCGCGTCCTGATGGACACCTACTTCGAGCGCTTCGGCGGCGTCCGGGAGTATCTGCACCGGGTCGTCGAGGAGGCCCGCGCCACCGGGTACACCGAGACCATGCTCGGCCGCCGCCGCTATCTGCCCGACCTCAACAGCGACAACCGCCAGCGCCGCGAGGCCGCCGAGCGGATGGCGCTCAACGCCCCGATCCAGGGCACGGCCGCCGACATCGTGAAGGTCGCCATGCTGAACGTGGACCGGGCACTGACCGAGGCGGGCCTCGTCTCCCGGATGCTCCTCCAGGTCCACGACGAAATCGTCCTGGAGATCGCCCCCGGTGAGCGGGAGCGCGTCGAGGCCCTGGTCCGCGAGCAGATGTCGGCCGCCGCCGACCTGCGCGCCCCGCTCGACGTCTCCGTCGGCGTGGGCCGCGACTGGGACTCCGCCGCGCACTGACACCACTCCCACGGGCCGGGCCCCGCGACCCCCACCGGTCGCGGGCCCGGCCCGTGCGGCTCGCCCCGGGTGGCCCTTTCCAGGGCGACCCGGCCCCGGAACCAGGAGCACGATCACAAGCCGTCGCTCCCGCCCCCGGGTCAGGGCCCGGCCTCGGCGCCCTCCTCGGGGCCGCTGGCACCGCCCGCCCCGCCGAGACCCACCGGGCGCCCACGCTCCGCGCCCCACCCGTGAACCAGCCCTGGCCGCCCCGCCCTCCCAGGACATCGGCACCGCCTGGGCGAAACTCTCCAGCGCCCGTCTGAACCGGGTGCTTCTGGTGCTCCGGGAAGCCGGGGCAGGGGTACCGCCTTTGGCCCGTCCGCTACGGGGGCCTCCCCTGTACCACCGCCCGGGACCAACTGGCCCTGCTTGCCGCAGTGTTCCGCCGTGCCGAGTCCCAGAGACTGATGGGCCAGGCCGTCCGGGACCAGGCCCGGAGCGTCACCGCAGGCGCTCCTCGTACGGTCAAGGCGCACCCCGAGGACGGCTGGTTGTCCCGCACCACCCACACCTGGCGCGTCCACAGTGTCCGCATCGTCCGCCGCGCATTCCCGGCGCCGAAGAACCCCGCCGGGGGAGTGGTGAGTACGGAGGAGCCGCGGAGGCGGTCGTATCGAGGAGGAAGGGTCTGGCGGCCGCACGGAGGGGGAGCGGCGCGGAGCCGGTCGTACGGTCGGCGAGGCGGGCGCGGGAGCAGGCAGGGACCGGTGCGTCCGCCGCGCCCGTGGCCGACTGTCGGACCGCGCTCCCCCGCCACGACAGCCACGACAGTCTCACCCCGTTGCACGCGTCCGGACCCCGGAGGGCGTCGCCCTCGCCGTCCGCCGGGGGCTCTCCGGCGCCGCCGACCGGAGTCCCACCCCGCCGGAGCGGATCAGCGAGCCCCCTGACGGGAGCGTTCCGGCAGCGGGGCCCGACCCGACTCCTCCGGAGAGGGGCCGCCCGGACGCCGCGCCCCGGCGAACAGCCGCGCCCCCGTCCCGTACAGCACGAGCCCGAGGGCGAGCCCCCCGCCCGCCCCGAAACAGGCCGTCGGAATGATGTCCAGGGGCGTCTCGATCCGTTCCCAGCCCGTGTACGAGATCCAGCTCAGCACCCGGTGGGCGACCCCGGCGAGGGCGCAGCCGCCGATCAGCCCGAGGGCCAGGAACCGTCCCCGGCGATCCGGGACGGGCACCCCCGGCGGCAGTTCCACGCCCGGACCGGCCGTGCGCGGCGCCCGCGCGAGACACCAGCAGAGCAGGGCCAGGGCCAGCGCCGAACCCCCGTACTGCGCGTACTGGTAGACGGGGAACCCGGCCACGACCTCGCCGAGGAAGGGGATCAGGCGGGTGCCCCAGCGGTCGTGGTGGGTGAAGGCGTCCCACACCACGTGCGTCGTCGAGCCGAGCACGGCGGACAGCCCGAACCAGCCCGCGAGCACGGCCGGGCGCCGCTCCCGCCACGGACGGCCCCGCAGCAGCCCGTACACCCGCCCGCGCCACCGGGAGGGCAGCAGCGCCGCGAGCGGCTCGCGCAAGGTCAGCCACAGACCGACGAGCACGGCGGTGATCAGCACATCGGCCGTGACGATCCCGAGGGGGGCGTGGGTGAAGTGCCCGAGGGTCATCGCCCCGGGGACGGCCGTGGCGGCGAAGTAGGTCATGTCGGGCGCGAAGGAGCCCGCGACGAGCGCGGAGGCGACCAGCGGCCCGCGCGCGGTCCCGTCCCGTCGCAGTACGGGCAGGACGGCGGCGGCATGGCTCAGTGTGAAAGGCAACGAGAGTTCCCCCGGCTCGCGGTGATGTCGGCCACGGTACGCGGGCGGTCACCGTCCAGGAGGGCCGGGCGGCTCTTGGGGTCTTGGTCCCGGGAGGAGGCCGTGAGGTGACGAAACCGTGAAACACGGTCAGGGGCCGGTGCCCGACGGGTGCGAGGTGGCATAGGGTCGCCAGAGGTCTCACGCGGGGAGCGCGGGGCCGGAGTCGAGGGGGAGGGGACCACGGACATGTCAGCGCACTTGGGCCGCAGGCTGCGCAGGGGAGCCACCAGCGGCGCGGTGGTGGCGGCGGCGGTCGCCGCGCTCGCCGCCTCACAGGCTCCGGAGACGGTCGCCCCGCCCACGGACAACGCGGGCGGTGACCGCAGCATAGGCGCCGGGGACACCACGTCCCCCTCCGGCGACGGCTCGGCCACCGGCGACTCGCCGTACTACACGGACCTGCCGCCGCTCAACACCCCGAACAAGCCCGGGGCGCCCACGCCCAACCTGCCCGTGACGACCGGCCCCGCCGAGGCGGGCATCCCCGCTTCCGTCTTCGCCGCCTACCAGCGTGCCGAGCAGTCGATCCGCTCGACCGACCCCGGCTGCAAACTGCCCTGGCAGCTGCTCGCGGGCATCGGCAAGGTCGAGTCCGGGCAGGCGCGCGGCGGCCGGGTCGACGCCAACGGGACCACGCTCTCGCCGATCCTCGGCCCGGTCCTCAACGGCGTCGGGTTCGCCAACATCTCCGACACCGACGGCGGCGCCTACGACGGCGACAGCACCCACGACCGTGCCGTCGGCCCGATGCAGTTCATCCCGTCCACCTGGGCCGTCTGGGGCCAGGACGCCAACGGCGACGGGAAGAAGGACCCGAACAACATCTACGACGCGGCGCAGGCCGCCGGTCTCTACCTCTGCGCCAACAATCGCGATCTGGCCCTCAAGGCCGACCTCGACCGGGCGATCCTCAGCTACAACCGCTCCCGGGAGTACCTGAACACGGTCCTGTCCTGGTTCGAGTACTACCAGCGCGGCACCCACCAGGTCCCGGACGGAACGGGCGTGCTGCCGGCCGACCGCAGCGACGGCCGGGGCCAGGCCAACCGCCCGCCCACCTCCCCGCTCGTCCCCTCCCCGACACCCCCCGCGCCGAAGCCGACGCCGGGCGGCCCGGACGCCATCAAGCCCCCGACCGCGCCGAAGCCCCCGGTCAAGCCCCCGGTGACCCCGCCGACGAAGCCGACCGTCCCCCCGGCCGCCAAGGTCACGCGCCTCACCACGGTGGCGACCGGGGAACTCACCACGACCACCGGCAGCGCCTTCGCCAAGTCCCCGGCGGTCGCCGCGCTCGACGCGTCCGGCAGCCCGGTCACCGGCGTCGCCGTCCGCTTCGAGATCACCGGCGGCACCGACGCCCGCTTCACCGGGGGCGGCACCTCCGCGACCGTCACCACGGGTTCGGCGGGCATCGCCGCGGCACCCGCGCTGCGGGCGGGCGAGAAGACCGGCTCGTTCACGATCACGGCCACCGTCGTCGGCCGCACCCTGGACGGGGTCCGGTTCACCGCGACCGTCACCGAACGCCGGGCCGACGTCCTCGCCCGGGTCGGCGGAGACCCCCTGACGGCCGCCACCGGCGCCGCCTACACCCAGCGCGTCCAGGTGAAGGCCACCGACAAGGGCGTGCTCGCCCCCGGCGTGCTCGTCACCGCCAAGATCGTCGACTCCTCTTCGGGTACGGAGGAGAGCCCCGACGGGCCGTACTTCAAGGACGCGGCGGGCGCCCCGCTGCGGACCCTCGTCCTCACCACCGACGCGAACGGTCTGATCTCCCTTCCCGAGCTGTTCGCGGGCGCCAAGGCGGGCACGTACGTGCTCCGTCTGAGCTCGCCCGGCGGCGGCAGCGCGGAGGTCGAGCTGACGGTCACGGCGGCGCCGACTCCGACGCCCACCCCGGACCCGACGCCCTCCGGCGGCACCTCGCCTTCGGCCTCGCCCTCCGCCTCGGCCTCCGGTTCCGCCTCGCCCTCCCCTTCGGCCTGACCGGACCGGTCCCCGCGTCCACCGCGCCGCCCCACCGCCTCACCAGGCGGCGGGGCGGCGCGCCGCGTTCCCCCTCGCCCCGACCGACCACGAGGCCGACGCGCGGCGCGCTCCCGGTACCGCTCGGGAGACGACTCGGCGGCGCGTGCCCCTGGGGAGGGACCGGGGAGAACGCTCGCCGGGCCGCCCGGCCGGAAGACACCGGAACGGCGCCTCGCGGTCCGCGCCCTGGACCGTTCGAGAAGCGGCCGACGCGTGCTCTCCCCCGAACCGACCGGCGCGGCGGCCCGCTGCGCGCCCCCCCCGGAACCGTTCCCCAGGCGGTACGGCGGCGCGCGCCCCCGGAACCGTCTGGGAGGCGTCTCGGCGGTGCGATCCCCGGAACCGTGCGAGAGGCGTCTCGGTCGTGTCTCGAAAGTCCCGCCTGCCTGGCGGCGTCTGGCACGCACGCTCGCCGCGTTGTCGGGACACCCCGATACAACCGGTATCGGGGCGACCCTCCGCCTTGCGATCGCACGCACCGGACGCCGCCAGGCCTGCCCTCCGGGCAGACGGCGCTCCTTTCGAAACACGCCCTGGGCCGTGTGTGACCCCCGGCCGATCAGGAGGCGTCTCGACGGTACGAGCTGTTCTCATCTCGCGGTCGCGTTGCTACGGTGCCCCCGCCCTGACGACTCATCAGATCGCACCCGGGAGGCCGACCATGCGCGCCCTCGTCGCCGCCGCCATCGGACTCGCCCCAGTCCTCCTTCTCCTCCTCGTCCTCTCCGTGGCCGATCTGCCGCCCGACGGCCCCACCTCGCCCAGACCCCTGCTGACCGCCGATCCCGGCCCCAAGAAGTAAGGAGGGGCCGACCGTGCGCCGCCGAGCCAGCCTCGTCCTGCTCTCCCTCGCCGTCCTCTGCGCCGCGCTGGCCCCGACCCTGCGCTGGTACGCCTTTCCCCGCCTGGCGAAGATCCCGGCGAACCAGTACCAGGAGACCGTCCTGGAGGCGCGGCCCGCCACCCTCCTCGACTACTCCACCCTCAAGGCGGAGAAGGTCGACAAGATCACGATCGTCCAGACCCTCAAGGGCAATGTGGAGGAGTCCCGTCGCATCGAACGCGACGCCGGACGGGACGTCGTCGTCTGGGACGCGCTCTCCTACGTCGCGGGGCCCGACGGAAAGATGGTCTCCAAGATCCCCGAGCGGTACATCTTCGACGCCCACACCCAGGAACCCGTCCACGCCACCGGCGAATCCGTCGACGGCGACCCCGTCAGGCGCGACGGCATCGAGTTCAAGTTCCCCTTCCTGACCGAGAAGCGCGACTACCAGTACTTCGACGCCCAGACCCGTACCTCGGCCCCCATCCACTACGCGGGCACCCGCGTCTTCCGCGGCACGGAGGTCTACTACTTCGAGCAGACCGTCCCCTGGACCAAGGTCCCCATGCCCAAGACCATGCCCGTCAAGGGCATCACCCCGCAGATCCTCGCCGACTCGGGCCTCACCCGCTGGTACACCACCAAGCGCATGTTCTGGGTCGAGCCCGTCACCGGAGCCCCGGTCAACGGCGAGGAGATCCACAAGGAAGAACTTCGCAACGCCAAGGCCCTCATGGGCCGGGACACCATCACGGTCTTCGAGGGACACGTGAAGATGCGCGAGGACTACCTGGAGAGCATCGGCGAGATGGTCGCCTCCAACCGCCTCATGGTGCTGATGCTCGTCTCCTACCTCCCCTGGAGCCTCACCCTCCTCGCCCTGCTCCTCCTCTCCCTCTCGCTCTGGCTGGAGGCCCGCTCCCGCCGCCCGGCGGACCGGCCCGGGGCCGCCGCCCCCGTCAGCCCTCCCGTCTGAGCCGCGCGCTCGTGTGCCGGGTCGGCGGCGCGGTCGCCGGGTCCTCCGGCCACGGATGCTTCGGATACCGCCCCCGCAGCTCCGCCCGCACGGCCCGGTAGCCGTCCCGCCAGAACGACGCCAGATCGGCGGTCACCGCCGCCGGACGCCCGGCGGGGGACAGCAGGTGCACCAGCACCGGCACCCCCGCCACCCTGGGCGTCTCCGCGAGCCCGAACATCTCCTGGAGCTTCACCGCGAGCACCGGCCGCCCACCGCCGTACTCGACCCGGATCCGTGAACCGCTCGGCACCTCGATCCGCTCCGGCGCCAGCTCGCCCAGCCGCCCCGCCTCGCCCGACGCCCACGGCAGCAGTCTCCGCAGCGCCTCGCCCGCGTCGATCCGCCCCAGATCGGCCCGTCGCGCCGCCCGGGACAGCTCGGGCTCCAGCCACTCGTCGGCCCGGTCCAGAAGCACCCCGTCGTCCGTCACGTCCGGCCAGGGCCCGCCCAACTCCCGGTGCAGGAAAGCCAGCCGATCCCGCAACTCCCCGGCCTCCCGGCTCCACCGCAGCAGCCCCAGCCCCTCCCGCCGCAGGCCGTCGAGCAGCGCCGCCCGCACCGACGCGGACCCGGCCCTCGTCCCGAGCGGCCGGACCATCAGCTCGACCGCGCCCAGCCGGTCCACCGAGCGTGCGACCACGTCCCCGTCCTCCCAGCGGATCTCCTCCCCGGCCGCCCGCAGATGCCCGGCCGCCCGCAGCGCCACCTCCTCGTCGACCACGGCCGCCAGCCGCACCCGCGCCGTCGCGTCCCGCGCCGTACGGTCCGCCACCGCCACGGCCAGCCACGGACCGGACCGCAGCCGCGACCCCTCGGCAAGGCGCGCCCCGCTTCCCGACACCATCAGAAGGCCGCCCTGCTCCCGGGCCCGCGCCAACCGCTCGGGAAAGGCCAGCGCGGTCACCAGCCCGGCCACCAGATCCTCACCACCCCCACCACCATCACCACGTGTCCTGCCGACACCACTCATCCCGTTGGTACCACCCACCCTGCCGAACGCTTTCGGCCCCCCGACCCCATCCGCCGCCCGTGCCACCTCGGCCCCCTTACCCACACCGGCGCCACCCGCCTCGCCCACCAGGCGCTCCAGGCGACGGGCCTCCGTCCGCCAGCGGGCGCCGTACCCGTCGGAGCCCCGCCGGGCCGCGCGCCAGGCCTCCACCAGATCGTCCCCGTACCCGCGCGGCGGCTCCTCGCTGAGCAGCGCCACCACCTCCGCCGCCCGCCGCGCCCCGACCTCCGGCGCGCCGTCCAGGAGGGCACGGCCCAGCCGGGGGTGGAGCCCCAGCCGGGACAGGCGCACCCCGCGCGCGGTGGCCCGGCCCGACTCGTCCACGGCACCGATCGACCTGAGGACCGAGCGGGCCGCCGCCAGCGCCCCGGCGGGCGGCGGATCGAGCAGGGCGAGCCCCTCCGCCGTGGGATCGCCCCAGCAGGCCACGCGCAGCGCGAAGTCCGCCAGGTCCGCGACCTTGATCTCGGGGGACGGGAATCGCGGCCTGCCCCCGTCACCGGCCTCCGGCCAGCAGCGGTACACATGGCCGAAGGCCTCCCGGCCCGCCCGGCCCAGGCGCTGGGTCGCGGTCGCCTCCGAGACCGTCACCGTCGCCAGCGAACCCAGCCCCCTGGCGTGGTCCGTGCGCGGCTCCCGCGCGAGCCCCGAGTCCACGACGATCCGCACCCCGGGCACCGTCAGGCTGGACTCGGCCACCGAGGTCGCCAGCACCACCCTGCGCCGCCCGCCGGGCTCCGTGCCCCGCAGCACCGCGTCCTGCACGGCCGCCGGAGCCCGCCCGTGGAGCTGGAGGACCTCCGCGCCGACATCGCCGAGGAGTCCGGCCGTCCGCGCGATCTCCCCCGTACCGGGAAGGAAGCAGAGGACGTCCCCCTCGTGCCGCTCCATCGCCAGCCGGACGGTCGCGGCCACGTGCCGCAGCAGCGCGGGGTCCACCCAGGTGCCGTGGGCCGGCCGGACGTCCGGGGGAGGAGCCGCGTGGTGGACCCGGCAGCCGTGCCCCTCACCCCTGCTGCACACCACCGGCGCGGGCCCCGAGCCCTCCAGCACCGTCAGCAGGTCGGCCCACGCGGCGGTGTCCCCGGTGGCCGAGGCGGCGATCAGTCCCAGCTCCGGCCGCAGGGTGGCCCGCACGTCCACCAGGAACGCCATCGCGGTGTCGGCGTCGAGGTGCCGCTCGTGGCACTCGTCGAGCAGCACCACGTCCACCCCCGCCAGCTCGGGATCCCGCTGGAGCCGCTGGAGCAGGATGCCCGTGGTCACCACCTCGACCCGGGTCGCCGGACCCGTCCGGCGCTCCCCCCGCACGGAGAAGCCCACCGTGCCGCCGACCTCCTCACCGAGCAGCCACGCCATCCGCCGGGCCGCCGCCCGCACCGCCATCCGTCGCGGCTCGGCCACCAGGACCCGCCGCTCTGGCCCGTCCCCTATGAGCCCCGCGAGCGCCAGCGGCACCAGGGTCGTCTTGCCCGTACCGGGAGGCGCGGACAGCACGGCCGTGCCGCGCCGGCCGAGCGCGTCCAGCAGCTCGGGCACGGCATGACGGACGGGGAGACGGTCGAGTGCGTCGTTTCGGATCACGTACTCAGTCTCGTACGAGAGCCGAAAAAGGTGGGTCCCGTTGTCCACAGGACCCACCTATAAGTACGACCGGCGCGGCCGTACTAGTACGACTGAACGGGACAGGGAGCGCGGTCCACACGGACGACCAGGCACGGACCGGGCGCGGACCGGGCGCAGTCCCGCTCCGGCTCCCCTACTCCTCTACTCCGCGCGTTCGCAGACGAAGATCGCCGTTCCCGGGATCAGGTTCCCCCGCAGCGGGGACCAGCCGCCCCACTCCTGCTCGTTCCACGCGGGCCACTCCGGCTCGACCAGGTCGACCAGACGGAACCCGCCGGCCACCACGTCCCGCACCCGGTCGCCGATCGTGCGGTGGTGCTCCACGTACACCGCCCGTCCTCCTTCGTCCTGCTCCACATAGGGGGTGCGGTCGAAATAGGAGGCGGCGACCGACAGGCCTTCGGGTCCGGGCTCGTCGGGGAACGCCCAGCGGATCGGGTGCGTCACCGAGAACACCCACCGGCCGCCGGGCCGCAGCACCCGCCGGACCTCGCGGAACACCTTCACCGGGTCGGCCACGAACGGCACCGCCCCGTACGCCGAGCACGCCAGGTCGAAGGCGCCGTCCCGGAACGGCAGCGCCCCCGCGTCGGCCTCCACCAGCGGCACCCCGCCACCGATCCGCAGCGCGTGCTGCAACTGCCGGTGCGAGAGGTCGAGGGCCACCGGCCGGGCCCCCGCCGCCGCCAGCCACCGCGAGCACTGCGCGGCGCCCGCGCCGATCTCCAGGACGTCCAGGCCCTTGAGCCCGGAGGCGGGCCCGAGCAGTCCGGCGTCCGCCTCGTCGAGCCCCTCGGGACCCCAGACGAAGCGGTCGTCGCCGAGGAACGCCCCGTGGTCGCTCTGGTACTCGTCGGCGTTCCTGTCCCACCAGCCCCGGTTCGCCCGACTGCTCTCCGTCTCCCCCGCGTCACGCCGGGTGGCCTCGCCCTCCTCCTCGGCCGGACCGGAGGGGACTTCGTGCTCGTACTCTTGGTTCATCTCGCCCGCCGATGTAGTTTGCGCTCAGTGCCGCTGTGCCCGGATCCCGCCGATGAGGCGTGGAAGGACTCGAGTTGGTGCCGGAGTTGAGGCGATCTGCCCCGGGTGCGCGCTTCGCGCATTGACCCTGTCCGGCCGCCCCCGTATGCTAAAGGTTGCGCTGCGGGCCTGCGCGCCTCAGACGGAGCAGGCCGCGCTCGCACCTGTTGTATGTCCCCTCGGTTTTCGAGGCGCCACCCGTCCGCGGGAAAGGTGTCTCATTGGCTGTCCGGCTTCTTGGTGCGATACGGGCTCTCGGCGTAGCAGTACCTACGACTTTCTGTCCGTAACCGGAGCCCTTTCCCACATGACGAGCAGCACCGAGACCACCGCCACCAGCACCACCCCGCAGGTTGCGGTCAACGACATCGGTAACGAGGAAGCCTTCCTCGCCGCGATCGACGAGACGATCAAGTACTTCAACGACGGCGACATCGTCGACGGCGTCATCGTGAAGGTCGACCGGGACGAGGTCCTGCTCGACATCGGTTACAAGACCGAAGGCGTCATCCCGAGCCGCGAACTCTCGATCAAGCACGATGTCGACCCGAACGAGGTCGTCAAGGTCGGCGACGAGATCGAGGCCCTGGTTCTCCAGAAGGAGGACAAGGAAGGCCGCCTGATCCTCTCGAAGAAGCGCGCCCAGTACGAGCGCGCCTGGGGCACCATCGAGAAGATCAAGGAAGAAGACGGCATCGTCACCGGTACCGTCATCGAGGTCGTCAAGGGTGGTCTCATCCTCGACATCGGCCTCCGCGGCTTCCTCCCGGCCTCCCTGGTCGAGATGCGTCGCGTCCGCGACCTCCAGCCCTACGTGGGCAAGGAGCTCGAGGCGAAGATCATCGAGCTGGACAAGAACCGCAACAACGTGGTCCTGTCCCGCCGCGCCTGGCTGGAGCAGACCCAGTCCGAGGTTCGCCAGACCTTCCTCACGACCCTCCAGAAGGGTCAGGTCCGCTCCGGCGTCGTGTCCTCGATCGTCAACTTCGGTGCCTTCGTGGACCTGGGTGGCGTCGACGGCCTCGTGCACGTCTCCGAGCTGTCCTGGAAGCACATCGACCACCCCTCCGAGGTTGTCGAGGTCGGCCAGGAGGTCACCGTCGAGGTTCTCGACGTCGACATGGACCGCGAGCGTGTCTCCCTGTCGCTGAAGGCGACGCAGGAGGACCCGTGGCAGCAGTTCGCCCGGACCCACCAGATCGGTCAGGTCGTCCCGGGTAAGGTCACCAAGCTGGTTCCGTTCGGTGCGTTCGTCCGCGTGGACGAGGGCATCGAGGGTCTGGTCCACATCTCCGAGCTGGCCGAGCGCCACGTGGAGATCCCGGAGCAGGTCGTCCAGGTCAACGACGAGATCTTCGTCAAGGTCATCGACATCGACCTCGAGCGTCGTCGCATCAGCCTCTCGCTGAAGCAGGCCAACGAGTCCTTCGGTGCCGACCCGGCCTCGGTCGAGTTCGACCCGACCCTGTACGGCATGGCCGCGTCCTACGACGACCAGGGCAACTACATCTACCCCGAGGGCTTCGACCCCGAGACCAACGACTGGCTCGAGGGCTTCGAGACCCAGCGCGAGGTGTGGGAGACCCAGTACGCCGAGGCGCAGTCCCGCTTCGAGCAGCACCAGGCTCAGGTCATCAAGTCCCGCGAGGCCGACGAGGCCGCCGCTGCCGAGGGCGCTGCCGCCCCGGCCGCCGGCAACGCCGGTGCGGGCATCTCGGGTGGTTCGTACTCCTCGGAGTCGGACGACACCTCCGGCGCCCTGGCGTCGGACGAGGCGCTCGCCGCCCTGCGCGAGAAGCTGGCCGGCGGCCAGAGCTGAACAGGCTCTCCGCTGAGCGCTAGCCGCTAGCGAACCGAGGCCCGTTCCCCTCCGGGGGAGCGGGCCTCGTTCTGTTTCCCGACTGACCGACTGACCGACTGACCGACTGACCGACTGACCGACCGGGCGTCCGCCCGCGCGCCCCGCCCTGTCGCCGCCCTACCCGGTCAGGGCGTGACGGGGATGTTCGTCAGTCCGTTCCCGCCGGTCACCGTGTTCGACGCGTAGACCGTGGTCGGACACGAGGCACTCCGGTTGGTGACGTTGATCGCGAGCCGCTGGGCCCCGGTCGCGCCCGCCAGATTCGAACGGTTGCCGCGGAACACGGTGCCGCAGCCCCAGCCGCTCTGCTGGGTGTGGGTCTCGTAGCCGTTGTTGGTCGTGTTCACCCCGGTGTTGTTCTCGACCAGGACGTTGTTGCCCTTCACGTCCACCCAGGAATCGTCGAAGTTGGCGCCGGTCAGCCCACGTCCGTCGAAGGCGTTGCCGACGATCCGCGCCCCGGTGGTCCCCTCCTTGATGTCGACGCCCTCGCCGCGCACGTCCGGACCGATGACGTTGTCGAGGATCTGCGCGTTGTCGCTGCGGTCGGTGAGGTCGTTGGCGGTCCCGACGTACACGCCCTCGCCCATGCCCCTGCCGTCGTTCCCCGTGTCGTAGATCCGCGAGTTCCTCAGGATCCCGTTCTTGCTGGACTTGCGGAAGTGGACCCCCTCCATGTCCAGTCCGTGCACGGTCACCCCGTCGATCACCACGCTCTCCGCGGTGTCGGCCATGATCCCCTTCTGGCCGCCGGTGATCGTGACGCCCCGCACGGTCCAGTACGAGGCGCCGTTCAGGTGCAGCCCGTAGCCGCCGCCCGCGGTCAGCACCGCGCGCGAGGAGCCGGTCAGGGTGATCCGCGCCGAAGCGGTGCCAGGGACCGTGGCCTTGAAGTTGCCGGTGTACGTGCCGTCCGCGAGTTTGATCGTGTCACCGGGACGGGCGGCGGCGAGGGCGGTCTTCAGCTGGGCTGCGGTCGCCACCTCGACGGTCGCCGCGGCGGCGGGGGTGCTGACGAGGGGGACGGCGAGGAGAGCGGGGAGCAGCGGGAGGAGCAGCGTTCGGGTGCGCATGGGGGATGCCTTCCGTGCCGGAGTGGGGGAGTGTTCCTGTATGTGCACGAGGGACGTGATGCTGAACGCGAAGCTGTCCCGAGACGGTAGGGAGCGGCATCTGGCGTGTCAAGGTCTGGACCAGTGGCCGGAGTTCGTACGACTCCTCGCGGGAAGACCGGGCGCCCCGGGAATGGGTGTGCCGTGCGTGGTGTTCCCAGAGAGAACACGAGGAGGAGCGGTAGCCGTGCTTGATCCCCAGGATTTGTACGAATGGGACGCGAAGGGCCTGGCGGTCGTCGACCTGGCCTTGGCGCAGGAGTCGGCCGGGCTGGTCATGCTGTACCACTTCGAGGGTTACATCGACGCGGGCGAGACCGGTGAGCAGATCGTCGAGCGGCTGCTCGACACCCTCCCGCACCAGCTCGTGGCCCGTTTCGACCACGACCGGCTCGTGGACTACCGGGCCCGGCGCCCCCTGCTCACCTTCCGGCGCGACCGGTGGACCGCGTACGAGACGCCGTCCATCGAGGTCCGGCTGGTCCAGGACGCCACCGGCGCTCCTTTCCTCGTCCTGTCCGGCCCCGAGCCGGACGTGGAGTGGGAGCGGTTCGCCGCCGCCGTCCGGCAGATCGTCGAGCGGCTCGGTGTGCGCCTCGCGGTGAACTTCCACGGCATCCCCATGGGCGTCCCGCACACCCGGCCCGTCGGACTGACCCCGCACGGCAACCGCACGGACCTCATGCCCGGCCACCGCAGCCCCTTCGACGAGGCGCAGGTGCCCGGCAGCGCCGAGTCGCTGGTCGAGTACCGGCTGACCGAGGCGGGGCACGACACCCTCGGGGTCGCCGCGCACGTCCCGCACTACGTGGCCCGCTCTCCTTATCCGGACGCGGCCCTGACCACCCTGGAGGCCGTCACCGCGGCCACCGGTCTGGTCCTGCCGAGTGTGGCCCACTCCCTGCGGACCGAGGCCCGCCGCACCCAGACCGAGATCGACCGGCAGATCGGCGAGGGCGACGAGGAACTGGTCGCGCTGGTCCAGGGCCTTGAGCACCAGTACGACGCGGCGGCCGGTGCGGACACCCGCGGCAGTCTGGTCGCCGAACCGGTCGACCTGCCGTCGGCGGACGAGCTGGGGCGCGAGTTCGAGCGCTTCCTCGCGGAGCGGGAGGGCGAGTCCTGACCCGCCGGAGCCGGGCCCTAGGCTGCCGCTCATGCTGAAGGTGGGCCTGACCGGCGGGATCGGCGCCGGCAAGAGCGAAGTGTCACGGCTGCTCGTCTCGTACGGGGCCGTGCTGATCGACGCGGACCGGATCGCCCGCGAGGTCGTCGAACCGGGGACCCCGGGGCTCGCGGCCGTCGTCGAGGCGTTCGGTGAGGACGTCCTGACCGCTGAGGGCACGCTCGACCGGCCGAAGCTGGGCTCCGTCGTCTTCGCCGACGCCGAACGCCTGGCCACGCTCAACGCCATCGTCCACCCCCTGGTCGGGGCCCGGTCGGCGGAGTTGGAGAGCCACGCGGGCGCCGGGGACGTCGTCGTCCACGACGTGCCGCTGCTCGCAGAGAACGGCCTGGCGCCGCTGTACGACCTGGTCGTGGTCGTGGACGCGTCCCCCGAGACCCAGCTGGACCGGCTCGTACGGCTCCGGGGCATGGCCGGGTCCGAGGCGCGCGCCCGGATGGCGGCCCAGGCCACCCGCGCGGCGCGGCTCGCGGTGGCGGACGTGGTGATCGACAACGACGGTCCGCTCGACGCGCTCGCACCGCGGGTCCGGAAGCTCTGGGAGGATCTGGCGCTCCGGGCCGCCGACCGCGCGTAGGCGCCCTCGGCGGCGACGGTCGCGGAATGCGGGTGCCGGGTCCGGTGTTCAACCACCGGATCGAGGGGAAGGATGCCATGGTGGCCGACAGAAATCCGGAAACGCACGTCATCGACTTCCGTGCCGCAGAACACCTGCTGGCCGCGCGCGACCCCCGTGGCGCGGTCAAGCTGCTGGACTCGGTGATCGCCGCCCATCCCGAGAACACGGCGGCACGTCTGCTGCGCGCCCGCGCGTTCTTCGCCGCCGCGCAGCTGCGTCCCGCGCAACTGGAGTTCGAGCTCGTCCTGGAGCGCGAACCGGACAACGCCTTCGCGCACTTCGCACTCGCCCGGACCTTCGAGCGGTCCGGCCTCACCGACCGGGCCACCCGGCACTTCCGTCTCGCGGCGGCACTCGACCCGAAGCCGGAGTACCTCCGTGCGGCAGGCTTCGACACGGAGCAGTAGCCGGACCCGGAACGATGTCCGCGACCACGGCGAGGGCCGAAGACGGGACGGCGACGGCTTCGGGAGCGGCGGCCGGACGGACCACCGTGCCCCGCCCCACAGGAGTGCCCGTACGCCTGTGCGGGACGCGGGCCGGAGCGGCGGCCGGACACCCGGCCCCGGGCGGCCGCCCGCACCGGACGGAGCGCGGGCCGGGAACTCAGCGCCCCCCGGTCCCGTCGCCGTGATCCGGTTCGTACGGAGGAACGGTCCGGTCCGGCTGCCAGTGGGCGCCCTGGTGGATGTGGCGCACCACCCGCGTCAGGTCCACCAGGACCACCAGGACCAGCACACCGCAGGCCGCCGCCCAGCCGGGGCTGCCGAGCAGCGCGAACACGGCCGTGCCGAAGGCGGCCCACACCAGCCCCCACAGACTCAGCCAGAACCGCAGGCGCAGCGCGCTGCGCGCGTTCACCGGCTCGTTTCCGCTGCGCATGACGGCCACCGTCTCCCGTGGGGTCCTCCCGGGGCACTTCCCAGGATGGACCCGGGGAGACGGAAAGGGAACCGGCGGCCGGACCGGGGCGGGGCGTCCCGGGGAGCGTCAGTGGATGATGCGGTAGCTGCGCCACGGCAGGGTGCCCGGCGGGGTCAGGTTGCTGCTGCTGGTCGGGACGTACACGGAGTGCTTGCCACGGCAGTCGCGTGTCGTGTACATCACGAAGTCGACCAGGGTGTCGTTCCTGATGTGGGTCACCCCGCTCGGCGCCAGCCGGTGGCAGCCCTTCACCGGAGGGCTCGTCACCCGCAGCGACACCTGCCGCTGCGTCTCGTACGAGAGCGTGCCCACGGCCGTACGGCCCAGGCCCGAGCACCCCGCCACGGCGAGGGCGAGCAGCACGGCCCCGGTGGCGGTCGTGAGACGCCGGCGAACGGACATGGCGGAACCTCTTCTGTCGTGGTCGTTGCGCTGCTCGTCACCCTCGCCGCTCCCGGCCCCCCTGTCATCCGGGGCTGGGCCGCCCGGGGGAACGGGCGCGGCGTCCGTTGTCAGACCCCACCCGTAAGGTCGGAGGTCCGGTCGGAGATCCGTCCCGAGGATGTCCGGCACACGATCGCACCCGTCCGGTGGGAAGGAGCGGAGCAGTGACACCGAGCCTGGTCGGCAGCGCCGCCGTCTTCCTGCCCGCCGCCCTGCCCCGCGAGGGCCGGGTCGCCTTCTGGCGCCCCGACGGCGCCCCCCTGCCCGACCCCGCGGGCGACGGCGCCGAGCGGGTCGGGCTGACCGTCGCCCGGCTGCACGGCAGCGGCACCCGCAGGCGTACGGTGCCCGCGCTGGCCCTCCCCGTCGACGCCGCCCTGCCCCACCTGGTGGCCGCCCGCCACCACCCGGCTGCCCACCCCGCCGCCGCGGGCTGGGGCGCCGCCGCGCTGCACGCCCTGCACCTGACGGCCCGGGGCCGACTGCTGCCGGGGCTCACCTCGGAGGACCTGGACGCCTGGCGGGCCGGGCCCCTGGACGCCGACGACATCGCCCATCTGCGGGCCGTCGCCGCCGCCCTGCCCTACGAGGCGCACGCCGTGCCCGTCCCCGGTCCGGGACCGCTGCGGCTGCCCGACCCCGAAGCCCTGGTGCGGGCCTTCCTCGACGCGGTCGCCGACACCCTGCCCCGCTCCCCGGCCGCCGCCCACGCCGTCGGGGCCCCGTTCGCGGCCCGCGCACCCCAGCACCTGCCCCGCGCGCGTGCCTGGGCCGCCGAGGCGGCGGCCGGAATGGACGCGGGCGTCCGCGTCTCGCTCCGCCTCGACCTGTCGGCGTCCGACCTCTTCGACGCGGACGCCGGAACCCCCGAGCCGGACGTGCCGCCCGGTGAACGGCACGCGGCGGGCGCGCTCCTCCAGATCCACAGCCTCGCCGACCCCACCCTCGTCATCGACGCCGCCGCCCTGTGGGCCGGGGACGGCGAGCACTTCGGCCCCCGTGCCCGCGTCGACGCCGTCCTCGCCCTGCGCCGGGCGGCCCGGGTCTGGCCCCCGCTCACCCGGCTCCTGGAACGGGAGGTGCCCGACGTCCTCGCCGTCACCGAGGACGAGCTGTACGAACTGCTCGGGCCCGCCGCGGCCCGCCTCGCCGACGCCGGGGTCGCCGTCCACTGGCCGCGCGAACTGGCCCGCTCGCTCAGCGCCTCCGCCGTCGTCCGCCCCGCCCACTCGGCCCCCGGCTCCGCGACCGACGGCACCTCCTTCTTCGACACCGGGGAACTGCTCCGGTTCAACTGGCAGCTCGCCCTCGACGGCGACCCGCTCACCGAGCGCGAGATGGACCTGCTGGCCGAGGCGCACCGGCCCGTCGTACGCCTCCGCGACCAGTGGGTCGTCGTCGACCCCGCCCTCGTCCGCAAGGCGCGCAAGCGGGAGCTCGGTCTGCTCGAACCGGTCGACGCCCTCGCCGCCGCCCTCACCGGCAGCGCAGAGGTGGACGGCGAGACCGTGCCCGCCGTGCCGGTCGGCGCGCTCGCCGCGCTCCGGGACCGGCTGCTCGCGGGGCCCGAGGACGTACCGGCCCCGCCCGGTCTGACCGCCACCCTCCGCGACTACCAGCTGCGCGGCCTCGCCTGGCTCGACCTGATGACCTCCCTGGGCCTCGGCGGCTGCCTCGCCGACGACATGGGCCTCGGCAAGACCGTCACCCTCATCGCCCTCCATCTGCGCCGCGCCCGCAGCGCCCCCACCCTCGTCGTCTGCCCCGCCTCCCTGCTGGGCAACTGGCAGCGGGAGGTCGGCAGGTTCGCCCCCGGCGTGCCCGTGCGCCGCTTCCACGGCGCGGAGCGCGACCTGGGAGGCGCCGACGGAGGCATCGTCCTCACCACCTACGGCACCCTGCGCACCAACGCCGCCGAACTCGCCGCGCACCAGTGGGGGATGGTCGTCGCCGACGAGGCCCAGCACGTCAAGAACCCGTTCTCCGCGACCGCGCGGGCGCTGCGCGAGATCCCCGCGCCCGCCCGGGTCGCCCTCACCGGCACCCCCGTCGAGAACAACCTCTCCGAGCTGTGGGCGCTCCTCGACTGGACCACCCCCGGTCTCCTCGGTTCCCTCAAGGCCTTCCGCTCGCGCCACGCCCGCGCCGTCGAGAACAACGAGGAGATCGAGCACGCCGAGGCCGTCGAGCGGCTCGCCCGGCTCGTCCGGCCCTTCCTGCTGCGCCGCCGCAAGTCCGACCCCGGCATCGTCCCCGAGCTGCCGCCCAAGACGGAGTCCGACCACCCCGTCTCCCTCACCCGGGAGCAGGCATCGCTGTACGAGGCGGTCGTCCGGGAGACCATGGGGCGGATCGAGGAGGCGGAGGGCATGGCCCGGCGCGGCCTCGTCATGAAGCTGCTGACCTCCCTCAAGCAGATCTGCAACCACCCCGCGCAGTACCTCAAGGAGGAGGCGCCGCGCGGCAGCGGCACCGCACGGCTCGCCGGACGCTCCGGAAAGCTCGCGCTGCTCGACGAACTCCTCGACACGATCCTCGCCGAGGACGGATCGGTCCTCGTCTTCACCCAGTACGTGTCGATGGCGCGGCTGCTCGCCGACCATCTGGCCGCGCGCGGCATCACCGCCCAACTCCTGCACGGCGGCACACCGGTGGCCGAGCGGGAGCGGATGGTCGACCGCTTCCAGGACGGCGAGGTGCCCGTCTTCCTGCTCTCCCTGAAGGCGGCGGGCACCGGCCTCAACCTGACCCGGGCCGGGCATGTGGTGCACTACGACCGCTGGTGGAACCCGGCCGTGGAGGAGCAGGCCACGGACCGCGCCTACCGCATCGGCCAGACCCAGCCGGTGCAGGTCCACCGGCTCGTCGCCGAAGGCACCGTCGAGGACCGCATCGCCGAGATGCTGCGCTCCAAGCGGGCCCTCGCCGACGCCGTCCTCGGCACCGGCGAGGCCGCCCTCACCGAACTGACCGACCGGGAGCTGGCCGACCTGGTGTCCCTGAGGAGAGCCTCGTGAACAGCGCACGCGCCGCGCGCGGAGCGGTGCCCCGCCACGACGACCGCCGCCGCTCCTTCCCGCAGGTCGCGCCCCGCGAAGCCCCCGACGGCCGGTTCGCCGCCACCTGGTGGGGGAACGCATGGGTGGACGCCCTGGAGGACAGCGCCCTCGACCCGGCACGGCTGGCCCGGGGCAAGGCCTACGCACGCCGGGGCAACGTCGACGCGATCACCGTCACCCCCGGCCGGGTCGCCGCGTACGTCCACGGCAGCCGAACCCGCCCCTACCGCACCGAGATCAGGATGCGGACCCTCCGCGACGAGGGCTGGGAACGGTTCCTCGACGAGGCCACCGCCCGCCCCGAGCACATCGCCGCCCTGCTCGACAAGGACGTGCCGCACGCCCTGGAAGCGGTCACCGGACTGCTCCCCGCGCCGGGCGACCTCCTCCCGGACTGCTCCTGCCCGGACGACGGTCACCCCTGCAAGCACGCCGCCGCCCTCTGCTACCAGGCGGCCCGGCTGCTCGACGAGGACCCCTTCGTCCTCTTCCTGATGCGCGGCCGGGGCGAACAGGAACTCCTCGCCGAACTCACCCGGCGCAACGCGGCCAGGTCCGCCGCCGAGACCACCGCCGCGGCGCCCTCCATGCCCACCGTCCCGGCCCGCGCCGTGCTCGCCGCGACCGGGCCCCTGCCCTCGCTGCCCCCGCCGCTGCCGGTCCCCGACCGGCCGGGCCGCCCCGTGGTGTTCCCGCCCGACCCCGCCGCCCCCGACCCGCTCTCCCTGGACCTCCTCGCCTCCGAAGCGGCCGTCCGCGCCCACACGTTCCTCACCACGGGGCACGACCCGGTCGCCGCCCTCACCCCCTGGCAGGACGCCGTCCGGCTGGCCGCCGCGCACCCCGGCTCCGGGCTCACCGCCTCCACCCGGGCGCTCTACCGCGACCTGGCGCAGGCGCTCGGCCGCACTCCGACGGACCTCGCGCGGGCGGTCGCCGCCTGGCGGCAGGGCGGCGCCGCCGGTCTCGCCGTACTGGAGGAGCCCTGGGACCCGCCCGCAGGCCCGTTCGACCGGGCCAGACCCGCGCTGATCGCCGCCGACCTTCCCGCGTTCCGCCCCTGGCGCAACCGGCTCTCCACCCGCTCCCTCCAGCTCCGGCTCGGCCGGGACGGGCTCTGGTACGGGTACGAGTCGGACGCCGACCGCGAGGACTGGTGGCCGCGCGGCGCCCCCGATCCGGACCCGGTCGGCACCCTCACCGGCCTCCTCGGCCGCTGACACGACACTCGAACGCCGCTCCACTCGATGGAGTGAAACCCTCCAACGGGCGGATCCGGCGCATACGTTTGTCGCGTTGATTCCGGTACGGGCATTCGCCCGTGCACAACTCCGGAAGGCAGGAAGCCATGAGGCAGATTCGCCGAAGTGGTCTGGCCACACTGTTGGTCACGGGTGGGGCGCTCGCGCTCTCCGCCGGCGCCGCACACGCGGACGCCGGCGCACAGGGCGCCGCGGTCGGTTCACCGGGCGTCGGCTCCGGCAACACGGTTCAGCTGCCGGTGCACGTGCCGGTCAACGTCTGCGGGAACACGGTCAGTGTCGTCGGGCTGCTCAATCCGGCCTTCGGCAACACCTGTGCCAACCGCTCCACCCAGCCCGAGCCCGAGGGCTACGGCTCCGAGGGCGGCGGCCGGACCCACAAGGACCTGCCGGGCACCCCGCGCGGCGGCGAGCAGGCGGGCGGCTCCCACGGCGGCTCCTCCAACGGCGGCGGTGCCACGGCCGAGAGCCACGCCGCCGGTTCCCCGGGCATCATCTCGGGGAACGGCCTCCAACTGCCCGTCGACCTCCCCGTGAACCTCAGCGGGAACTCGGTCAGCGTGGTCGGGCTGCTCAACCCGGTCTTCGGCAACACCTCGGTCAACGGTCCGGGCAAGCCCCAGCAGCCGATCGAGAAGCCGACCCCGCGCCCGAAGCCCCCCGTCGTGCCGAACGTGCCGGTTCCGCAGACGGAGTCCAAGCCGCCCGCCCCGGTGCCCGCGCCCGCGCCGCAGGGTGGGTCCGGCTCCGCCGCGCTGGCCTCCACCGGCTCGGACGCCATGGGCTACGCCGCGTCCGCCAGCGCCGCGCTGCTGCTCGGCGGGGCCCTGCTGTACCGTCGCGCGCGCCGCGCGGGAGACGGGGCCTGAGGTCCCGTCCACGCGGCCCGGCCGACACGGGCTGACGCCCGAGCCGTCAGCCGTGCCCCCGGCCGGGGGCGTAACCGCCGCCGCGACGCCAGGCCCGGAGCACCGCCTCGATGGCGGGGGCGACCCTCGTCCGGGCCTGGTGCCGAGGAACTCCTCGCATCAGCAGGCTGTCGTACGGCGTGTCCACATGCCGTACGGAGGCCCGTACCGCGGCGCTGACGGCGCCCCGGTCGAGCGAGCGGCCGGCCGCCGTGCGCCCCACCCGTCCACTGCCCTTCGCCGAGGCGTGGACGGCGATCTCCGTGGCCCGGTCCGCCGGGCAGGACGGGAAGAGCCGCAGGATCTCCGCCCGGAGGGTCTCGGTGACCCCGGCGTCGAGCGCGGCGCGGCGCACCGCGTCCCGGGCCCGCCGCCGGGAGCGCGCCTCCGCGTCCGCCAGGCAGGACCGCTCCGCCTCGGCGAGCGCCGTCTCCTCGACGAGCAGGCCCTGCCGTTCGTACCGGGTGCGGCGCCGGTTGTGCCGTACGACGACGGCCCACAGTTCGCTGTTCTCACGGGCCCGGCGGGTGAGCGCCGTGTCGCCCCGCCGCAGGAAGACCAGATGTCCGAGGTCGGCGCAGTGGAGACAGACCGGGGCGTCGAACTCGACGATCATCCGTTCCAGCGGTCCTTGTCGGCACTCCGAGCAGCGACGGCGCCTGAGCGGCTCGACGACGACCGGCGCGACCAGGTCCACGGGCACCCCCTCGTCAGCGGACGCCGGGAGCGGCGGCGGTGATGAACCGGGCCAGCGCCTGCTTCGCCCGGTCCGAGCGGTGGGTCCGGTCCTCGAAGCCCACCGCCTCGTGCAAACAGTGGGTCTCCTCGAAGGCGGCCTCGGCCAGACGCCGGGTCTCGGAGTCGTCGCACACCAGTTGGACCCGGAAGAGGGCCTGGCGGGCGGCGGTGCGCTGTCGGTAGGAGGCGTACCGGGACTCCTCGGCCTCCTCCGAGCCGGGTTCCTCGGCGGCCCGGAACCAGCGGTCGTTCTGGCTGTGCCGGTAGTCGACGACCGCACCGGCGAAGGCGCTGTAGGTCGCGATCCGTTCCTGCCGGAGCTGTTCGGTACGGGCGAGGGCGGCCGTGCGTTCGGTGGCCCGCCCCTGGAACCAGTGGGTGAAGACAACGCCCAACAGGGTTCCCGCCACGGCTATCAGCGCCACATCCACGACCGGCCGCCCTCCCGTTCTCCTCGGCCTTCCCGACCCCCAGATCATGACAGCCGGGAGGCGCGGACGTCACTGCCGGTAGCTGCTGAGGAAACGCCCGATGCGGCTGATCGCGGCGTCGAGGTCGTCGGCGTACGGCAGGGTCAGGATGCGGAAGTGGTCGGGTCGCGGCCAGTTGAAGCCGGTCCCCTGGACGACCTGGATCTTCTCGCGCAGCAGCAGGTCGAGGACGAACCTCTCGTCGTCGTGGATCTTGTGCACGGCGGGGTCGAGGCGCGGGAACGCGTAGAGCGCGCCCTTCGGCTTCACGCAGGAGACGCCGGGGATCTCGTTGAGCTTCTCCCAGGCCCGGTCGCGCTGTTCGCGCAGCCTGCCGCCGGGGGCGGTCAGCTCGTGGATGGACTGCCGTCCGCCGAGGGCCGCCTGGATGGCGTACTGGGCGGGGGCGTTGGGGCAGAGACGCATGGAGGCGAGCATGGTCAGGCCCTCCAGATAGCTCCGGGCGTGTTGGCGCGGACCGGTGACGACCAGCCAGCCGGAACGGAAGCCCGCCACCCGGTAGGTCTTGGAGAGACCGCCGAAGGTGAGGACGACCAGGTCGGGGGCGAGGGACGCGGCCGGGTGGTGGACGGCCTCGTCGTAGACGATCTGGTCGTAGATCTCGTCGGCGAAGACCATCAGGCCGTGGCGGCGGGCCAGGTCGAGGACACCTTCGACGATCTCCTTCGGATAGACCGCGCCGGTGGGGTTGTTGGGGTTGATGAGGACGACGGCACGGGTGCGGTCGGTGATCTTCGACGCCATGTCGTCGAGGTCCGGGTTCCAGTCGGACGACTCGTCGCAGAGGTAGTGCACCGCCTTGCCGCCCGCGAGGGTGGTGACCGCCGTCCACAGCGGGAAGTCGGGGGCGGGGATCAGGACTTCGTCGCCGTCCTCCAGGAGCGCCTGCACGGCCATGGAGACCAGCTCCGACACGCCGTTGCCGAGGAACACGTCGTCGACGTCGACCTCGGGCAGGCCCATCGCCTGATAGCGCTGGGCCACGGCGCGGCGGGCGGAGAGGATGCCCCGGGAATCGGTGTAGCCATGGGCCTTGGGGAGCATCCGGATCATGTCCTGGACGATCTCCTCCGGCGCCTCGAAGCCGAAGAGCGCGGGATTGCCGGTGTTGAGGCGCAGGACGCTGTGGCCCGCCTCCTCCAGGGCGTTGGCGTGTTCGATGACCGGCCCGCGGATCTCGTAACAGACCTCGTTCAGCTTGCTCGACTGCCGGAACTCCATGTCCGACCTCCCCTGGTCCCCGGAATCAGTGTTGCTTGGTTTTACCAAGTTCAAGCTTGGAAAGTCCAACAACATGTCTAGACTGCGCCGTATGCCACGTCAGCCACGCCGCCGCAGCTACGACCAGCACTGCGCCGCAGCGCGCGCCCTCGACCTCGTCGGCGACCGCTGGACCCTGCTCGTCGTCCGCGAACTCCTCGCGGGGCCGCGCCGCTACACCGACCTCCACGCCGACCTCCCCGGAGTCAGCACCGACATGCTGGCCGGGCGCCTGAAGGACATGGAGTCCGCCGGTCTGGTCACCCGCCGCCGACTGCCCCCGCCCGCCTCGGCGTCCGTCTACGAACTCACCGCGCGCGGCCGTGAACTGCTGCCCGTCCTGCGCGCGCTCGCCGCCTGGGGGGCGCCGGACCTGGGCGAACCCCGGCCCACCGACGCGGTCCGCGCGCACTGGTACGCGATCCCGCTGCTCGGCGAACTCGCCGGACTCGGCGCGGGAGTCGTCCAGGTGACCCTGGACGAGGGCGAGTTCCACGTACGAGTGGGGGCGGACGGTGGTGTGGCGTACGGGGACGGGGCGGCGGAGGCTCCCGACGCGTGCCTGCGGACGGACACGGCGACCTGCCGGGCCCTCGCGGCCGGTGAACTGACCCTCGCCGAGGCGGTCGCCTCCGGACGGGCGGTGCTGGACGGCCTGCCGGAGGCCGTGGCGACCCGCCGCTGACCGTCCCCTCTCGCCGCCGCCCGGCCGTCCCCCGGGAGCGTCCGGAAGCGCCCCCTTCCCGCAGTGGGACCCAGTGGATGTCGGACGGTTTCCCGGGGGGCGGACGGGGCGGCTGGTTCCTGACCTCGGCCTGGATGCGGTCCGGGTGTCCAGGCCGGCGAGCCGCTCACGGGCGATCTCCAGGTCCTGTCCGGAGGGCGTCACCACGGACGGGTCCTCGGCGAGGCGGTGCGGGAAGGCCGATGTCCGTGCCCGCGCCGGTGGTGCCGAGAGCCCGGGTGGCCGTGGTGATGTCTTGGTTCGTGGTCTCTGTGGTCTCTGTGGTGTTCGTCGTGTCCGTGAATCCGATGGCCGAACAGTGACCCCAGTGACAAGGTCGAGCGGTGACGTGACGACGTGGCGGACGGCCCCGGCCCGCCCCTCCCGGCCGCGTGCGAACGCGTGGACGCCTCCGGGCTTTGCCGCAGACGGCTCACGGCGGTCCGCGAGGTCCGCGAAATGCTGAAGTACGAGCCCCGCCCGGACGGGACGACGACGGTCCGGCGGCGGGGCGTCGGGGAGGGCGGGACGAGGACGGCCGCCGGGCCGGTGGAACGAACGGAAGGCGATGCGTGCGGTGAGCGGGACACGGTACGAGGCGATCACCTGGGAACGGCTGGCGGGAGCGCTCGCCGGGCACCTCGACGCCTCCGCGACGCCCCCCGGGCCGGACCGGGACGGTACCTGGCTCAGGGTCGGTCTCGACGGACCGCCCGCCGCACCCGGCGCGGCACTGGCCGGACTGCTCGCCGAGGAACTCCGGGCGCGCGGACGCCCGGTCCATGTCGTCGGGACCTCGGGCTTCCTGCGGCCCGCGTCCCTGCGGTACGAGTACGGGAAGCGCGACCCCGACACGTACTACGAGGGATGGACGGACACCGGAGCCCTGTGGCGCGAGGTCATCGGCCCGCTCGACCCCGGCGGCACCGGGCGGGTGCTGCCCGATCTGTGGGACCCGGTGCGGGACCGGGCGACCCGCAGCCCGTACGTGACGCTGCCGCCGGGCGGGGTCCTCGTCCTGCACGGCCCCTTCCTGCTCGGTCACTGGTTCCCCTTCGACCTCAGCGTCCACCTGCGCCTCTCGCCCGGGGCCCTCGCCCGCCGCACCGAGGAGCCCTGGACCCTGCCCGCCTTCGCCCGCTACGAGACGGAGGTCGACCCGACCGCGACTGCCGATGTCGTCGTCCGCAGCGACGACCCGCGCCACCCGGCGTGGACGGGCCTGGCGGGGTAGCGGAGCCCGCCGCCCGGACGGACGTACGGGTCTCCCGATACGGGTCTTCCGATACGGATCTCCCGATACGGGTCGACGAGTACGGGTCGAGAGTACGAGCCGATGGCCATGGGCCCGGGGCCCGCGAGTGCGGGCAGGCGGCCACGGGCACACCCGGGTCCGTCCGCCCGGACGGCTTTCCGTGCGGGCCCGCACGCCCGCCTGTCCGGTCCGGCGGGCCCACCGGGGCGGAGCCCGTACCGTCAGCCGTCGTCCCCCGGCTCCTCCCGCTCAGGGGGCCTGCCGCCCACCACGGTGACCGCCTCGGCCCCCGCCCGGCAGCCCGCCTCCGCGGCCCCCACCGGGTCCGCGCCCGCGAGCCGCGCCGCCAGGAACGCCCCGGTGAACGCGTCCCCCGCCCCCGTCGAGTCCACCGGCCGCACCTCGGGCGCCGTCACGCGCGCGGTCACCACGCCGTCCCGGGCGACCAGGGCCCCGGTCGCCCCGAGCGTGACCACCACCCAGGGAAAGCGGCGGCTCAGCTCCTCCGCCGCCCGCTCCGGTGCGGCCCGGCGGGTGAGCAGCCGGGCCTCGTCCGCGTTGGGCAGCAGGACCTCGGCGCCCTCCGCGGCGGTCAGGAACCGCTCGGCCCCCGACTCGGCCAGGAACCCCGCGGAGGCCGGGTCCACGCTCACCGGGACCCCGGCCGCCACGGCGTCCCGCAGCGCCCGCAGGGCCGCCGCCCGGCTCGGCGCGGAGAAGTACAGATAGCCGGAGAGGTGCAGCCGGGCCACCCCGTCGAGGAGGCGGGCCGACCAGTCGTCGGGGGAGAGGCGCAGGGCCGCGCCGCCGTCGGTGAGGAACGTGCGCTCGGCCGACGCGTCCACCAGCGCGATCACGGTGGCCGTCGCCGCCTCGGGGTCGGGGACGAGCAGGGGGCGCACGCCCGCGCGCCGCAGTGCCCGCTCGTGCCAGTCCGTGCTGTCCGGGTCCGCGCCCACCCGGGCCAGCAGCCGTACCTCGCCGCCTCCGGAACGGGCCGCCCAGCAGGCCGCGTTGGCCCCGGCGCCACCCGGCAGGGTCCGTATCTCCGCCGCCGTGTCCGTGGCGGGGACGAGCGGGGTCCGGTGCAGGGCGACGACGTCCGTGACGACGTCCCCGACGACGAGCAGGGCACCCGCCGCCGGACTCACCGGCCGCCCGTACCGTCCGGGAGACCCTTCCCGCGCCCGGCGCCCGCGCCGTCGCGGAAACCCGGGACGCCCCCGGACCCCGGGCCGCCTTCGGCTCCCGCGCCGCCCCCGGCCCGAAGGCCGTCCGACGCACTCGTACCGTCCGTACCACCGGTACCGCCCGCCGTTCCCGTACCGTCCGGCGAGCTCCCCGTCCCCTTCCCGTACGCCACCGCGATGTCCGCCGCCAGTCGTACGTTCCCCCGGACCGCGGCCAGGTTGGCCTCCAGGGACGCGCCCTCCGTGTGCACCGTCAGGTACTCCAGCAGGAACGGTGTCACCGCCTGGCCCGTGACTCCCTTCTCCTTCGCCGCCGCCAGGCCGCCCGCCAGGACCCGGTCGTGCAGCGCGGGGTCCAACTGCTCCGCCACCGGAACCGGATTGGCCACCACCAGGGCCTCCCGGGCGCCGCCGAGCCGGTCCCGCGCCCGTATCACCTCGGCCACCTCCCCGGGACTCCGCAGGGTCCAGTCGACGGGCCGGCCCGAGGACGCCAGGTAGAAGCCGGGGAAGTGCCCGGTGCCGTACCCGACGACCGTCACCCCCAGCGTCTCCAGACGCTGGAGCGTGGCGGGCACGTCGAGGATCGACTTGACCCCGGCGCACACCACGGTGATGCCGACCCGGGCGAGCAGACGCAGATCGGCGGACTCGTCCTGGGTCTCGGTCCACTCCCGGTGCACCCCGCCGAGACCGCCGGTGGCGAACACCCGTATGCCCGTGGCGTCCGCGAGCCACGCCGTCGCCGAGACGGTCGTCGCGCCGGTCACCCCGGCGGCCAGGGCCGGGGCGAGGTCGCGATGGCCCAGTTTGCGCACCGAGGGGTCCTCGGCGATCCGGGTCAGTGCCGAGGGGTCCAGGCCCACCCTCGCCGTGCCGTCGACCACGGCGATCGTGGCGGGAACGGCGCCCCCGGCCCGTACCAGCTCCTCCAGCTCCAGGGCCACGGCCAGGTTGCGCGGACGCGGCAGACCGTGGGCGATGATCGTCGATTCGAGCGCGACGACGGGACGCCCCTCGCGCAGCGCTTCCCGTACCTCTTCGGACACCTGTGTGGACATGCCCCATTCCTGGCGCGGCCACGGACCCCGCAAACCTCCGTGGCGCCCTCCTGCCACTCGGCGCCCACCCCTGCGGAATCCGTCCCCGACCACCCGGCCCGGCCCCCTCCGGGACCGGCACGGCCCGCCGGGCGCCGCGCCGGAGGGGCCCTGCGGATTTCGTCGTGCCCGACTCGCTCCGGCATCGCACCTGGTGGGAGGCGAAACGGAGTCCTCGCGTCCAGTGGGTCCCGGTCTCGGAGGGGTCCTGGACCCCCGCTACAGTCACCGCCCATGACGACACATGAGCAGCCTTCCTTCGCCGTGCACATCCCCGACGCCGAGCTGGAGGCGGAGCCCCTCGACCCCTCCCAGATCGTCTCCGGCACGCCCGAGGTGACGGGCAAGGTGCTGTGGGAGTCGGCCGACGGCAAGCAGGTGCGCGGTATCTGGCAGATCACCCCCGGCGTCGTGACCGACACCGAGGCCGACGAGCTGTTCGTGGTGGTCTCCGGACGGGCGACCGTCGCCGTCGAGGGCGGCGAGACCCTGGAGATCGGCCCCGGCGACGCCTGTGTGCTGCGCGAGGGCGACCGGACGACCTGGACCGTCCACGAGACCCTCCGCAAGGCGTACCACATCAGCCTCTGACGGCCCGGGGGCCCGGGGGCCCGAGGGCCCGAGGGTGCGGAAGGGGCGGAGGGGCGCGGCAAGCTGCCGGTCGGGGGCCGGGGAACGCCCGCCGAGAACGCCCGCCGAGCGGTCATCGGGTGTCCGCGAAACAACCGCCGAACGGCCGCCGAGCGAGCCCCGGATGTCCCCCGGACGTCCGCCGGATGTCCGCCGGGCCACCGGCGCAAGGCCCTCGGGAGGCCGGTGGGGAACCGTCGAACACCCCCGGTCTCCTCGCCCGTTCGGAGTCTGGTAGGAAACCTTACTGTCCGATAGCATCCCGGGCAGCGGCTTGGCGCGGCACCCGTTCTTCCGGGCGTGACGCGCTCAGTGAGAGCTCTGACCCGGCCGCCGAGCACCACCCGGCCGCGCGGTGCCCCACTCCGACGCCACGTGGTCGGGAGTCCGTGCCCGTACCGTTCGGCACGGGCGGTCCGGCCCGTGCCGCTGGGGCCGAACCGTGCCGTGGTGCGCCGAACCGGTCGTCCAGCTCTCGCCACCCCTCAGGCCAGGGAGCCCAGGTATGCGCCTGTTCGCCTCCGCCCCACCTCGCCGCACCACTACCCCCCTGTCCCTCGTCCTCGCCGCCGTGCTGCTGCTCGTCGGCGGACTCCTCCTCGCCCTCCCGGACCGGGCCGGCGCCGCCGCCGACTCCCTGATCTCCCAGGGCCGTCCGGCCACCGCGTCCTCCGTCGAGGACGGCACCTTCGGACCCGAGAAGGCGTTCGACACCTCCTCCACCACCCGCTGGGCCAGCGCCGAGGGCGTCGACCCGCAATGGATCCAGGTGGACCTCGGCCCCTCGGCCACCGTCTCCCGCGTCAAACTCGTCTGGGAGGCCGCCTACGCCAAGGCCTACCGCGTCGAGATCTCCACCGACGGCACCACCTGGACCCGCCTGGCCGCCGAGACCGCCGGGAACGGGGCCACCGACGACTGGACCGGACTCACCGGCCAGGGCCGCTACCTCCGCGTGTACGGGACCGCCCGAGGCACCTCGTACGGCTACTCGCTCTACACGGCCGAGGTCTACGGCACCACCGGCACGACCACCCCGCCCACCGGCGCCTTCACGGTCGTCGCCGCCGGTGACATCGCCGCCCAGTGCACCGCCTCCAGCAGTTCCTGCGCCCACCCCAAGACCGCGGCCCTCGCCCAGCGGATCAACCCGTCGTTCTATCTGACGATGGGCGACAACCAGTACGACGACGCCCGGATCTCCGACTTCCGCAACTACTACGACAAGAGCTGGGGCGCCTTCAAGGCCAAGACCCGGCCCATCCCCGGCAACCACGAGACCTACGACCCGGCCGGGGCGCTCGCGGGCTACAAGGCGTACTTCGGCTCGATCGCCTACCCGCAGGGCAAGTCGTACTACAGCTACGACCAGGGCAACTGGCACTTCGTCGCCCTGGACTCCAACTCCTTCGACGACGCCGCGCAGATCCAGTGGCTCAAGGACGACCTCGCGCGCAACACCAAGGGCTGCGTCGCCGCCTACTTCCACCACCCGCTGTACTCCTCCGGCGGCCACGGCAACGACCCGGTCTCCAAGCCCGTCTGGCAGATCCTGTACGGGGCCAAGGCCGACCTCGTGCTCAACGGCCACGACCACCACTACGAGCGCTTCGCCCCGCAGGACCCCAACGGGAAGGCCACCGCCGACGGCATGGTCGAGATCGTCGGCGGCATGGGCGGCGCCGAGCCCTACGCCATCGAGACCGTCCAGCCCAACAGTCAGAAGCGGATCAGCGGCCCGTACGGCGTGCTGAAGCTGGACCTCACCGACACCACCTACACCTGGCAGTACGTCGGCACCGACGACCAGGTCAAGGACTCCGCCCCGACCTACACCTGCCACTGATGTACCTGGCGACCACCGGTCGCCCGGACGCGCCGCCCGGCCCCCCGGGGCTCCGGCGGCGCGTCTCCGGCACCGTCCTCGCACTCGGCACCGTCAGCCTCGTCACCGACGTCTCCTCGGAGATGGTGACCGCCGTCCTGCCGCTCTACCTGGTCCTCGGACTGGGTCTCTCCCCCCTCCAGTTCGGGCTCCTCGACGGCCTCTCGAACGGTGCCACCGCCCTCGTGAGGCTCCTCGGCGGCGCCACCGCCGACCGGGGCGGACGCCACAAGACCGTCGGCGGGCTCGGCTACGCCCTCTCCGCCGCCTCCCGCCTCGGCCTCCTCCTCGCAGGCGGCGCGACCGGCTGGATCGCCGGAGCCATCGCCGCCGACCGCCTCGGCAAAGGCGTCCGGACCGCCCCGCGCGACGCCCTGATCACCCTGCACAGCCCGCCCGAGGACCTGGGCCGCGCCTTCGGCGCACACCGCGCCATGGACACCACCGGCGCCCTCCTCGGACCACTGGCCGCCTTCGCCCTGCTGTGGGCCACGGCCGACGCGTACGACGCCGTCTTCGCCGTCAGCTTCTGCGTCGGGGCCTTCGGCGTCCTGCTGTGGCTGCTGCTGGTCCCCGGCCGTACCCGCGAGGAGCCCGTCGTACCGGCCCCCGGCCGGACGCGCGAAGTCCCCGCCGCGCGGTCCGTCCCGGCGGCGCCACGCGCGCGGGGCGGGCTCTTCGCCGCGATGCGCTCGCCCGGGTACCGGCGGATCGTGCTCTGCGCCGGGCTCCTCGGAGCCGCCACCATCGGCGACTCCTTCCTCTACCTGCTGCTCCAGCGCAGGCTCGACTTCGACGCCACCTGGTTCCCGTTCCTGCCGCTCGGCGCCGCGACCGTCTTCCTGCTGCTCGCCGTCCCTGCCGGACGGCTCGCCGACCGCCTCGGACGGCGCGGCCCCCTGCTGTACGGGCACGGCGCCCTGTTCCTCGCCTACGGACTGCTCCTGACCCCGCTGCCCGACACGGTGGTCCTGCTCGGCGTCCTCGCCCTGCTCGGCCTCTTCTACGCTGCCACCGACGGCGTCCTCATGGCCCTCACCGGCCCCTTCCTGACCGAGGGACGGCAGGCGGGCGGCCTCGCCCTCGTCCAGACCGCGCAGGCGCTCGCCCGTCTCGGCGCCGCCGTCGCGTTCGGCGCCGTCTGGACCGCGACCGGCCCGGAGACCGCCCTCGTCGCGGCCCTCGCCGCGCTCGCCGTCGCCGTGGGCTGCTCCGCCCGTCTGCTCCCCGAGGGCGTCGCCGCCCCCACCGGGCCCACCGTCCCCGAGCCCTCCGAGAGGACCGACTGACCCATGCCCGTCCTGACCGGCACCTCCACCCGTACCCGGGTGTGGATCATCGTCCTCGCGCTCCTGCTGCTCGGCGGCGGGGCCACCGCCTACACCCTGCGGGCGGCCTCCGGCCGCGGGGCCGCGGCCACCGGCACGGCCGACCCCGGCTTCGCCCTCGACAGCGGCCCCGGCACCCTCTACGCCCGGGACACCGCGACCGGGCGCGTCGCGCGCGTGGACCCGTCCGCGCCCGGCGGCCGGGTGGCGGGCGGCCCGGCCTGCGACCGCTTCCACGCCGCCGGGGGCACCGCCCTCTGCCTCCAGCGCAGGCCCGGCGTCCCGGCCCGCTCGTACGTGATCGTGCTCGACCGGCAGCTGCGCGAGGTGCGCCGCATGGGAATGCCGGGCATCCCCAGCCGGGCCCGGGTCTCCGCCTCGGGGAACATGCTGGCCTGGACGATGTTCGCGACCGGCGACTCGTACGCCCGTTCGTCCTTCTCCACCCGCACCTCGATCCTCGACCTGCGGACCGGGTACCTGGTGAAGAACATGGAGCAGATCCCGCTGACCCTCGACGGCAAGCGCTACTACGCCCCCGACGTCAACTACTGGGGTGTCAGCTTCGCCGCCGACGACAACCGGTTCTACGCCACGGTCTCGACCGCCGGGCGCACCCGTCTCGTCGAGGGGGACATGGGCAAGTGGTCGGCGCGGGCCCTCCGCGAGAACGTCGAGTGCCCCTCGCTCTCCCCGGACGGCCGCCTGATCGCGTTCAAGAAGAGGGTCTCCGACGGACCGCGCGAGCCGTGGCGGCTGTACGTGTACGAGCTGGCCACCGGCCGCGAACACCCGGTCGGCGAGCGGCGCGGCATCGACGACCAGGCGCTGTGGACGGACGGGGAGAACCTGGCGTACGGGTACGGGGGAGAGGTCTGGTCGGTGCCCGCGGACGGCACGGGGACCCCGCGCCTGCTGGCCCCCGCGGCCTCGTCCCCGACGGTCACGACCGGCCCGCTCCCGTCCTGAACGATGGCCCGTGACCGGGTGGTCCGCTCGGCCCGCTCGGTCCGTGACCGCTCCGTCCGTGGCCGCTCGGTCCGTGGCCGGTCGCGGACCGTGCGCACGGCCCCGGCCGGTCACGGACCGCGTCCCGCTCAGTCCTTGCGGAACGCGCCCCGGAGCACCAGCGCCGCCATCGGCAGCAGCAGACAGGCGGCGAGGGCGTTCAGCGGCCCGTAGCCCGCCTCGGCGACGATCAGACCGGCCGCGAGACCGCCGACCCCGGCGGCGGTGTTCATGATGAAGTCCGAGAGCCCCTGCACCGCCGCCCGCGCGGCCTGCGGCACCGAGTCCGTGAGCAGCGCGGAGCCGGACACGAGCCCCGCCGACCAGCCGAGCCCGAGGACGAAGAGGCCCAGGGCGGTCCGGCCGTGGCTGGCCCCGGCCGTGCCCGCGATGAGCGCCGCCACGCCGATCAGCCCGACCGCGAGCCCGATCACCGACAGCCGTCCCAGCCGGTCGGACAGCCAGCCCATCAGCGGCGAGAAGGCGTACATGCCCGCGATGTGGCCGCTGATCACGAGCCCGACCATCCGGATGTCGGCGCCGTGGTGGGTGAGCGCCACCGGGGTCATCGACATGATCGACACCATGGCCGTGTGCGATCCCGCGACGGTGACCAGGGCGAGCCTGGCCCGGGGGGACTCCCGGACGGCCCGCATCCCGGCGCGCAGCGAGCGTCCCTCCGCGGCCTCCCCGCCCGGCGTTCCGGCGTCGGCCAGGGCCCGCGCGGTGAGCAGCGGATCGGGCCGCAGCAGGAAGGACACGACGAGCGCGGCGACCACGAAGACACCGGCGGCCCAGACGAAGGGGCCCGCCGTGGCGGGGATGCCGAGGCCCGAGACGCTCTCCCCGGCGGGGGCGGCGATGTTGGGGCCGAGCACCGCCCCGATCGTGGTGGCCCAGACGACGGTGGAGATGGCCCGCGCCCTGCGGTCCGGCTCGGCGAGATCGGCGGCGGCGAACCGGGCCGCGAGGTTCGCCGAGGAACCGGCGCCGAAGCCGACGAGCCCGAGGAGCAGCAGGACGAAACTGTCGGCGACCGCGCCGAGCACCGCGACCCCGGCGCCGACCGCCCCGATCAGATAGGCGAGGACGAGTCCGGCCCGGCGGCCCCGCGAGGCCATCAGGGCGGCGAGCGGCATGGCGAGCAGCGCGGGCCCGGCCACCGTCGCCGTCGACGCCAGACCGGACAGGGCTTCGGAACCGCTGACGTCCCGGGCGAGCACGGCGGCGAGCGCGACACCGATGGCTATGCCGAGGCCCCCGAGTATCTGCGTGGTGATCAGTACGGCCTGGACGCGTCGGCGCAGCGCGGGCAGTTCGGTCGCGCCGACGGGGGCGGAGGGCCGCTCGGACAGGGTGGCGTCAGGGGCGCCGGGGGCATGGGTCACTTACGTGAGTGTGCCAGCCGTCCCATCTGATGGGAATGCCTGCATCCCGCACGGAAGAAGCCCGCCGGAGCACCACCGCCCGCGCCGCCCGCTCGCCCGCGCCGCCCGCCCCCGCCGCGCCGCCCGCCCCCGCCGCGCCGCCCGCCCGCGCCGGTCGAACGAGCCGGACCCACAGGACGTCGGCACCCCCGCGGGGCGGCCCGCACGCCCCCGTCAGCGCACCGGCCTTCTCGACGTACCGGCACACCGGACGCCCACGGCAGGGGCCCCGCCCCTCAGAACAGCGGCGCGGGAAGGACGCCCTCCAGGGCGAGCAGCTGCCGCTTGGTCTCCAGACCGCCCCCGAAGCCGCCGAGACCGCCGTCGCTCTCCACCACCCGGTGGCACGGCACGACCACCGGCAGCGGATTGGAGCCCATCGCCACGCCCACCGCCTGCGCCGCCCCCGGCTGCCCCACGCGCCGCGCCAGCTCGCCGTACCCGACGACCGTGCCGTACGGGACGCCGGTCGCCAGCTCGCGCAGCACCCGCCGGTTGAACCCGGCGGTCAGGCTCCAGTCCAGGGGCAGGTCGATCGGGCCGGGCTCCCCCGCGAAGTACCGGTCGAACCGGAGCATCGCCCCGGAGAGCAACCCCGAGGCGCACTCCACCGGCTCCGCGCCGAGCTGCCCCGCCAGACGGGCGAGCATCCGCGCGCGCCGCGCCGCGTCGGCGTGGAACTCGACCCGCACCAGTCCCCTCGGGGTGGCGGCGAGGAAGAGCGGTCCGATGTCGCTCGCCATGACCGTCCACTCCGCCGGTACGGCCCGCCCGCCGTCCGTCGCCCCCGTCTCGATGTCCATGCCGCCCACGGTACGGGCCGCCACCGACACTCCGGCCCGCCACGGGTACTCCACGGGGTACTCCGGCCATGAGCGGCCCGCCGGTCCGCACGCGGGGCTGGACCGCCCGCGAGATCACGGAGTGGTCTCGCTCAGGTCTCACGGCTGAAAAATCCCCGGTCACATGGTCGTGGAACTCCTGGCGCGCCATAATCTCGCCCCGGTAGTACTACCCAGCGGTGCCGACTGTTTTCGGACGACGTGGCACCAGGGGTGGAGGGCGCACGCACATGCAGGGGACGATCGACGGATTCAACTACGGACTCGTGACACCCATAGCCGCCTTTCTCATGGCCTGCCTCGGCGGAGCCCTCGGACTGCGGTGCACCACCCGTTCGCTCCGCCACGGCGACAGCTTCAAGGCGGGCTGGCTCGTCCTCGGCGCCACCTCGATCGGCGCCGGCGTCTGGACCATGCACTTCATCGCGATGATGGGTTTCTCGGTCGAGCAGGCGCCCGTCGCCTACGACCGGCCCATCACCTTCGCCAGCCTGGCCGTCGCCGTCCTCATGGTCGGCGTCGGCATCCTCATCGTCGGCTACCGGGGCGCCACGGCGCTCACCCTGATCACCGGCGGTACCGTCACCGGCCTCGGCATCGCCACCATGCACTACCTGGGCATGGCCGGGATCCGGCTGCGGGGGCGCGTCGAGTACGACACGCTCACCGTCGCCCTCTCCGTGGTGATCGCCGTGGTCGCCGCCACCACGGCCCTCTGGGCGGCCGTCTCCGTCCATGGATTTCTGGCCAGTCTCGGCGCCAGCCTGGTGATGGGCGTGGCCGTCAGTGGTATGCACTACACCGCCATGTCCGCCGTCAGCGTCCATCTGCACGCCATCGGCGCGGGCCCCGGCACCGGCGACCCGGCCACCTCGCTGCTGCTGCCGATGCTGATCGGCCCGGCGGTCTTCCTCATCCTCGCCGCCGTCGTCGTCATGTTCGATCCGCTGCTCGTCATGGGCGACCCGGACCGGCAGCGGTCCGCCGCCCGGATCGTGCACCGGCCCGGCATACCCGCCCCGCGCCACGTCCCGTCCTACGGGCGGCCGTCGCACTGGCCCGCCCGCCCCGGCGGCCGGAGCCCGCGCGGGAGCGCCCCCCGGGGGATCCACCGCTCCCAGGACTGGTGATCGGCGGCCGACTGTCGGTGCCGGGTCGTACGGTGGTCACATGCGGCCCGTTTCCAAGATCGAACGTTCGATGGCGCCCTTCGAGGTCGTCAGCGACTACCAGCCCAGCGGCGACCAGCCGACGGCCATCGCCGACCTGGAGCGGCGTGTCCGCGCGGGCGAGAAGGACGTCGTGCTCCTCGGCGCCACCGGCACCGGAAAGTCGGCGACCACCGCCTGGATGATCGAGAAGCTCCAGCGCCCCACCCTGGTGATGGCGCCGAACAAGACGCTCGCCGCCCAGCTGGCGAACGAGTTCCGCGAGCTCCTGCCGAACAACGCGGTGGAGTACTTCGTCTCGTACTACGACTACTACCAGCCCGAGGCGTACGTCCCGCAGTCGGACACCTACATCGAGAAGGACTCCTCCATCAACGAGGAGGTGGAGCGGCTCCGCCACTCCGCGACGAACTCCCTGCTCACCCGCAGGGACGTCATCGTGGTCGCCTCCGTCTCCTGCATCTACGGCCTCGGCACCCCCCAGGAGTACGTGGACCGGATGGTCCCGCTCAAGGTGGGCGAGGAGATGGACCGGGACCAGCTCCTGCGCCGCTTCGTCGACATCCAGTACACGCGCAACGACCTGGCGTTCACCCGGGGCACCTTCCGCGTCCGTGGCGACACCATCGAGATCTTCCCGGTGTACGAGGAGCTCGCCGTCCGCATCGAGATGTTCGGGGACGAGATCGAGGCGCTCTCCACCCTCCACCCGCTCACCGGCGAGGTCATCAGCGAGGACCGCGAGCTGTACGTGTTCCCCGCCAGCCACTACGTGGCGGGCCCCGAGCGCATGGAGCGCGCGGTCAACGACATCGAGCGGGAGCTGGAGGGCCGCCTCGCCGAGCTCGACAAGCAGGGCAAGCACCTGGAGTCCCAGCGCCTGCGGATGCGGACCACGTACGACATCGAGATGATGCGCCAGATCGGCTCCTGCTCCGGCATCGAGAACTACTCGATGCACTTCGACGGACGCGAGCCCGGCTCCGCGCCCAACACCCTCATCGACTACTTCCCCGAGGACTTCCTCCTCGTCATCGACGAGTCCCACGTCACCGTGCCGCAGATCGGCGCCATGTACGAGGGTGACGCCTCCCGCAAGCGGACCCTGGTCGACCACGGCTTCCGGCTGCCGTCCGCGCTCGACAACCGCCCGCTGAAGTGGGAGGAGTTCCAGAAGCGCATCGGCCAGACCGTCTACCTCTCCGCGACCCCGGGGACGTACGAGCTGTCCCGCGGCGACGGCTTCGTCGAGCAGATCATCCGCCCCACCGGCCTCGTCGACCCCGAGATCGTGGTCAAGCCCACCGAGGGGCAGATCGACGACCTGGTCCACGAGATCAGGCTGCGCACCGAGCGCGACGAGCGGGTCCTCGTCACCACCCTCACCAAGAAGATGGCCGAGGACCTCACCGACTACTTCCTGGAGCTGGGCATCCAGGTGCGCTATCTGCACAGCGACGTCGACACCCTGCGCCGTATCGAACTCCTCCGCGAACTGCGCGCCGGGGAGTACGACGTGCTCGTCGGCATCAACCTCCTCCGGGAGGGCCTCGACCTCCCGGAGGTGTCGCTCGTCGCCATCCTCGACGCCGACAAGCAGGGCTTCCTGCGCTCCGGGACCTCCCTCATCCAGACCATCGGCCGTGCCGCACGCAACGTCTCGGGACAGGTCCACATGTACGCGGACCGGATCACCCCCGCGATGGAGCAGGCCATCGACGAGACCAACCGGCGCCGCGAGAAGCAGGTCGCGTACAACACCGAGCACGGCATCGACCCGCAGCCGCTCCGCAAGAAGATCAACGACATCGTCGTCAGCCTCGCGCGCGAGGAGGTCGACACCGAGGAACTGCTCGGCACTGGCTACCGCCAGGCCAAGGAGGGCAAGGGGGCCAAGGCGCCCGTCCCCGCGCTCGCCACGCACGGCGTCAAGGGCAGGGGCAAGGGCGGCAGGACGGACTCCGCCGTCCAGCTCGGCGACCGGCCCGCCGCCGAACTGGCCTCGATCATCGAGCAGATGACCGAGCGGATGCGCGCCGCCGCCGCCGACCTCCAGTTCGAGGTGGCCGCCCGCCTCCGTGACGAGGTGGGGGAGCTGAAGAAGGAGCTGCGCCAGATGAAGGAGGCGGGACTCGCCTGAAGGGGCGGGCCGGAGCGGGACAGACGGTCCGGTGTGTTGCAAGACCGACACGAAACCGGACCGTACCGGCGCGGTGTCAGTGCCGCTGCGTAGGGTGCTGGACAAGCGCACACAGTGCGGCAGTGGCCGCGGAGAACGCCAACGAGAGGGGCAGACGCGTGTCGGTCAACATGACCAAGGGTCAGGCCATCAACCTGGAGAAGAAGGGCGGAGGCAGCCTCAGCCAGGTGCGGATGGGCCTCGGCTGGCGCGCCGCGCCCCGCCGCGGACTCTTCGGCTCGCGGACCCGGGAGGTCGACCTGGACGCCTCGGCCGTCCTCTTCGCCGAGAAGCAGCCGGTCGACGTGGTCTTCTTCCAGCACCTGGTCAGCGACGACGGCTCGGTCAAGCACACCGGTGACAACCTCGTGGGCGGCGCCGGACAGGGCGGCGACGACGAGGCGATCCTGGTCGACCTGGAGCGGGTCCCGGTCCACATCGACCAGATCGTCTTCACGGTGAACTCCTTCACCGGCCAGACGTTCCAGGAGGTGCAGAACGCGTTCTGCCGCATCGTCGACGAGACGACCGGGCAGGAACTCGCGCGCTACACCCTGGACGGCGGCGGCAACTACACCGCGCAGCTCATGGCGAAGGTGCACCGGGTCGGCGGCGGCTGGCAGATGACCGCCCTGGGCAACCCGGCCAACGGCCGCACCTTCAAGGACCTGATCCCCGCGATCCTGCCGCACCTCTAAAGGGTGTTGCACAACGGCGATCATGCTCGGATGATGTCATCGGTGACAAGGTCAACTATCCGCTTATGCGGCGATTCTTCCGTCCCGTTGACCGCCTGGATACTGGCTTCTGGAGATCATTCCGGCCTTGTGCAACACCCTTTAGGCCGTGTCTCGAAGGTCCCGCCCGCCTGGCCTGCCTCCGGGCAGACGGCGCTACTTTCGGAACACGCCCTGGGCCGTCCGGGCCGTCTCCCCCGAATTCCGCCGCTCGGACCGACGGCCGCGGGGGAGACGACCGGGCGGACCCGCGCGGCACCCACAGCTCCCGGCGGCAGGCCCCGGGAGCTGTCCGCGTGAACCGCAACCATTCCGCTTGAACCGTTCGCACCACGCCGGGAAACGCTGAGGGGACAGAGTCGATGACGGCCGAGCTGGTCCGGGGGCAGAACCACCCCCTGCCCGACACCCGCCTGGAGATCCGCGTGTCGGCAGGCCACCCCGTCCTCCTCGGCGCCACCTTCGGCGACGAGCGCGGCCGGGTCACGGGCACGGAGTGGATCGCCCACCCCGGCGCCCCCGCCCGGCCCGGCGTCGACGTACCTGGCCCGGCCGCCGCCGACCACCGCCTCGGCGTCGATCTGGACGAGGTCCCCGGCACCGTCCACCGCCTCTCCGTCCTCCTGGCGCTGCCCGGCCCCCGCAGCGGTGGAGCCACCCGCTTCGGAGCCGTCGCCGCCCCCTTCGTCGCCGTCACCGACCCCGACGGCACCGAGATCGCCACCTACACGATCACCGGCCTCGACCGGGAGTCCGCCGTCGTCGCCCTGGAGCTCTACCGCCGCCAGGGCGCCTGGAAGGTCCGCGCCATGGGCCAGGGGTACGAGGGCGGGCTCGCCGAACTCCTCGGCGACCAGGGCCTGGACCGCCCCGCGGATCTGGCCGCTTCGATCCTGGAGACAGCCGCCGGGACCGTACCGGCCCCGGTTGCCGCGCGGCTGCGCACCCCCGGGAGCGAGCGGACCGCGCACCCGGCGCCGCTGTCCCCGGACCCGACGGCGACCCCGGCCGGGACCCCGGTGCCGTCCCCGCCTCCGGCGCGGTTCCCGGCCGCGAACGCCCCGGCGACGACCCCCGCCGTCCCCGTGACCCCGCAGCCCGCCCCGGCCGCCGGAACCGGGTCCGGCGGTCCCGTCGACTACTCCCACCCCCGCCGTCGCCGGGAGCCCGCCGCCGCTCCCGACCCCGCCAGGACCCCGCCCGCACCGGTCGCGGGGGACGCCTCCGGCTGGTCCATGGACGAACGCCTCTACAACCAGGTCTGGGGCATGTTCGAGGACCTGTCCCGGACCACCGCCGCCTACCGCAGCGCCTGCGACTTCGCCGAGTCGCGCCTCGACCGCGAGCTGGACCAGTCCCTCTCCGACTACCGCTCCCGGGTCGGGAGCGCCAACGACGCGGCCCGCGCGACCGCCCGCGCCCGGCACGACGAACTGGTCGCACGGGCCCGGGAGGCCCTCGACCGGGACCTCGGGCAGCTCATGGCCGAGTCCGAGGTCGTCGAACCGGCCCTGCCCGCCCCGTACGCCCGCTGGGACCACCCCGTCTGGCACGCCTACCGGGTCCCGGCCGAGGAACCGATGGCCGTCCGCCTCGGCGACCTGCACCTGCCCGAGCGCCCCGATCTGCGCATCCCCATGCTGGTCCGGCTGCCGCTGGAGCGCGGCCTCTGGGTGGACTCGGGCGACCGGGGACGTTCCGAGGCCGCCGCCCTCCTCGACGAGACGGAGCTGCGGCGGCTGGCCCTGGAGAGCGCGGTCGCGCACGCGGCCCGGCTGCTCGCGGCGCACCCGGCGGGCGGCTTCGCCCTCCATGTCGTGGACCCTGCGGGCGCGGGCGCCGCCGCGCTCGCCCCCCTGGTGGACAGCGGTGTCCTCGCCGCCCCGCCCGCCCGGGGCGCGGCCGGGGTCTCCGCCGTCCTGGAGCAGCTCACCGAGCGGGTCGACCTGGTGCAGATGGCGCTGCGGAACGGCGCTGCGGACGCGCTGCCGCCGGGCCTGGACACCTCCCGGCAACTGCTGCTCGTGCACGACTTCCCGCACGGCTTCGACGACCGGGCCGTCACCCGGCTGCGGTACCTGGCCGACGAGGGCCCCTCGGTCGGCGTGCACCTGCTGATGGTGGCGTCGCGGGAGGACGCGTCGGCGTACGGACCGCTGCTCGACCCGCTGTGGCGTTCGCTGCTGCGGTTGACGCCCGTGCCCGACGACCACCTCGCCGACCCCTGGGTCGGTCACTCCTGGTCGTACGAGCCGCCGGTGCTTCCCCCGGGCAGCGGTGTCCTCCGCCAGGTCCTCGCCCGGGTGGCGGCCGGTCGGCCGGGGAATCGACCCTGACCTGGCATTTTGGACCCTCTTTACCCTGGCCTTTACCTTCTCTTGGTCTTTCAGGTAATCTTCTCGGTGCGGAGGGGAGTACTCCCCATGCGCGGCGTACCCGTCAATACGGACGTATCCAAGAGGATCCGATCCCGGGGCGTCGGCCCGGCGACATCGTCGCTCGGGTGGAAGAGACCTCCGGCAGCGACGACGCTGATCAGTAGCCGTACGACGCCGGAGGCGCAGTGGACGTTTCAATGACCCTGTGGGTGCTGACCATTCTTGGTCTGGGCGCCCTCATCGGAGCCGACTTCTTCATCGGGCGCAAGCCCCATGACGTGTCGGTCAAGGAAGCCGGCATCTGGACCGTCGTCTGGATCGTGCTCGCCGTGCTCTTCGGAGTCGGCCTGCTGGTCTTCGGCAACAGCCAGGCGTCCGGCGAGTTCTTCGCCGGTTACATCACCGAGAAGTCACTCAGCGTAGACAACCTCTTCGTCTTCGTCCTGATCATGGCGAAGTTCGCGGTCCCCTCGCACCTCCAGCAGCGCGTGCTGCTGATCGGTGTGCTGATCGCCCTGGTGCTCCGCGCGATCTTCATCGCCGCGGGCGCCGCGATCATCGCGAACTTCTCCTGGGTCTTCTACATCTTCGGCGCGTTCCTGATCTACACCGCCTGGAAGCTCATCCAGGAGGCGCGCTCCGGCGAGGACGAGGACGACTTCGAGGAGAACCGTCTCCTCAAGTCGGTCGAGAAGAAGTTCGGCGTCGCCGACCAGTACCACGGCACCAAGTTGTTCATCAAGAACAACGGCAAGCGCATCATGACCCCGCTCATGATCGTCATGCTCGCCATCGGCACCACCGACGTCCTCTTCGCCCTCGACTCCATCCCGGCGATCTTCGGCCTGACCCAGGACCCGTACATCGTCTTCACCGCCAACGCCTTCGCCCTGATGGGTCTGCGTCAGCTGTACTTCCTGATCGGTGGCCTGCTCAAGAAGCTGGTCCACCTCAGCTACGGCCTGTCGGTGATCCTCGGCTTCATCGGCGTGAAGCTGGTGCTGCACGCACTGCACGAGTCCGGGGTGCACGTCCCGGAGATCTCCATCCCGTTCTCGCTCGCGGTCATCTGCGGTGTTCTGGTCATCACCACGATCACCAGCCTGATCGCCTCCAAGAAGCAGTCCGAGCGAGCTGCGGCCGAGAGCGTGGACTCCGACGGCGCCGAGAAGGACAGCATCGGCGCCTGACGAGGCACACACGGCAGCGGCCGGCCGGAGGACCCCACTCCCGGCCGGCCGTCGCCGTTCCCGGAGGTCCTCAGACGGCGGCGGGCTCGGGCACGGGCTCCTCGGCCCGCTTCGGCAGCGTCTCCGGGAGCAGCGCGAAACAGCCCAGGCTGACGAGCGCGACCACCGTCAGATAGGCCGCGACACCCCAGGGCGGGCCCGAGCCGCCCTGGGACAGGGTCGTGGCGACGATGGGCGTCAGGGCGCCGCCCAGGACCCCCGCGAGGTTGTAGCCGACGGCGGCGCCCGTGCAGCGGATCCGGGGCTCGTACAGCTCCGGCAGATACGCGGCCACCACCGCGAACATGGTGATGAAGGCCAGCAGCGCGCCCAGGAAACCGAGGAACATCAGCACCGGCCGGGCCGTGTGCAGCAGGGCCACCATCGGGAACATCCACAGCGCCGAGGCCGCGCACCCCGCAAGACACAGCGGGCGACGGCCCCAGCGGTCCGCCAGGAGCGCCACGAAGGGCGTCACCGCCCCCTTGATCGCCACCGCCGCCATCACGCACGTCAGCATCACGGTGCTCCTCACCCCGAGCTGCTCGGTGCCGTACGCCAGGGCCCAGACGGAGACCGCGTAGAAGGTGGCGTAGCCGACGGCGAGCGCCCCGGCGGTCAGCAGGACGAGCCGCCAGTGGTCACGGGCCACCTCGGCCAGCGGGGCGCCCGACCGTCGCCCGGACGCGGACAGTTCCTCGAACTGCGGGGTCTCCGCAAGCGAGGACCGCAGCAGCAGCCCGCCCGCCGCGAGCAGTCCGGCGGCCCAGAACGGCACCCGCCAGCCCCAGGAGCGGAACTCGGCGTCGCTCAGCCCGGCCGAGAGGGCCAGCATCACCCCGTTCGCCAGCAGGAAACCGACCGCCGGGCCGATCTGCGGGAAGCTGGCCCACAGCGCCCGCCGGTGCGCGGGGGCGTGCTCCGCGGTCAGCAGGACCGCCCCGCCCCACTCGCCGCCGAGGCCCAGGCCCTGGAGGAAGCGGAGCACCAGGAGGAGTACGGGCGCGGCGATGCCGATCGTGGCGTACGAGGGGACGCAGCCGACCGCGACGGTGGCGCAGCCGGTCAGGAGCAGCGAGGCGAAGAGGACCGGGCGTCTGCCGTAGCGGTCGCCCACATGGCCGAAGAGGACCGAGCCCAGCGGCCGGGACACGAAGCCGACGGCGAAGGTGCCGAGGGCGGCGAGGGTCCCGGCGAGCGGGGAGAAGGTCGGGAAGAAGAGCGGCCCGAGGACGAGGGCGGCGGCCGTCCCGTAGACGAAGAAGTCGAAGAACTCGATGGCGGTGCCGACGAGCGAGGCGGTGGCGAGCCGCCCCATCGAGGGGGACGGGGGCGGCGGTGACGGTGACGCGGACCGCGACGGAGAGTGACTGGGACACATGTCGCGCCAACTACCCCCCGGCCGTCCGGGTTACGGGGGCGTGCGGGAGCGCGCGCCCGCTGAGCCGCGCGCTCCCGGTGCCGGGGGTTCACCAGCCGCGTTCGCGCCACTCCGCGAGGGACGGGCGCTCGTCACCGAGCGTGGTGTCCCGGCCGTGGCCCGGGTAGACCCAGGTCTCGTCCGGGAGGGCCGCGAAGAGCTTGGTCTCCACGTCGTGGATCAGGCTCGCGAAGGCCTCCGGGTTCTCCCAGGTGTTGCCCACGCCGCCGGGGAACAGGCAGTCGCCGGTGAAGACGTGGGGGTGGCCGTGCGGGTCGTCGTAGACCAGGGCGATCGAGCCCGGGGTGTGTCCGACCAGTCGGCGCGCGGTCAGCTCCACGCGGCCCACCCGGATCGTGTCGCCGTCCTCGACGGGGACGTCGGTCGGGACCGGGACGCCCTCCACGTCGTACGCGCCCGCGTACGTCACCGCGCCGGTGGCGGCGACCACCTCGGCGAGTGCCTGCCAGTGGTCGCCGTGCCGGTGGGTGGTGACGACGGCCCCGACGCCGTCGTCACCGATCAGGGTGAGGAGCGTCGCCGCGTCGTTGGCGGCGTCGATCAGCAGCTGCTCGCCGGTGGCCCGGCAGCGCAGCAGGTACGCGTTGTTGTCCATCGGACCGACCGCGACCTTCGAGATCATCAGGTCCGTCAGCTCGTGCACGTCCGCAGGTCCGCCGACCTTCACCACTCCGCTGTACGTCATGGGCCCAGACTAGGGCGTCCCGTCCGGATCGCGCCCGGCCCCCGGCCCCGGGGGTGGGCCCCTGCCCCGGCGCGGTCTAGAGCGGCGGGAGGGTCGGCAGCGGGCCGCCCTCCGTCTTCAGGGCCGTGCCGTCGCGGCGGCCGGCGAGCCAGCCGAGCAGATCGGGCGCGGGGCCCGTGACGACGACCCCGCCCGTCCCGCCACCGGTCGTCCAGGTCCCGCCGCCGGGGGAGCGGAGGGTCGTCGCGGGGACCCCGTCCAGGCCGGTGAAGCGGTCGGCGAGGAACGCGGTCTCGCGGGCGGTGAACTCCTCGGGGAGATCTTCGAGCTCGTAGCCGATGCCCAGGTCGACGTGGTGCAGATCGACCTCCACCCAGCGGCGGAAGGGGATGCGGGAGGCGCTGTCGGTGACGCCGTTGCGGAGCTCGACGGTACGGCTCCAGTCGGCGGGCCCGGCGGCGACGGCCCGGAGCCGTTCGGCGCTCTCGCGCACATCTGCGAGCTGGGCGGCGGGCGGACGGCCGGCGTCCCGCTCGATGTCGGCGTCGCGGGTGGCCGCGTCGGCGTACATGGGGAGGCCCCGGAGGACGTTCACCAGGGCGTCGGCGTTGCGGGCGACATGGGCGAGCACATGGCCCCGGGTCCAGCCGGGCAGCCGTGACGGCCCGGCCACCGCGGCGTTGTCGAGGGAGGCGGCCGCGGCAAGCAGCTTCTCGGTCGCCTCGTGGACGTGGGCGAGGTCGCTCTCGTGGTCGATCATGGCGCCGACCCTAGCGCCACCGGGGGTCCACCACTCGTTCGGGTGAAGAGGTCTCCGGGAGGCCGGAAATCGAATGTGCGTGCTATAGGCTCGATGGAAGCATCCGGCATGGTTGAAGCGTTGGATGTACTGGCACATCCGCTCTCTGAAGAAAGGTGCGGACCGGCGTGGCCGACCGTCTCATCGTCCGTGGCGCTCGTGAGCACAACCTCAAGAACGTCTCGCTCGACCTCCCCCGTGACTCCCTGATCGTCTTCACCGGGCTCTCGGGATCGGGCAAGTCCTCCCTCGCGTTCGACACGATCTTCGCCGAGGGGCAGCGCCGCTACGTCGAGTCGCTCTCCTCCTACGCACGGCAGTTCCTCGGCCAGATGGACAAGCCGGACGTCGACTTCATCGAAGGTCTGTCGCCCGCCGTCTCCATCGACCAGAAGTCGACCTCGCGCAACCCGCGCTCGACGGTCGGCACCATCACCGAGGTCTACGACTACCTCCGCCTCCTCTTCGCCCGCATCGGCAAGCCGCACTGCCCCGAGTGCCGCCGCCCGATCTCCCGCCAGTCGCCGCAGGCCATCGTCGACAGGGTCCTGGAGCTTCCCGAGGGCAGCCGGTTCCAGGTGCTCTCCCCGCTCGTGCGCGAGCGCAAGGGCGAGTTCGTCGACCTCTTCGCGGACCTCCAGACCAAGGGCTACAGCAGGGCCAGGGTCGACGGCGTGACCGTGCAGCTCAGCGAGCCGCCCACGCTGAAGAAGCAGGAGAAGCACACGATCGAGGTGGTCATCGACCGCCTCACCGTCAAGGACAGCGCCAAGCGCCGCCTCACCGACTCCGTCGAGACCGCCCTCGGCCTCTCCGGCGGCATGGTCGTCCTCGACTTCGTCGACCTCCCCGAGGACGACCCCGAGCGCGAGCGGATGTACTCGGAGCACCTCTACTGCCCGTACGACGACCTCTCCTTCGAGGAGTTGGAGCCCCGCTCCTTCTCCTTCAACTCGCCCTTCGGCGCCTGCCCCGACTGCACCGGCATCGGTACCCGGATGGAGGTCGACCCGGAGCTGATCGTCCCCGACGAGGACAAGTCGCTCGACGAGGGCGCCATCCACCCCTGGTCGCACGGCCACACCAAGGAGTACTTCGGCCGGCTCATCGGCGGCCTCTCCCAGGCCCTCGGCTTCCGCACCGACATCCCGTACGCGGGACTGCCGCAGCGCGCCAAGAAGGCCCTGATGTACGGGCACAAGACCCAGGTCGAGGTCCGCTACCGCAACCGGTACGGACGGGAGCGGGCCTACACCACCCCCGCCTTCGAGGGCGCCGTCTCCTTCGTCAAGCGGCGGCACACCGAGGCCGAGAGCGACTCCAGCCGCGAGCGCTTCGAGGGGTACATGCGCGAGGTGCCCTGCCCCACCTGCGAGGGCACCCGCCTGAAGCCGATCGTCCTGGCGGTCACGGTCATGGACCGGTCCATCGCCGAGGTCTCCGCGATGTCCATCAGCGACTGCGCCGAGTTCCTCTCCCGCCTCACGCTCAACGCCCGGGACAAGCAGATCGCCGAGCGGGTCCTCAAGGAGGTCAACGAGCGGCTGCGCTTCCTCGTCGACGTCGGCCTCGACTACCTCTCGCTCAACCGCGCCGCGGGCACCCTCTCCGGCGGTGAGGCCCAGCGCATCCGGCTCGCCACCCAGATCGGCTCCGGCCTGGTCGGTGTGCTGTACGTGCTGGACGAGCCGTCCATCGGCCTCCACCAGCGCGACAACCACCGGCTCATCGAGACCCTGGTCCGGCTCCGGGACATGGGCAACACGCTCATCGTCGTCGAGCACGACGAGGACACCATCAAGATCGCCGACTGGATCGTCGACATCGGCCCCGGCGCCGGGGAGCACGGCGGCAAGGTCGTCCACTCCGGCACCATGAAGGGGCTCCTCGCCAACGAGGAGTCGGTGACCGGGCAGTACCTGTCCGGCCGCCGGAGCATCCCCACACCGGAGATCCGCCGCCCGATCGACCCCGACCGGGCGCTCACCGTGCACGGGGCCCGTGAGAACAACCTGCGGGACATCGACGTCTCCTTCCCGCTGGGCGTCCTCACCGCCGTCACCGGCGTCTCGGGATCGGGCAAGTCGACCCTGGTCAACGACATCCTCTACACCCATCTGGCGCGCGAGCTGAACGGCGCCAAGTCGGTGCCGGGACGCCACACCCGGGTGGACGGCGACGACCTCGTCGACAAGGTCGTGCACGTCGACCAGTCGCCCATCGGCCGTACCCCCCGGTCGAACCCGGCGACGTACACCGGTGTCTTCGACCACGTCCGCAGGCTCTTCGCGGAGACGATGGAGGCCAAGGTCAGGGGCTACCTGCCCGGCCGGTTCTCCTTCAACGTGAAGGGCGGCCGCTGCGAGAACTGCTCCGGCGACGGCACGATCAAGATCGAGATGAACTTCCTCCCGGACGTGTACGTCCCGTGCGAGGTCTGCCACGGCGACCGGTACAACCGGGAGACCCTGGAGGTCCACTACAAGGGCAAGTCCATCGCCGAAGTCCTGAACATGCCGATCGAGGAGGCCCTCGACTTCTTCGAGGCCGTCCCGACGATCTCGCGCCATCTGCGCACGCTCAACGAGGTCGGCCTCGGATACGTCCGGCTCGGCCAGTCCGCGCCGACGCTCTCCGGCGGCGAGGCGCAGCGCGTGAAGCTCGCCTCCGAACTCCAGAAGCGTTCGACGGGCCGCACGGTCTACGTCCTCGACGAGCCCACCACCGGTCTGCACTTCGAGGACATCTCGAAGCTGATCACGGTCCTGTCCGGCCTTGTCGACAAGGGCAACTCGGTGATCGTCATCGAGCACAACCTGGATGTCATCAAGACCGCCGACTGGGTCGTCGACATGGGCCCCGAGGGCGGCAGCGGCGGCGGTCTCGTCATCGCAGAGGGCACCCCGGAGGAGGTCGCGGCGGTCCCGGCCAGCCACACCGGCAAGTTCCTCCGCGAGGTCCTCGGCGCGGACCGGATCAGCGACGCGGAGCCCGCGCCGCGCGGTGCGAAGAAGACGACGGCGAAGAAGACGGCGGCGGCGGCGAAGAAGGCCCCCGCGAAGACCGCCGCCAAGAAGGCGACCGTCACCAAGACGACGGCCAAGAGGGCGACGGCCGCGAAGGCCGCCGCCGGGACCGTCGCCGAGGCTCCGGCTCCGGCGCGGAGGACGGCCGCGAAGAAGGCCACCGGCGGGACCACGGCGAAGAAGGCCACGGCGAGATCCCGCAAGGCCTGAGACGGGCGTCCGGGTCCGTACGCCGGGGCGACACCCCAGGCGTACGGACCGGGGAGCGGCAGGCCCCGGCCTTCGAGGGGTCTGACCCGGTCGCCACCTCCGGGCGAGGCGTCCGGAGAGGGCTGCCCCCGGCTCTACGGGCCCGGCCTCAAGGGGTTCGGGGGACACGTCTTCCGGGTGAGGAGCCCAGGCACCCCGAACTTCTACGGGTCCTGGACCGGTCTCCGGGGGCCTGACCCGGTCGCCGCCCCGGGGCGAGGCGTCCGGAGACGGCGACCCCGCTTCCCACGTGTCAGGGTCCGGCCCCAAGAGCCCTGGACCGGCTTCCGGGCCCGCGGATACACAGGGTCCCCGGCCCCCGGGTATCCACAGAGCCCGGGACCGGCCTTCGCAGGGCTCCACAGCCCCGTGGGCCGCGTCCGGCGGCTCCCGCTCGGGGACGGGGCCCGGAGGAGCGGCACCACGTGCCGTACGCACAGGCTCGACCACAGGACCACAGGGCTCCGCCGCCCGCCGCGTACGTCCTGTGGAGGAGCCCGGGGCGGCACCGCAGAGCCCGGACCCCAGGCCATGCCACGGCCGGAGGGGCACCGGCCCGGGGCGGCGCCCACCGCCCCCGTCCCGGCCCCACGGGCCTCGGGCGGGCCCCCTCGTCGGAGGGCTCGGAGGACGCCGGTATCGTCGGTTCGGTCACCGCCTGGGGGGCTTGTCCCCGATCTCACCGTGGAGCGCACATGTCCGGCCAGTCCAGCCGTCGCACCGTCCTGAAAGGCGCCGCCCTCGCCGGTGCCGCCGGACTGGGAGTCGCCGCCTGCTCCACCGACTCCAAGCTCGGCCACGCCCAGGTGCCCACCCCGACCGCCCCGGTCCCGCTCGGTTCCCCCGACGAGATCCCCGTCGGCGGCTCCAGGCTCTACCGCGAGCAGCGCCTCGTCGTGAGCTGCCCCGCCAAGGGCCAGTACAAGGCCTTCAGCGCCCAGTGCACCCACGCGGGCTGCGTCCTCGACAAGGTCGAGGAGAACGAGGGCAACTGCCCCTGCCACGGCAGCCGCTTCGACACCACGACCGGCAAGGCGCTCAAGGGCCCGGCCACCGTCCCGCTCCCCGAGATCCCGGTCCGGGTCGTGAACGGCGAACTGATCGCGGGCCCCGAGACCGCGCCCAAGGCCTGACCCGGACGGACCGGCCCTCGACCCCGGCCTCACCCCGTCGCCCGGCCCACCCCCCGCCCCCCGGTGGGGCCGCGCCCTACGCCCAGTCCCAGTCCACCCCCAGGATTCCCGGGCGCACGCCCTGCTCCACGACGTGCACCGTGCGGTGCCTGCCGCTCAGGGTCAGCTCCGCCCGCCCGCCGCGCGGTGCACCCGCCGAGACCTGGGCGAACCTCCGGCACCGCACCGGCAGCGCCGTCTCGTCGAAGCGCACCTGAAGCACGTACTGCCCGCCCGCGAAGCTGAACCCGCGCACGTACTCCCCGCTCGCCCCCGCCGTACCGTCCTCGAAGCCGTACGAGAAGAGGTACGTGTCCCCGGCCCGCAGCCGTGCGTCGAAGAGCAGCTCGGCGACCACCACCCCCGTCTCCGCGTGCCAGCGCACCCGCCCGGTCCGGCAGTTCTCCAGGGCGCGCACCGCCACCCGCGACGGATCGCAGCCCCGGTCCCCGTGGTGGATGGCCAGATAGCGGTCCACCCCGTTCCGGTGCGCCCGCACCACGTGCTGCGACTCGCGCCCCAGCAGCTCCCGGCCCGGCCCGATCCGCACCCGTTCGTGGTGTCCGACCGTGTGCAGGCCGCCGTCCGCCGGTGACTCGAGGTCCGCGAGCAGCTCCTCGACCGAGCCGGACGCCTCCACGAGCGAGCGGTACGACCGGCCCGCGGGCCGCTCCACGTCCGACCGCGCGGCGGCGTCCTCCGAGAGCAGCCGCAGCAGGGAGTTCCCCGGCAGCTGGAGCACCTCCTCCAGGGCGCGGACCGCTTTCAGGGACTCCGGCCGCTGCGGGCGGCGGGCGCCCTGCTGCCAGTAGCTCAGGCTCGTCACCCCGACCCGGATGCCCCGGTGCGCCAGATGGTGCTGGACCCGCTGGAGCGGCAGCCCGCGCACGGCGAACGCGGTGCGCAGGGCCAGATGGAAAGGACCGGTGTGCAGGAGCTGCACCAGATCGGCCTCGGTGTGGCTCACGAGGACTCCTCAGTGAACGTTCACGGCGGTGGTACGGACCGTCGCACCGCGAGGGGTGGGCGGGCTGGTGGACCGAGGGTGTCCGTTCACACCCGGGTCACACCGTTCACAGTCCGATGTCACCCCGCATTGAAGCGTGTTGACCGGCTCAGGACAACGGAACATGCTCCTGACCAGCGTCCGGACGCGATCCTCCATCCCCACACCCCCCGCTCCAGGGAGGAACGCGATGCGCAGAAGAATGCTGAACCTCGCGGCACTCGCCGCGGCTGCCCTCTTCCTCGTCCCCACCACCTCGGCGTCCGCCTCGCCGGGTGGCGCCACCGGTGAGTCCGCCCCCGCGGCGGCCCTCGCCACCAAGCGGCTGAACATCACCATGCAGGCCCAGCTGAAGACCAACTGGTGCTGGGCCGCGGCCGGCAACACCATCGCCACCTGGTACGGCCGAAACTACAGCCAGAACCAGTTCTGCAACGCCGCCTTCAACCGCCAGCAGGGCTACGACTGCCCCAACAACCAGGCCACCCTCGGCAACGTCCAGACCGGCCTGAGCTGGGCCGGGATCAGCCCCGGCTCGTACGTGACCGGCTGGCTGCGGTACCCCACCGTGCAGGCCGAGATCAACGCGGACCGGCCGGTCGAGACCCGTATCCAGTGGTCCAGCGGCGGCGGCCACATGCATGTGATCTACGGCTACGACGACACGAACAGCTGGGTCTACTGGGGCGACCCCTGGCCCTCCAGCGACCGGTACAGCTGGGCCTCGCACGCCTGGTACACCAACAACAACTCGTTCTCCTGGACCCACTCGCTCTACCGGATCGGGGCGTGACGGCGTGAACCCCATGAACGCACGTGCCACGGGCGCCGGAGTCCTCGGCACCGCCGCGCTCCTCCTCCTGGGGGCGTTCCCGTCCACGGCGGCCGCCGCGCCGCCGCCGTCCGCGCCCACCCCGGAGCTCGCCGCCTCCGCGCCCGGGACCGTGGACACCCTGTCCCGGTTCTTCGCCCAGAGCCAGGCGGGCGCCAAGGCGGGCGCCGAGAAGGGGGCCGCCGCCCGCACGGCCGCCGCCCCGCGCGTCGAGGACGGCTCCGTTCCGGTGAGCTTCCTCTCCCCGGACTTCGTCGCCGGGAAGGCGGGGGCACCGGTCGCCCGCGTCGAGTTCCGCGCCACCCGGGCGGTCGCCCCGGACGGCCGGAAGGCCTCGCTGTGGACCGTGCGGCAGGCGAGCGGCTGGCAGGTGGTGAACATAGCCACCGGCGACGACGAGATCCGCTACGCCGAGCAGGGCGGACGTCTGCTGCCCGGCGGGCTCGTCTTCCGCGAGCCGCAGATCGACGCGTGGTACGTCCAGAAGGGCACCAAGGTCCTCCCGCTGGACGAGGACGCGGTGCGCGCCGTCGGCCGGAACGGGACCACGCTGGCCGCGTACGGGAAGCGGGTCGCCCAGGCGTACGGCGACAAGCTCCCCGGCTCGGCCTACGCGAAGAAGGGCGCGGCGGGCGGCTACGACCCGCGGGCCCAGTCCCCGGCCGGGCCCGAGGCACGGGCACAGGTACGGGCGCAGGCCCCGGCCGCCGTGCCGGTCTCCCACGCGGCGGACACCGGCGGTGACACGGCCGTCACCGCCGCCACGGCGGGCGCGGGCGCGGCACTGGCCCTCGCCCTGGCGGGCGCGGTGGTGGTGCGCCGCCGCCGCGCGGCCGCCGGGACCGACTCGGCCTGACCCCGGGACTCCCCTCCCGGACCAGGCCCGAACCCCGGGCGGGAACCCCTTTCCCGCCCGGGGCGCCGCCGCTCCGCCAACCCGTCGGCGGAGCCGGAGTGTCGGCCCCCGCCAGTAGGGTGGGGAGCATGGCAGACCCCTCCAGCTACCGCCCCAAGCCGGGTCAGATCCCCGACTCCCCGGGGGTCTACAAGTTCCGCGACGAGCACCGCCGGGTGATCTACGTCGGCAAGGCCAAGTCACTGCGCCAGCGCCTCGCGAACTACTTCCAGCCGCTCGCGAGCCTGCACCCGCGCACGGCGACGATGGTGACCACGGCCGCCTCCGTGGAGTGGACCGTGGTCTCCACCGAGGTCGAGGCGCTCCAGCTGGAGTACTCCTGGATCAAGGAGTACGACCCCCGGTTCAACGTCAAGTACCGGGACGACAAGAGCTACCCGTACCTCGCGGTGACGATGAACGAGGAGTTCCCGCGCGTCCAGGTCATGCGCGGCCACAAGAAGAAGGGCGTGCGCTACTTCGGGCCGTACGCGCACGCGTGGGCGATCCGCGAGACCGTCGACCTGATGCTGCGGGTCTTCCCCGTCCGCACCTGCTCGGCGGGCGTCTTCCGGAACGCGGCCTCGGCGGGCCGCCCCTGCCTCCTCGGCTACATCGGCAAGTGTTCGGCGCCCTGCGTCGGCCGGGTCACCCCCGAGGAGCACCGGGAACTGGCCGAGGAGTTCAGCGACTTCATGGCGGGCCGCACCGGCGCGTACATCCGCCGGCTGGAGAAGCGGATGACGCTGGCGGCCGAGGACATGGAGTACGAGCGGGCGGCCCGCCTCCGTGACGACATAGAGGCCCTGCGCCGCGCCATGGAGAAGAGCGCGGTGGTCCTCGCCGACGCCACCGACGCCGACCTGATCGCCCTCGCCGAGGACGAGCTGGAGGCCGCGGTGCAGATCTTCCACGTGCGCGGCGGGCGCGTCCGGGGCCAGCGCGGCTGGGTCACCGACAAGGTCGAGGCCGTCGACACGGCCGGACTCGTCGAGCACGCCCTCCAGCAGCTGTACGGCGAGGAGAGCGGCGACGCGGTCCCCAAGGAGGTCCTGGTCCCGGCGCTCCCCGAGGACGCGGCGGCCGTGGCCGCCTGGCTGTCCGGCCGCCGGGGCTCCCAGGTCTCGCTGCGGGTCCCGCAGCGCGGCGACAAGAAGGACCTGATGGAGACCGTCGCGCGGAACGCGCAGCAGGGACTCGTCCTGCACAAGACGAAGCGCGCCAGCGACCTGACCACCCGCTCCCGGGCCCTGGAGGAGATCGCCGAGGCGCTGGACCTGGCCTCGGCGCCGCTGCGGATCGAGTGCTTCGACATCTCGCACCTCCAGGGCGAGGACGTGGTCGCCTCCATGGTGGTCTTCGAGGACGGGCTGCCCCGCAAGAGCGAGTACCGCCGCTTCCAGATCAAGGGCTTCGAGGGCCAGGACGACGTCCGGTCCATGCACGAGGTGATCGGCCGCCGCTTCCGCCGCTACCTCGCGGAGAAGGACCGGACGGGGGAGTGGGCGCCGACGGCCGGGAGCGTCACGACCGGTCCCGAGGCCGTCACGACCGGCCCTGAGGTCGTCACGACCGGCCACGGCGGCGACGGCACCGGCCCCGAGGCCGTCGGCCAGGACCTCCGGCACGACGCCGTACCCGGCCCCGGGACCACCGGGACCGGCCCCGAGGACGCCGTACCCGGCCCAGGGAGTCCCTTCGAGGACCCGGAGGAGAGCGGGCGCCCCAGGCGCTTCGCCTACCCGCCGCAGCTCGTCGTCGTCGACGGCGGGCAGCCGCAGGTCGCCGCGGCCCGGCGTGCCCTCGACGAACTGGGCATCGACGACATCGCCGTCTGCGGGCTCGCCAAGCGACTGGAGGAGGTCTGGCTGCCCGGCGAGGACGACCCGGTGGTCCTGCCCCGCTCCAGCGAGGGCCTCTATCTGCTCCAGCGGGTCCGTGACACGGCCCACGACTTCGCCATCCGCTACCAGCGGTCCAAGCGGACCAAACGTCTCCGGAGCAGCCCCCTCGACGGCGTCCCCGGCCTCGGCGACACCCGGAAACAAGCACTGATCAAGCATTTCGGCTCGGTCAAGCGGCTCCGGCAGGCGACAATCGACCAGATCTGCGAGGTCCCCGGCATGGGCCGGAAGACCGCGGAGGCGGTCGTCGTGGCACTCGCCCGGACGGCCCCCGCCGCACCCGCCGTGAACACGGCGACAGGAGAGATCATGGAAGACGACGGGGACGGCACGGCATGACCGTGTCCGCGCGGCAGCACGCGCACCACCCGCACGACGAGCACGACCGAGAAGACGGAGCAGGACACGTGAGTACGGGCACGAAGGAATCCCCCGGCGACGACGGCGCCGAGACGGCCATCCCCGAGCTGGTGATCATCTCCGGCATGTCCGGAGCGGGCCGGTCCACCGCGGCGAAGTGCCTGGAGGACCTCGGCTGGTTCGTCGTGGACAACCTGCCGCCCGCGCTGATCCCCACCATGGTGGAGCTCGGCGCCCGCTCCCAGGGCAATGTCGCCCGGATCGCCGTCGTCGTCGACGTGCGCGGCCGGCAGTTCTTCGACAACCTCCGCGAATCCCTCGCCGACCTCGACGCCAAGCGGGTCACCCGCCGGATCGTCTTCCTGGAGTCGTCCGACGACGCCCTGGTCCGGCGGTTCGAGTCGGTCCGCAGGCCCCACCCGCTCCAGGGCGACGGCCGCATCACCGACGGCATCGCCGCCGAGCGTGACCTGCTCCGCGAACTGCGCGGCGACGCCGACCTGGTCATCGACACCTCCAGCCTCAACGTCCACGAACTGCGCGCCAAGATGGACGCCCAGTTCGCGGGCGACGAGGAGCCCGAGCTGCGGGCCACCGTCATGTCCTTCGGCTTCAAGTACGGCCTGCCGGTCGACGCCGACCTCGTCGTCGACATGCGCTTCCTGCCCAACCCGCACTGGGTCCCCGAGCTGCGCCCCTTCACCGGCCTCAACGAGGAGGTGTCGAACTACGTCTACAACCAGCCCGGCGCCAAGGAGTTCCTCGACCGCTACACCGAACTGCTCCAGCTCATCGCCGCGGGCTACCGCCGCGAGGGCAAGCGGTACGTGACCATCGCCGTGGGCTGCACCGGCGGCAAGCACCGCTCCGTGGCCACCGCCGAGCGGCTCGCCGCCCGCATCGCCGCCGAAGGGGTCGAGACCGTCGTCGTGCACCGGGACATGGGGCGCGAGTGAGGCCGACCCGCCGACGCGCCTCCACCCTCACGGCACGGCGCACGCTCCGCAGGCGCGGCGCCCAGCCGAAGGTGGTCGCCCTGGGCGGCGGCATGGGCCTCTCGGCCTCCCTCGCCGCCCTGCGCCGGATCACCGGCGACCTCACCGCCGTCGTCACCGTCGCCGACGACGGCGGCTCCAGCGGCCGGCTCCGGGAGGAGCTGGGCGTCCTGCCCCCGGGCGACCTCCGCAAGGCGCTCGCCGCGCTCTGCGGCGACGACGACTGGGGCCAGACCTGGGCCCGGGTGATCCAGCACCGCTTCCAGTCCAAGGGCGAGATCAACGGGCACGCCGTCGGAAACCTGCTGATCGTCGCCCTCTGGGAGCAGCTCGGCGACCCCGTGCAGGCCCTCGACCTGGTGGGCAGACTGCTCGGCGCCCAGGGCCGGGTGCTGCCCATGTCCGCCGTGCCCCTGGAGCTCCAGGCCCTGGTCAAGGGCCACGACCCGGAGCGCCCGGACGAGGTGGACACCGTACGGGGCCAGGCGACCGTGGCGCTCACCCCCGGTGACGTGCAGTCCGTGCACCTGGTGCCGCACGACCCGCCCGCGGCGCCCGAGGCGGTGGCGGCCGTCCTGGACGCCGACTGGGTGGTCCTCGGTCCCGGCTCCTGGTTCTCCTCCGTGATCCCGCACCTCCTCGTCCCCGAACTGCTCGACGCGCTGGCCGAGACGAAGGCCCGGAAGGTCCTCTCGCTGAACCTCGCGCCACAGCCCGGAGAAACCGAGGGGTTCTCACCGCAGCGTCATTTGGAGGTTTTGGGACGACACGCCCCTAAACTCGCCCTGGACGTGGTGCTCGCCGACGAGGCAGCCGTGCCCGACCGAGAGTCCCTCGCCGATGCCGCCAAGCGGCTCGGCGCCGCGGTCGAGCTGGCGCCGGTGGCCGGGCCCGACGGCTCCGCGAAGCACGACCCGGAGCTGTTGGCCGCCGCGTACGACCGTATTTTTCGGATGCATGGAAGGATCGGCCCATGGCGATGACGGCAGCGGTGAAGGACGAGATCTCCCGGCTTCCCGTCACCCGGACCTGCTGCAGGAAGGCAGAGGTCTCGTCGATCCTGCGGTTCGCGGGCGGGCTGCACCTGGTGAGCGGCCGCATCGTGATCGAGGCGGAGCTGGACACCGCGATGGCGGCCCGCCGCCTCAAGCGGGACATCCTGGAGATCTTCGGGCACAGCTCGGAGCTGATCGTGATGGCCCCCGGCGGGCTGCGGCGCGGCTCGCGCTTCGTGGTGCGGGTGGTCGCGGGCGGTGACCAGCTCGCCCGGCAGACGGGCCTGGTCGACGGCCGGGGCCGCCCCATCCGGGGCCTCCCCCCGCAGGTGGTCTCCGGGGCCACCTGCGACGCGGAGGCGGCCTGGCGGGGCGCCTTCCTCGCCCACGGCTCGCTGACCGAGCCCGGCCGCTCCTCCTCCCTGGAGGTCACCTGCCCCGGCCCGGAGGCCGCGCTCGCCCTGGTCGGCGCGGCGCGCAGGCTCTCCATCGCGGCGAAGGCCCGTGAGGTCCGGGGCGTGGACCGGGTCGTCGTCCGCGACGGCGACGCGATCGGCGCCCTGCTCACCCGGCTCGGCGCCCATGAGTCGGTGCTGGCCTGGGAGGAGCGGCGGATGCGGCGCGAGGTCCGCGCCACCGCCAACCGGCTGGCCAACTTCGACGACGCCAACCTGCGCCGCTCGGCCCGTGCCGCCGTGGCGGCCGGGGCCCGGGTGCAGCGGGCCCTGGAGATCCTCGGCGAGGAGGTGCCCGAGCACCTCGCGGCGGCCGGGCGGCTCCGCATGGAGCACAAGCAGGCCTCCCTGGAGGAGCTGGGCGCGCTCGCCGACCCGCCGCTGACCAAGGACGCGGTGGCCGGGCGCATCCGCCGGCTCCTCGCGATGGCCGACAAGCGGGCCCAGGACCTGGGCATCCCCGGGACCGAGTCCAACCTCACCGAGGAACTGGACGACAGCCTCGTCGGCTGAGCCGTACGGAACGGCAGGCTCCGCGCCGCCGGTGCCCTTCCCGGGCACCGGCGGTTTCCCGTACCCCTGGTGCGGCACCCTTGACAGGCCCATGGGTGCCCATGAGCCTGGCGTCTGTTCATCTACGAGGCAGACAACAGCAAGGGGGGCTCATGAGACGCAGAGCGAGATCGATCCTCGCCGCGGCTTCACTGCTGATCGCGGGAATGGCGGCGGCACCCGTCGCCGGAGCGCAGCCGAACGACCGGGACGGCGGTGACGCCCTCTCCGTATGGCGCGCCCAGGTCACCGCCGAGCAGGTGCCGCTGCTCCTGGAAGCCGGTGCCGACGCCCACGAACTGACCGAACGGGTGCCCGCCAAGGGCTCCGCCACGGTCGAGCTCTTCCTCACCGGCGAACAGGCGGGACAGCTGCGCGGCCAGGGGGTCCGGCTCGCCGAGCACAGCCTGTCCGCCCAGGCCGAGAAGCGGGTGGCCGCCGCGGGGGACGGCGTCTTCCGCCCGTACGGCGGTCCGAACGGCCTCAAGCAGGAGATCCTGGACACCGCGCGGGCCCACCCCGGTCTCACCAAGGTCGTCTCCATCGGCAGGACCGTCAAGGGCCAGGACATCCTCGCCCTGAAGCTGACCAGGGGCGCCCAGCGCACCAAGGACGGCTCGAAGCCCGCCACGCTGTACATGTCGAACCAGCACGCCCGTGAGTGGATCACCCCCGAGATGACCCGGCGGCTGCTCCACCACTACCTGGAGAACTACGGCAAGGACGAGCGGATCACCCGGATCGTCGACTCCACCGAGCTGTGGTTCGTGCTCTCCGCCAACCCGGACGGGTACGACTACACGCACGCCGACCCCGGCAACCGGCAGTGGCGCAAGAACATCCGGGACAACGACGGCGACGGACGGATCACGGCCGCCGACGGCGTCGACCTCAACCGCAACTTCTCCTACAAGTGGGGCTACGACAACGAGGGCTCGTCCCCCGACCCGACCGACGAGACCTTCCGGGGCAAGGGCCCCATGTCGGAGCCCGAGACCAAGGCCGTCGACGCCTTCCAGAAGCGCATCGGCTTCACCTACGGCATCAACTACCACTCGGCCGCCCAACTGCTGCTGTACGGCGTGGGCTGGCAGATCGCCACCGACACGCCCGACGACGTGGCCCTCAAGGCCCTCGCGGGCACCCCGCAGAACTCGGCCGTCCCCGGCTACCGGCCGCAGGTCTCCTCGGAGCTGTACATCACCAACGGCGAGGCGGACGGACACGCCGCCAACGTCAACGGGATGCAGATGTTCACCCCGGAGATGTCGACCTGCGCCACCGCCTCCCGGGTGGACCCGAACGACGCCTGGAACCCGGCCGACTGCGCCTCCGTCTTCACCTTCCCGGACGACGAGAAGCTGATCCAGGCCGAGTTCGCCAAGAACATCCCCTTCGCGCTCGCCGTCGCCGAGACCGCGGCCCACCCCGACCGGCCCGTCTCCCCGGTCGGCATCGAGGCCCCCGACTTCACCCCGAAGGCCTTCACCACCTCCTACGCCCGGGGCGGGGACCAGGAGATCGCGGTCACCGCGCGCAAGTCCCTGCGCGACAAGACCCTGAAGTACCGGATCAACGGCGGCCGCACCCACAGCGAGCGGCTCGACGCCTGGAAGGGCGGCGAGACCTTCGGCGGCGAGGACAACGTCTACTTCGACGAGTACCGCGCCGAGGTCGAGGACGCCCGGCCGGGCGACTCCGTCCAGGTCTGGTTCACCGCCCGCACCCGCGAGGGCCGGGCCACCGCCGCCGCCCCCTTCACCTACCGGGTGGCCGAGCGACCCAAGGGCGACGTCCTCGTCCTCGCCGACGAGGGCGGCACCACCGCCGCCCGGCACACCGCCGCCTATGTGAAGGCGCTCGCCGACAACGGCCGCAAGGCCGCCGTCTGGGACGTCGCCACCCAGGGCACCCCGGACGCCCTCGGCGTGCTCTCCCACTTCCGCACCGTCGTCTGGTACACCGGGGCCGAGCGGCCCTCCGGGACCACCCAGCTCGCCGTCCGCGCCTACCTCAACGAGGGCGGCAAGCTCGTCAACGCCGGTGAGAAGACCGGCGGTCTCACCCGGATCGGGCAGGCCGAGTCCAACGACTTCGCCCAGTACTACCTCGGCGCCTACCACCGGGCCGGACTCAAGAACCCGCCCGCCTTCGCCGGAAGCGGCGCCTTCAAGGGCATCGGCGCCGGTCTCGCCGCCGCCGCCGACAACCCGCTGGACAACGCGGGCGCCTACACCGTCACCTCGGACACCCTGAAGCCGAAGGACTTCCCGCAGTTCGCCGACAGCTCCTCCGCCGGTGACTACCCGGGCATCCGCACCCCCTTCGAGCCCGCCGAGGGCAGCACCTTCGCCGCCGTCAAGCACACGGACGACACCTGGGCCCGGCTCAGCAGGACCGTCGACCTCACCGGCGTCGCCGCTGCGGCCGCACCGCGCCTGGACTTCCAGATCAGCTACGACACCGAGCCCGGCTACGACAACCTCGTCGTCGAGGCCCACACCGTCGGCCAGGACGACTGGACCACCCTGCCCGACACCAACGGCGGCACCACGAACGAAGCGCCCGCCGACTGCGGCGAGGGCTTCTACGTCCGGGGCCACCCCTTCCTCGCCCACTACCTCACCGTCGGCGAGGACGGCTGCGCCACCACCGGCACCACCGGCGCCTGGCACGCCTTCACCGGCCCCTCCAACGGCTGGCGGCAGGCCTCCGTCGACCTGAGCGCCTGGGCGGGCAAGAAGGTCGAGCTCTCGGTGTCGTACGTCTCCGACCCCGGCACCGGTGAGACGGGCGCCTTCGTCGACGACGTCCGCCTCGTCACCGGGGCCACCACCGACACCGAGGGCTTCGAGACCTCCTTCGGCGCCTGGACCGTGCCCGGCGCGCCCGCGGGCAGCCCCGGCAACACCTCGGACTGGACGCGCTCCGCCGCGCTCTTCCACTCCCAGGCCGCGGTCACCACCCGGGACACCGTCCTCCTCGGCTTCGGCCTGGAGCACGTGCCCGGCGCGAACGAGCGCGCCAGGCTCGTCGGACGCGCCCTCGGGGTGCTCCACCGCTGACGGAGAGTAGTGGGGACAAAGGTCCCACGACGGCCCGTACCCGTTGGCAGGTACGGGCCGTCGGCCTTTTCCGCTCACTTTCCGAGCTCGTACGGATGCGCTCGATGTCACCCCCGGGCCCCCGGGGCGGTAGGGTCGTAACCGGTCGGGGACATCCCAAAAAACAAAAATCTCGTCGGCGTCGAGCACGCCGACGTACCTGACGAGGAGATCGGTTCGTGACGATCCGCGTAGGCATCAACGGGTTCGGCCGCATCGGCCGAAACTACTTCCGTGCGCTCCTTGAGCAGGGTGCGGACATCGAGATCGTGGCCGTCAACGACCTGGGCGACACCGCGACCACGGCGCACCTGCTGAAGTACGACACCATTCTGGGCCGCCTCAAGGCAGAGGTCAGCCACACCGCCGACACCATCACGGTGGACGGCCGCACCATCAAGGTGCTCTCCGAGCGTGACCCCGCCGACATTCCGTGGGGCGAGCTGGGCGTCGACATCGTCATCGAGTCGACCGGCATCTTCACCAAGCGCGCCGACGCCGCGAAGCACCTCGCGGGCGGCGCCAAGAAGGTCCTCATCTCGGCTCCGGCCACCGACGAGGACATCACCATCGTCATGGGCGTCAACCAGGACAAGTACGAGCCGGCGAAGCACGACGTCATCTCGAACGCCTCCTGCACGACCAACTGTGTCGCCCCGATGGCCAAGGTCCTCGACGAGAACTTCGGCATCGTCAAGGGCCTGATGACCACGGTCCACGCGTACACCAACGACCAGCGCATCCTGGACTTCCCGCACAAGGACCTGCGCCGCGCCCGCGCCGCCGCGGAGAACATCATCCCGACCACGACCGGTGCCGCCAAGGCCACCGCTCTGGTCCTCCCGCAGCTCAAGGGCAAGCTGGACGGCATCGCCATGCGCGTCCCGGTCCCCACCGGCTCCGCCACGGACCTGGTCGTCACCCTCGACCGCGAGGTCACCAAGGACGAGGTCAACGCCGCGTTCAAGAAGGCCTCCGAAGACGGCGACCTCAAGGGCTTCCTCTTCTACACCGAGGACCCGATCGTCTCCTCGGACATCGTGAGCGACCCGGCCTCCTGCACCTTCGACGCCTCCCTGACCATGGTCCAGGACGGCTCGACGGTGAAGATCCTCGGCTGGTACGACAACGAGTGGGGTTACTCCAACCGCCTCGTCGACCTCACCGTCTTCGTCGGCGGTCAGCTCTAAGCTTCAGGACAGGCTTTCGATGTGAGCAGGGCTCGGGCAGCGCAACGCCGCGCTGTGCGAGCCCTGTTTGTGTGCTCCACCGCGTACCAAGGAGTCTGTGACAGATGAAGACGATCGACGAGCTTCTCGCCGAAGGCGTCTCCGGCAAGCGGGTGTTCGTCCGCGCCGACCTCAACGTGCCGCTCGACGGCACCAGCATCACCGACGACGGCCGTATCCGCGCCGTCGTGCCCACCGTCAAGGCACTCGCCGACGCGGGCGCCCGGGTCGTCGTCGCCTCCCACCTGGGCCGCCCCAAGGGAGCCCCGGACCCGGCGTTCTCCCTCGCCCCGGCCGCCACCCGGCTGGGCGAACTGCTCGGCGCCCCGGTGGCCTTCGCGACGGACACGGTCGGCGAGTCCGCCACCGCCACCGTCGCGGCCCTCACCGACGGCGGGGTCGCCGTCATCGAGAACCTGCGCTTCAACGCGGGCGAGACGTCCAAGGACGACGCCGAGCGCGGCGCCTTCGCGGACCGGCTCGCCGCCCTCGCCGACCTCTACGTCGGCGACGGCTTCGGCGCCGTCCACCGCAAGCACGCCTCGGTCTTCGACCTCCCGGCGCGCCTCCCGCACGCCGCGGGCTACCTGATCGCCACCGAGGTCGGCGTCCTGAAGAAGCTCACGGACGACGTCCGGCGGCCGTACGCGGTCGTGCTCGGCGGCGCCAAGGTCTCCGACAAGCTCGGTGTGATCGACCACCTCCTGGAGAAGGCCGACCGCATCCTCATCGGCGGCGGCATGGCGTACACCTTCCTCAAGGCCCAGGGCCACGAGGTCGGCATCTCGCTGCTCCAGGAGGACCAGGTCCCGGTGGTCCAGGAGTACCTGAAGCGGGCGGACGAGCGCGGAGTGGAGTTCGTGCTCCCCGTCGACGTCCTGGTCTCGCCCGAGTTCCCCGACCTCAAGACCAAGGCTCCGGCCCACCCCACCACGGTCGCCGCGGACGCCATCCCGGCCGACCAGGAGGGCCTGGACATCGGTCCGGAGACCCGTAAGCTCTACGCCTCGAAGCTCGCCGACGCGGCCACCGTCTTCTGGAACGGGCCGATGGGCGTCTTCGAGCACCCCGACTTCGCCGAGGGCACCAAGGCCGTCGCCCAGGCGCTCGTCGACTCCCCGGCCTTCACGGTCGTCGGCGGTGGCGACTCCGCCGCGGCCGTCCGCATCCTGGGCTTCGACGAGAACGCGTTCGGCCACATCTCGACCGGTGGTGGCGCCTCCCTCGAATACCTCGAGGGCAAGACGCTTCCCGGCCTCGCCGCACTGGAGGACTGACCCCTTTATGAGCACCCGCACCCCGCTGATGGCGGGCAACTGGAAGATGAACCTCAACCACCTCGAGGCCATCGCCCACGTCCAGAAGCTCGCCTTCGCGCTGACCGACAAGGACCACGACGAGGTCGAGGTCGCCGTCCTGGCGCCCTTCACCGACCTCCGTTCGGTGCAGACCCTCGTCGACGGCGACAAGCTCAAGATCAAGTACGGTGCCCAGGACATCTCGGAGCACGACTCCGGCGCCTACACCGGCGAGATCTCGGGCCTGATGCTGGCCAAGCTGAAGTGCGCCTACGTGGCCGTCGGCCACTCCGAGCGCCGCCAGTACCACGCCGAGAACGACGAGGTCTGCAACGCCAAGGTGAAGGCCGCGTTCAAGCACGGCCTGACCCCGATCCTCTGCGTCGGCGAGGGCCTGGACGTCCGCAAGTCCGGCAAGCAGGTCGAGTACACCCTCGCCCAGCTCGACGGCGGTCTGAAGGACGTCCCGGCCGAGCAGGCCGAGACGATCGTGATCGCGTACGAGCCGGTGTGGGCCATCGGCACCGGCGAGGTCGCCACCCCGGAGGACGCGCAGGAGGTCTGCGGAGCGATCCGCGGCCGTCTCGCCGAGCTGTACTCCCAGGAGCTGGCCGACAAGGTCCGCATCCAGTACGGCGGCTCGGTCAAGTCCGGCAACGTCGCCGCGATCATGGCGCAGCCGGACGTCGACGGGGCTCTCGTCGGCGGCGCGGCGCTGGACACCGACGAGTTCGTCAAGATCGTGCGCTTCCGCGACCAGTGAGTATGCGGTAGCGGAGTTACGTCGTACCCTTGCGGGGGTCGGGCAGGTGCCCGGCCCCCGTCCGTATAAGTCCGAGGAAGTTGGTTCAGCCGTGGTTATGGGGTTCTCGATCGCCCTGATCGTCTTCAGCGGGCTGCTGATGCTGCTCGTGCTGATGCACAAGGGGAAGGGCGGCGGCCTCTCCGACATGTTCGGTGGCGGAATGCAGTCCTCCGTGGGAGGCTCCTCGGTCGCCGAGCGCAATCTGGACCGGATCACCGTCGTGGTGGGTCTGCTCTGGTTCGCCTGCATTGTGGTGCTCGGCCTGCTGATGAAGTTGGACGGGTAACTCCGAACACTGGACGCGCGTTGGGCCTTACGTAGACTGGGGCATCTTCGAGCACCATCACGCAGGGAGTTACGACCGTGGCAAGTGGCAACGCGATCCGGGGAAGCCGGGTCGGGGCGGGGCCGATGGGTGAGGCCGAGCGGGGCGAGTCGGCACCGCGCCTCCGCATCTCCTTCTGGTGCTCGAACGGGCACGAGACCCAGCCGAGCTTCGCCAGCGACGCGCAGGTCCCGGAGACCTGGGACTGCCCGCGCTGCGGCTTCCCGGCAGGTCAGGACCGGGACAACCCGCCGGACCCGCCGCGCACGGAGCCGTACAAGACCCATCTCGCCTATGTGCGCGAGCGTCGCAGCGACGCCGACGGCGAGGCGATCCTCGCCGAGGCGCTGGCGAAACTGCGCGGCGAGATCTGAGCACGGTGTGACGGTGTGACGAACGGGCCTTGCCCGCGAACCTGGTTCGCGGGCAAGGCCCGTTCGGCTTTCCACCGCCCCCCCGTCCCGGCGCGGCGCCGCGGCCCCGGGACCCTCGCCACGGCCCTCCCGGCGGCGGCGCCGTTCGCGCTCGCCGTCGTCTCGCTCGGCCCCCTGATCAATTAGGTTGGGAGACGCAGCGGGGCAGACAAACGGTACGAGAAGAAGTGGGCGATGTCCGAGATGAACAGCGAAGGCCGCACCAGGCTCAACCGGCTGCCCGAGTGGGCGGCCCTCGGCAAGCACCGTGAGCAGCTGGGCGATCCCCATCTGCGCGACCTGTTCGACGCCGACCCGGAGCGCGGCACCGGCTACGCCCTGCGCGTCGGCGACCTCTATCTGGACTACTCCAAGCACCTCGTCACCGACGAGACGCTGACCCTGCTGCGCGAGCTCGCCGCCGCCACCGACGTGGCCGGACTGCGCGACGCGATGTTCCGCGGCGAGAAGATCAACACCACCGAGGACCGCGCGGTCCTCCACACCGCCCTGCGGGCCCCCCGGGACGCCGTGATCGAGGTCGACGGGGAGAACGTCGTCCCCGCGGTCCACGCCGTCCTCGACAGGATGGCCGCCTTCGCCGACAAGGTCCGCGCGGGCGAGTGGACCGGCCACACCGGCAAGCCCGTCAAGAACATCGTCAACATCGGCATCGGCGGCTCCGACCTCGGCCCCGCCATGGCCTACGAGGTCCTGCGCTCCTTCACCCACCGGGACCTGACGTTCCGTTTCGTCTCCAACGTGGACGGCGCCGACCTCCACGAGGCCGTCCGCGACCTCGACCCCGAGGAGACGCTGTTCGTCGTCGCCTCGAAGACCTTCACCACCATCGAGACCCTCACCAACGCCACCTCCGCCCGGAACTGGCTCCTCACCGGCCTGCGCGCCGGACCGGAGGCCGTCGCCCGGCACTTCGTGGCCCTCTCGACCAACGCCGAGAAGGTCGAGGAGTTCGGCATCGACACCGCGAACATGTTCGAGTTCTGGGACTGGGTCGGCGGTCGCTACTCCTACGACTCCGCCATCGGCCTCTCCCTGATGACCGCCATCGGCCCGGACCGCTTCCGCGAGATGCTCGACGGCTTCCACCTCGTCGACGAGCACTTCCGCACCGCCCCGCCCGAGGAGAACGCGCCGCTGCTCCTCGGCCTCCTCGGCGTCTGGTACGGCGCGTTCTTCGACGCCCAGTCGCACGCGGTCCTGCCGTACTCGCACTACCTGTCCAGGTTCACCGCCTACCTCCAGCAGCTCGACATGGAGTCCAACGGCAAATCGGTGGACCGCCAGGGCAGGCCGGTCGACTGGCAGACCGGCCCCGTCGTCTGGGGCACCCCCGGCACCAACGGCCAGCACGCCTACTACCAGCTGATCCACCAGGGCACCAAGGTGATCCCGGCCGACTTCATCGGCTTCGCCCGGCCCGTCGACGACCTCCCGCCCGGCCTGGTCCCCCAGCACGACCTGCTCATGGCCAACTTCTTCGCCCAGACGCAGGCCCTGGCCTTCGGCAGGACACCCGAGGAGGTACGGGCCGAGGGCGTCCCCGAGGAACTGGTCCCGCACAAGACCTTCCGGGGCGACCACCCCACCACCACCATCCTCGCCGACGCGCTCACCCCCTCCGTCCTCGGCCAGCTCATCGCGCTGTACGAGCACAAGGTCTTCGTCCAGGGCGCCGTCTGGGACATCGACTCCTTCGACCAGTGGGGCGTCGAACTCGGCAAGGTCCTCGCCAAGCGGATCGAGCCCGTACTGACCGACGGCGAGGGCACCGGGCAGCTCGACAGCTCGACCGCGGGACTCGTCGCCGCCTACCGCTCGCTGCGCGGACGGTAGGGGCATGAGGGGGGAGAGCGCGGTGCGGCTCAGGCCGCCCAGGAACCCGGTGGAGAGACGGGCCGTCACCTGGTGGCGGACCAGACTCCTGACGACCACCGCCGTACCGGTGCTGGTCCTCGCCGTCCTGGGTCTGCTGATCGAACCCGCCCGGCTCTGGCTGCTCCTGCCGGCCGGGGTCCTGGCGGCCGTGGGCCTCGCCTGCACCGCGTTCTTCCCTCCGTGGTGGTACCGCGTCCACCGCTGGGAGGTCACCGACGACGCCGTCTACGTCCGCACCGGCGCCCTCTGGCAGGAGTGGCGGATCGCGCCGATGTCCCGCATCCAGACCGTCGACACCTCGCGCGGCCCGCTGGAGCAGGGCTTCCGGCTCGCCACCGTCATCGTGACCACCGCCTCCTCCCACGGCGCGATCCGCATCGAGGGGCTCGACCACGAAGCGGCCGCCGGGCTCGCCGAGCGGCTGACCGCCATCACCCAGGCCACCCCCGGGGACGCCACATGAGCGAGGAGCCCGTCACCGCCCCGTACGGCCCCGACTGGCTGCGGCTCGACCCGCGGACCGTCCTCGTCCGGGTCGCGCTCTTCTCCGGGGTCCTCTTCGGCGCCGCCGTGCCCCTCGCCCTCGCCCTGGCGGGCCCGCGCCCGCTGGGGCAGGCCGTCGCCTGGGTCGCCGCGGGCTTCCTGCTCGCCCTCGCCGCCACCTTCGTCGCCGAGACGGTACGGGTCCGCCGCACCCGCTACCGGGTCGGCGCCGACCGGGTCGAGCTGCACACCGGACTGCTCGTCGTCCAGCGCCGCTCGCTCGCCCGCGAGCGCGTCCGCAGCGCCGACCTGAGCGCCAACCTGCTCCAGCGCCTCTTCGGCCTTGTCAAGGTCCGCGTCGGCACCGGCGAGCACACCGCCGGTGACTCCACCCTCGAACTCGACCTGGTCACCCGGGCCGAGGGCGAACGGCTCCGCCGCGAACTCCTGGCCCGCGCCGCCGCGCCCGCCGGGAGCGCCGACCCGGACGGCACCCTCGCCGCCCTCGACCCCCGCTGGATCCGCTACGCCCCGGTCTCCTTCGTCGCCCCCGCCCTCGGTCTCGCCGCCGCCGGGGCGGTCATGCAGGCCAGCGACTGGTTCGGCGCCCAGCAGCGGGTCATCTCCTGGATAGGGGACCGGTTCCAGGACGTCTCCGTCGTCTGGATGATCGTCGACCTGGCCCTCCTCGCCACCGTCGCCGGAGCGGTCGGCGCCCTCGGGCTCTGGGTCGAGATGTGGTGGAACTACCGCCTGGAGCGCGAACCCGGCGGCACCCTCCGGGTCTCCCGGGGCCTGTTCACCGCCCGCTCGGTCTCCCTGGAGGAGCGGCGGCTGCGGGGCATCGAGCTGGTCCAGCCGCTCGGCGTCCGGCTCTTCGGCGCCGCCCGGGTCGACGCGGTCGCCACCGGCCTCGCCCAGAACGACGGCGACAAGCACGCCGACCTGAAGAACCTGCTGCCCCCGGTGGAGCGCTCCGTCGCCGACCGGGTCGCCGCCGAGGTGCTGCGCGAGCCGGTGCCGCCCACCGGCGCGCGCCTCGCGGCCCACCCGAGGGCGGCCCGCGCCCGCAGGGTCCGCTGGGCGCTGTGGAGCGTCCTCGGCCCGGTCGCGCTGCTGGCCCTGCTCGGAGCGTTCCTCACCCCGGCCCTGCTGTACGTGGCGGCGGGCTGCGCGCTCGTCGGTGTCCCGGCCGCCGTGCTGCTGGCCCTCGACGCCTACCGGGGCCTCGGACACACCGTCAGCGGCCCCTGGCTGGTGACCCGTTCGGGTACGGTCCGGCGGGCCACCGTCGTGCTCCAGCGCTCCGGGGTCATCGGCTGGACGGTCAAGCAGTCGTACTTCCAGCGGCGCGCCGGGCTCCTGACGCTCACCGCCACGACGGCCGCCGGGGCGGGGGCGTACGCCGTCCTCGACGCGGGCCAGAACCAGGGCCTGACCTTCGCCGCCGAGGCCGTACCGGAACTGCTGGCGCCCTTCCTGGAGGCCGTACCCATGCCGGAGGCCCGGTCCACCGAGCGGTGAACCGGGCCTCCGGGGGGTGGGATCAGGCCGAAGCGGGCGGGTAGAGGTCCCTCGGCAGCTCCGAGGCCGCCGCCGCGTCCAGCAGCCACAGCGTGCGCGAGCGGCCACGGGCGCCCGCCGCCGGGGCCTGCACCTCGCCCGCGCCCGACAGCGCGATCGCCGCCGCCTTCGCCTTGTCGGCACCGGCCGCGAGCAGCCAGACCTCCTTGGCCGCCCGGATCGCCGGAAGGGTCATCGAGACCCGCAGCGGCGGCGGCTTGGGCGCGCCGCGCACGCCGACCACGGTCCGCTCGGTCTCCCGGACCGCGGGCAGCTCGGGGAAGAGCGAGGCCACATGGGTGTCCGGTCCGACGCCCAGCATCAGCACGTCGAAGGACGGGACCCCGCCGTGGTCGCCGGGCGCCGCGGCCGCCGCCAGCTCCGCCGCGTACCCGGCCGCGGCGGCCTCGACGTCGCCGCCGTAGGGGCCGTCCGACGCGGGCATGGCGTGCACCCGCGCGGGGTCGAGCGGCACCCGGTCGAGCAGTGCCGCACGGGCCTGGGTGACGTTCCGCTCGGGGTCCCCCTCGGGCAGGAAACGCTCGTCGCCCCACCACAGGTCGAGCCGCGCCCAGTCGACGGCGTCCCGGGCGGGGGCGGTGCCGAGCGCCGCGAGCAGACCGTTGCCGTTGCGTCCGCCGGTGAGCACCACCGAGGCGGAGCCCCGGGAGGCCTGGGCGTCGACGATCTTCGTGATCAGCCGGGCGGCGGCGGCCTCGGCCATCAGTTCCTTGTCGCGGTGGACGACCAGCTGGGGGGTGCTCACCCGGCCGCCGCCTTCCTGGCGGCCTTCTTCGCGGCGGGCTTCGCCGCCGGGACGGCCTCCGGCTCCGGCGCGGACTCCGGGGCCCGCTCCGGCTCGGCGACGGGCACGGCGGCCGCTTCCTCGTCGAGCCGTTCGAGCCCGAACCTGAGCGCCGTCGCGTAGGTGTCGTCCGGGTCGAGGCGGCGCAGCTCCTCCGCGATCAGCTCGGCCGTCTCGCGGCGCTTGAGCGCCACGGCACGGTCGGGCTGGCCCTGGATGGAGAGCGTCGCGAGCGAGCCGTCCGGCCGGTCGAGGACGATCGGCCCGGAGTTGGTCTCCAGGCGTACGGAGGTGAGGCCGGGACCGGCCGACTTCGAGCGCCGCACCGGCACCTTCAGCCGGTCGGCCAGCCACATGGCGAGCAGTTCGACACTGGGGTTGAAGTCCTCGCCCTCCACCTCCGCGGCGGTGACCTCGCACACGACCTGGTCGAGCGCGGCGGCCAGCATCGAGCGCCACGGGGTGATCCGGGTCCACGAGAGGTCCGTGTCGCCCGGGGTGTAGGCGTCCGCGCGCGCGGTCAGTTCCCGGATGGGCTCCTCGGCGGAGTACGTGTCGGTCACCCGCCGCTGGGCGAGGGCGCCCAGCGGGTCGTTCGCCGGGTCGGTCGGCGCGTTCACCGGCCACCAGACGACGACGGGGGCGTCCGGGAGCAGCAGCGGCAGGACGACCGACTGGGCGTGGTCGACGACCTCGCCGTAGAGCCGGAGGACGACCGTCTCGCCGGTGCTGGCGTCGGCGCCGAGGCGGACCTCGGCGTCGAGTCGTGCCTGGGACCGGTCGCGCGGGGAGCGCGAGACCCTCTTGATGACGACGAGGGTCCGCGAGGGGTGCTCGCGGGACGCCTCGTTCGCGGCCTTCAGCGCGTCGTAGGCGTTCTCCTCGTCGGTGACGATGACGAGGGTGAGCACCATGCCGACGGCCGGCGTGCCGATCGCCCGCCGCCCGAGCACCAGCGCCTTGTTGATCTTGGAGGACGTGGTGTCCGTCAGGTCGGTCTTCATGGCCTGCGCCAGCTCCGTCCGTCTCGTGCGAGCATCTCGTCCGCCTCGACCGGACCCCAGGTGCCGGACGGGTACTGCGCGGGCTTGCCGTGCTTGTCCCAGAACTGCTCGATCGGGTCGAGGATCTTCCAGGACAGCTCGACCTCCTCCACGCGCGGGAAGAGGTTCGAGTCGCCGAGCAGGACGTCGAGGAGGAGCCGCTCGTACGCCTCCGGGCTGGACTCCGTGAAGGACTCGCCGTACGCGAAGTCCATCGACACGTCCCGGATCTCCATCTGGGTGCCGGGCACCTTGGAGCCGAACCGCACCGTGACGCCCTCGTCCGGCTGGACCCGGATGACGATGGCGTTGCGGCCGAGCTCCTCGGTCGCGGTGTGGTCGAAGGGGGAGTGCGGGGCCCGCTGGAAGACGACCGCGATCTCGGTGACGCGACGGCCGAGCCGCTTGCCGGTCCGCAGGTAGAACGGCACGCCCGCCCAGCGGCGGTTGTCGATCTCCAGCTTCACGGCGGCGTAGGTGTCGGTCTTCGACCTGGGGTCGATGCCCTCTTCCTGGAGGTAGCCGACGGCCTTCTCGCCGCCCTGCCACCCGGCCGCGTACTGGGCGCGGACCGTGGACTCGCCCAGGTCCTTGGGCAGCTTCACCGCGCCGAGGACCTTGGTCTTCTCGGCGGCCAGCGCGTCGGCGTCGAAGGAGCCGGGCTCCTCCATCGCGGTCAGCGCCAGCAGCTGGAGCAGGTGGTTCTGGATGACGTCACGGGCGGCGCCGATGCCGTCGTAGTATCCGGCCCGGCCGCCGATGCCGATGTCCTCGGCCATGGTGATCTGCACGTGGTCGACGTACGACCGGTTCCAGATCGGCTCGAAGAGGGTGTTGGCGAAGCGGAGCGCCAGGATGTTCTGGACGGTCTCCTTGCCGAGGTAGTGGTCGATCCGGAAGACCTCGTGCGGCGGGAAGACCTCGTGGACGACCTCGTTGAGCTCCTTGGCGGAGACCAGGTCGTGGCCGAAGGGCTTCTCGATGACCGCGCGGCGCCAGGACCCGTCCTTCTGGTCGGCGAGCCCGTGCTTCTTGAGCTGCTGGACGACCTTGGGGAAGAACTTCGGCGGGACCGACAGGTAGAAGGCGAAGTTGCCTCCGGTGCCCTGCGCCTTGTCCAGCTCCTCGATGGTGGACTTGAGCTGCTCGAAGGCGTCGTCGTCGTCGAAGTCGCCCTGGACGAACCGCATCCCCTGGATCAGCTGCTGCCACACCTCCTCGCGGAACGGGGTGCGCGCGTGCTGCTCGACGGCGTCGTGGACCTCCTGCGCGAAGTCCTCGTCCTGCCACTCGCGGCGTGCGAAGCCGATGAGCGAGAAGCCCGGCGGCAGCAGGCCGCGGTTGGCCAGGTCGTAGACGGCAGGCATCAGCTTCTTACGGGACAAATCGCCCGTGACGCCGAAGATCACCAGGCCCGACGGCCCCGCGATGCGCGGGAGCCGTCGGTCTGCGGCGTCACGGAGCGGGTTGGCTCCGTGGACTGCGCTCACTGTGCTTACGCCTCCGGGGGTGCGAGGCGCCGGAGCTCCGCCTCGGTCGACTTGAGCAGATCGTTCCAGGACGCCTCGAACTTCTCGACGCCCTCGTCCTCCAGGAGCTGCACGACCTCGTCGTAGCCGATGCCCAGCTTCTCGACGGCCGCCAGCTCGGCGCGCGACTGCTCGTAGGTGCCGCGCACGGTGTCGCCGGAGACGACGCCGTGGTCGGCGGTGGCCTCCAGGGTGGACTCCGGCATGGTGTTGACCGTGCCGGGGGCGACCAGGTCCACCACGTACAGGGTGTCCTTGTACGCGGGGTCCTTGACGCCGGTCGAGGCCCACAGCGGACGCTGCTTGTTGGCCTGCGCCGAGTCGAGGGCGGCCCAGCGCTCGGAGGAGAAGACCTCCTCGTACGCCTCGTAGGCCAGCCGCGCGTTGGCCAGCGCCGCCTTGCCCTTGAGGGCCTTGGCCTCGTCGGTGCCGATGCCGTCCAGGCGCTTGTCGATCTCGGTGTCCACCCGGGACACGAAGAAGGACGCCACCGAGTGGATCTTCGACAGGTCCAGGCCGCGCTCGCGGGCCTTCTCCAGGCCCGCCAGGTAGGCGTCCATGACCTCGCGGTAGCGCTCCAGCGAGAAGATCAGCGTCACGTTGACGCTGATCCCGAGGCCGATGACCTCGGTGATCGCCGGCAGCCCCGCCCGGGTGGCCGGGATCTTGATGAGGGTGTTGGGGCGGTCCACCAGCCAGGCCAGCTGCTTGGCCTCGGCGACGGTGGCGACCGTCTCGTGGGCCAGCCGCGGGTCGACCTCGATGGACACCCGGCCGTCCTGGCCGTCCGTCGCGTCGAAGACCGGCCGCAGGATGTCGGCGGCGTCACGGACGTCCGCCGTCGTGATCATCCGAATGGCCTCGTCGACGGTGACCTTGCGGGCCGCCAGCTCGGCGAGCTGCTGCCCGTAGCCGTCGCCCGAGGAGATCGCCTTCTGGAAGATCGACGGGTTCGTCGTCACACCGACCACATGGCTCTGGTCGATGAGCTCGGCCAGGTTGCCGGACGTGATCCGCTTGCGCGACAGGTCGTCCAGCCAGATCGCGACGCCTTCGTCGGAGAGGCGCTTGAGAGCGTCTGTCATGGGAATTGCATCTCCAATGAGTCGTACGTATGCGCGTCAGCGCGTGGCGGCGGCGATCGATTCCCGGGCGGCGGCGACGACCGCCTCCGGGGTGAAACCGAACTCGCGGAAGAGGACCTTGGCGTCGGCGGAGGCGCCGAAGTGCTCCAGCGACACGATCCGGCCCGCGTCACCGACGTACCGGTGCCAGGTCAGACCGATACCCGCCTCGACCGCCACGCGCGCCGTGACCGAAGGCGGCAGGACCGCGTCCTTGTACTCCTGGTCCTGCTCCTCGAACCACTCCACGGACGGCATCGAGACGACCCGGGTCGGGACGCCCTCCGCCTGGAGCCGCTCGCGGGCCTCGACGGCCAGGTGCACCTCGGAGCCCGTGCCGATCAGCACGACCTCGGGGGCGCCGCCCTCGGCGTCGAACAGCACGTAGCCGCCCTTGACGGTGTCCTCGTTCGGCGCGTACGTCGGCACGCCCTGGCGGGTCAGCGCCAGACCGTGCGGGGCGCCCTCGCCGAAGACCTTGGTGTGCCGTCGGGTGATCTCGCGCCAGGCGATCGACGTCTCGTTGGCGTCGGCCGGGCGGACCACGTTCAGACCGGGGATCGCGCGCAGCGCGGCCAGGTGCTCCACCGGCTGGTGGGTCGGACCGTCCTCGCCCAGACCGATCGAGTCGTGGGTCCACACGTACGTCACCGGCAGGTGCATCAGCGCGGAGAGCCGCACCGCGTTGCGCATGTAGTCGGAGAACACCAGGAAGGTGCCGCCGTAGACGCGCGTGTTGCCGTGCAGGGCGATGCCGTTCATCTCGGCGGCCATCGAGTGCTCGCGGATGCCGAAGTGGATCGTGCGGCCGTACGGGTCGGCCTCCGGCAGCGGGTTGCCCTCGGGCAGGAACGACGAGTTCTTGTCGATCGTCGTGTTGTTGGAGCCCGCGAGGTCGGCCGAGCCGCCCCACAGCTCCGGGAGGACCGAGCCCAGCGCCTGGAGGACCTTGCCGGAGGCGGCACGGGTCGCGACGCTCTTGCCCGCCTCGAAGACCGGGAGCTTCTCGGCCCAGCCGGCCGGCAGCTCGTTCGCCTCGATCCGGTCGAAGGTGGCGGCCCGCTCCGGGTTGGCCGTACGCCACTCGGCGAGCGACTTCTCCCAGGCGGCACGGGCCTCACGGCCGCGGTCGCCGAGCGTCCGGGTGTGCGCGATGACCTCGTCGGAGACCTCGAAGGTCTGCTCCGGGTCGAAGCCCAGGACGCGCTTGGTCGCCGCGATCTCCTCGTCGCCGAGGGCCGAGCCGTGCGAGGCCTCGGTGTTCTGCGCGTTCGGCGCGGGCCAGGCGATGATCGAGCGCATCGCGATGAACGACGGGCGCTCCGTCTCCGCCTCCGCCGCCCTGACCGCCGCGTAGAGCGCGGCCGGGTCCAGGTCGCCGTTGGCCTGCGGCTCGACCCGCTGCACGTGCCAGCCGTACGCCTCGTACCGCTTCATCGTGTCCTCGGACACGGCGGTCTCGGTGTCGCCCTCGATCGAGATGTGGTTGTCGTCCCACAGCAGGATCAGGTTGCCGAGCTTCTGGTGACCGGCGAGCGAGGACGCCTCCGCGGAGATGCCCTCCTGGAGACAGCCGTCACCCGCGATCGCGTAGATCCGGTGGTCGAACGGGGAGGCGCCGACGGCGGCCTCGGGGTCGAACAGACCGCGCTCGTAACGGGCGGCCATGGCCATGCCCACGGCGTTGGCCACACCCTGGCCCAGCGGGCCCGTGGTGGTCTCGACACCGGCGGTGTGCCCGTACTCCGGGTGGCCCGGAGTCTTCGAGCCCCAGGTGCGGAAGGCCTTCAGATCGTCCAGTTCGAGACCGAAACCACCCAGGTACAGCTGGGTGTAGAGGGTCAGGGACGAGTGGCCGGCGGAGAGGACGAACCGGTCCCGTCCGACCCACTCGGGGTCGGCCGGGTCGTGCCGCATCACCTTCTGGAAGAGGGTGTACGCGGCGGGCGCGAGGCTCATGGCCGTACCGGGATGGCCGTTGCCGACCTTCTGTACGGCGTCCGCGGCCAGGACACGGGCCGTGTCGACGGCACGCTGGTCCAACTCGGTCCACTCGAGGTCTGTGGTGGTCGGCTTGATGCTCACCCTGGTCAGGGCTCCTCTCCACATGTCGGAAGCCGGTGACTGAGGGTGTACCGGCGTTGTCGAGCCTACCCCCGCCGGGCGCCCCTCTTTCCGTGTTCATGCTCCTCAAATGAGCGGATACGACAAGACTGCCGCCGACCGTGTGAGTTCGCCTCCCGAACCGTGTCCACGCCCTGGGACACACCCCCTCAACACGACCCCACCCCCGCGAAGATCGGTGTCTGGGCAACGTCTACAGTGGCGTGGTACGCGCAAGCCTCGCCCTTTTCCCATCAGGGCGGCTTGCTGGGAATTTCTCTGTCAGGGGTGTGCGTGACGGCCGTCGAGTCCCGACCCGCAGGGGTCGTCTTGACTCCCAGCCCGGGGGCCCATCGGCCGTTCGGGGTCCGCGTCAAGGCGTTCGTGGCGCTGACCAAGCCGCGGATCATCGAGCTGCTGCTCATCACCACCGTCCCGGTGATGTTCCTCGCCGAACAGGGCGTGCCGGACCTGTGGCTGGTGCTCGCCACCTGCTTCGGCGGCTATCTGTCGGCGGGCGGAGCGAACGCGCTCAACATGTACATCGACCGCGACATCGACGCGCTGATGGACCGCACCTCGCAGCGCCCGCTGGTCACCGGCGTCCTCACGCCGCGCGCGGCACTCGTCTTCGGCCTCACCCTCGCCGTGGTCTCCACGCTCTGGTTCGGCCTGCTCGTCAACTGGCTGTCCGCCGCGCTGTCGCTGGGCGCGCTCCTCTTCTACGTCGTGGTCTACACGATGATCCTGAAGCGGCGCACCGCGCAGAACATCGTCTGGGGCGGCATCGCCGGCTGCCTCCCGGTCCTCATCGGCTGGTCCGCCGTGACCGACTCGATGTCCTGGGCCGCCGTCATCCTCTTCCTCGTCATCTTCTTCTGGACGCCGCCGCACTACTGGCCGCTGTCGATGAAGGTGAAGGACGACTACGCCCGCGCGGGCGTGCCCATGCTGCCGGTCCTCGCCTCCAACAAGGTCGTCGCCAAGCAGATCGTCGTCTACAGCTGGGTGATGGTCGCCGTCTCGCTGCTGCTCACCCCGCTGGGCTACACGGGCTGGTTCTACACGACCGTCGCCCTGGTCACCGGCGGCTGGTGGCTCTGGGAGGCGCACGGGCTGCTGAACCGGGCCAAGGCCGAGGTGAGCGGCGCCAAGCTCAAGGAGATGCGCCTCTTCCACTGGTCCATCACCTATGTCTCGCTGCTCTTCGTGGCGGTCGCGGTGGACCCCTTCCTCCGCTAGCCCGACACCCGCCGGGACACTCCGGTGTCCCGGCGCACAGAGGGACACACGCTCGTACGAGCGGTCCGGCCGACGGCCGGGCCACGTGGGACACACCACGTGGCCCGGCCGTCGTCAGTCGATCTACGCGTCGGTAGCATCGCTGTCATGGCAGAAACGAAGCAGGCAGAGCGCCGGGCGACCCGGCTCGCCAAGGAGATCCGGGCCTTCTCCGCGCAGCACGGCGGCTCCGAGGGGCACCTCGCGCACATCGGGCAGGCGGGCACCCGGATCGTGCTCGTCGGCACCGACGGCGGCTGGGGCGACCTGGTCGCCCCGACGTACGAGATCGCCCGGCAGGCCGCCGAGAAGGCCGGACTGACCCTCCACGAGGAGTTCGACGGAGAGTTCGCCGCCAAGGTCGTCACCGGTCCGTACGAGTGGACCCGGATGGCCGGGATCCAGATCGGCGGCCCCTCCGACCGCTGAGGCGGCGGAGCCCCCCACGACGCCGGAACGCGCGACGGGGTCCACCGGCTCGGGAAGAGCCGCTGGACCCCGTCGCGCGTTCCGCGTTCCGGCGCGCCCGAGGGCGGGAAGGTCAGGCCCGCGTCAGCTCCGCGTCCGTCTGGGCCGGGATGCCGGCGGTGGCCGCCGTGCGCTCGCGCAGGCTCAGGGCGAGCCGCAGCACCGCGATCCACATCAGGGACGAGCCGAGCATGTGGAGGCCGACCAGGATCTCGGGGACGCCCATGAAGTACTGGACGTAGCCCACCCCGCCCTGGAGGAGCAGCACGATCAGCAGGTCGCGGGCGCGGGCCCGGGTGTCCGGCGGCGCGTCGACCACCCGGAGCACCAGCCACATCGCGACCGCGAGGGCGCAGACGACCCAGGCGGCGACGGCGTGGACGTGCGCGGCGTTCGTCCAGTCCCAGGGCATCCGCGGTACGTCGCTGCTGTCACCGGCGTGCTTGCCCGAGCCGGTGACCGTCGTGCCCAGCACGATCAGCAGCGCGGAGACCAGCGTGATCGCCCAGGAAAGCCTGCGCACCGGGCGCGGTGCGCGCGGACGCGGCGGAGCGTCGCCCTCGCCGGTCCGGTGCCAGGTGATGACGGCGACCGTGAGCAGGGCGTTGGCGGCGAGGAAGTGGCCCGCGACCGTCCACGGGTTCAGGCCCATCCACACCGTGATGCCGCCGAGGACGGCGTTGCTCATCACGATCCAGAACTGGGCCCAGGCGATACGGGTCAGTCCGCGCCGCCACGGCTTGGTGCACCGGGCCGCGACGATCGCCCAGCCGACCGCGGCCGACAGGACGTACGTCAGCATCCGGTTGCCGAACTCGATCGCGCCCCGGTAGCCCTGCTCGGGCGTCACGAAGAGGCTGTCGTCGGTGCACTTGGGCCAGGTGTCGCAGCCGAGGCCGGAACCGGTCAGCCGGACCGCGCCGCCCGTGACGATGATGGCCACGCTCATCACGACGGCGGAGAGCGCGGCGCGCCGGAGCGTCCTGGGGGACGGGGTCCAGCGCCTGGCGAGGGAGGCGAGGGGGGTCAGCACGGGCCCTATCGTAGGCCGGTGCTTGTGCACGCTTTCACGAGGGGTGCCTTGTCGGGAAACGTCACCCTCTGGGGCGTCCCCGCTACTCCCAGCGGAAGAACTTCGCCGCCGCGCCGAGCCCGAGGACGGCCCACACCGCGAGGATCCCCGCCTCGCCCCAGGGCAGCGGGGCACCGTCCTGGAGGACGGCCCGCAGCCCGTCGGAGAGGGCGGAGATCGGCAGCAGCTCCAGGACCGGGCGGGCCGCGTCCGGGAACTTCTCCAGCGGGACGATCACCCCGCCGCCCACCAGGAGCAGCAGGAAGACCAGGTTGGCGGCGGCCAGGGTGGCCTCCGCCCTGAGGGTGCCCGCCATCAGCAGCCCGAGGCCGGAGAAGGCGGCGGTGCCGAGGACCAGGAGCAGCAGGACGGCGAGGGGGTTGCCCCGCGGGGACCAGCCGAGGCCCAGCGCGATCGCCGTCAGGAGGACGATCTGGAGGATCTCGGTGACCAGGACGGAGAGCGTCTTGGCGGTCATCAGCGCCCAGCGGGGGAGCGGCGAGGCGCCGAGGAGCTTGAGCACCCCGTACCGCCGCTCGAAGCCGGTGGCGATGGCCTGGCCGGTGAACGCGGTCGACAGGACGGCGAGCGCGAGGACGCCCGGCGCGAGGAAGTCGACCGCCTCGCCGGTGCCGGTGTCGACGATGTCGACCGTCGAGAAGAGCACCAGGAGCAGCGAGGGGATGATCACGGTCAGCAGCAGCTGCTCGCCGTTGCGCAGCAGCATCCGGGTCTCCAGCGCCGTCTGCGCCGCGATCATCCGGCCGAGGGGGGCGGCGCCGGGCTTCGGCGCGTACGTACCAGTGCTCACGACCGCAGTTCCTTGCCCGTCAGTTCCAGAAAGACGTCTTCGAGGGTGTGGCGTTCGACGGCGATGCCGTCGGGCATGACGCCGTGCTGGGCGCACCAGCTGGTGACCGTGGCGAGCAGCTGCGGGTCGATGGCGCCGGTGATCCGGTACGTGCCCGGCAGCGGCTCGGCGGCGGCCGAGCCGTCGGGGAGCGCCTTGAGCAGGGAGCCCAGGTCGAGCGCGGGGCGTCCGGTGAAGCGCAGGGTGTTCTCGGCGCCGCCCCGGCACAGGACCTCGGGGCTGCCCTGGGCGACGACCCGGCCCGCGTCGACGATGGCGACGTCGTCGGCGAGTTCCTCGGCCTCCTGCATGAGGTGGGTGGTGAGGACCACGGTGACGCCGTCGGCGCGCAGCTCGCGGACGAGGTCCCAGGTGGCGCGGCGGGCCTGCGGGTCGAGTCCGGCGGTCGGTTCGTCGAGGAAGACCAGTTCGGGGCGGCCGACGATCGCCATGGCGAGCGCGAGGCGCTGCTGCTGGCCGCCGGAGAGGCGCCGGTAGGTGGTGCGGCCGCAGGAGCCGAGGCCGAGGCGTTCGACGAGGGCGTCGACGTCCAGCGGATGTGCGTGGAGCTTCGCGGTGTGGCGGAGCATCTCGTCGGCGCGGGCGCCGGAGTAGACGCCGCCGGACTGGAGCATCACACCGATCCGGGGGCGCAGGGCCGCCGCGTCGGCGACCGGGTCGAGGCCGAGGACGCGGACGGTGCCGCCGTCGGGCCTGCGGTAGCCCTCGCAGGTCTCGACGGTGGTGGTCTTGCCCGCTCCGTTGGGGCCGAGGACGGCGGTGACGGTGGCCGCCCGCACGTCCAGGTCGAGGCCGTCGACCGCGGTCTTGCTTCCGTACCGCTTGACCAGGCCGCGTACCTGGACGACGGACTCGTTGTTCTGGGTCTGGGTCTGGGTCTGGGTCCCGCGCATGGGGGAAGTCTAGAGAGGGGCCGAAGGTCCTCCCGGCGGGGGGCCCGGGTCACTGGAATCGGGACTTTTCCCTGCGCTTCGCCGCGGCCGGCGGGCCTAGCGTCGTCGTGTGAACAGTGTGGCGGAGAACTTGCGGGAGACGGCCGGCCAGGCGGCGCACAAGGCGCGGGACCTGCGGCGTCCCGGCCGCTACGCGGTGTCGGCGATGCTGGCGGGGGCGTACATAGGGATCGGCGAGGTGCTGCTGCTGGTCGCGGTGTCGCCGTTCGCGGTCGAGCACGCGGCGGTGACGCGGCTCCTGGAGGGGGCGGTCTTCCCGATCGCGCTGACGGTCGTGATGTTCGCCGGGGCGCAGCTGTTCACCAGCAATGTGATGGTGATGCTGATCGGTGCCCTGGCGGGGCGCACGGGGGTGCGGGACCTGGTGGCGAGCTGGACGCTGTCGCTGGCCGGGAACCTGGCGGGGGCCTTCGCCTTCGGGGCGATGGCGCACGCCTCGGGGGTGCTGTCGGGGCCGTCGGCCAAGGCGCTGCTCGCGGAGCTGGTGGCGGGCAAGGAGGCGCTCGCGGGCGAGCAGCTGTTCTGGCGTGCGGTGCTCTGCAACCTGCTGGTGTGTCTCGGGGTGTGGATGTTCTCCCGGGCGAGGGGTGACGCGGCGAAGATCTTCGTGCTGTGGCTGCCGGTGCTGGTGTTCGTGGCGGTGGGCTTCGAGCACTGTGTGGCGAACATGGCGCTCTTCTCCCTCGCGATCCTCGACGGGACGGCCGGCTTCGCCGATCTGGGGGGCAACCTGCTGTTCACCGTGCCGGGCAACATCGTCGGCGGAGCCCTCGTGGCCTGCGCGTACTGGTTCACGGGGCGGCCGGAAAAGGTGCCGGGGGAGGACGGCCAGGACTCCTGATTCGTCCTACGAATGATCATTTCCGCAGGTCAGGTAAGGCTTACCTGAGTGATGCACGGCACCGTGGCCGTGTCCGGCACGGGTTGTCAGGCCGAGATTAATTACGCAACAATGGCGTTGTGAAAAACGTTGGCGCGGCTCCGGTGGAGGAACTCGCGACCCGGGAGCGTTCGACGCGCAACCGGGTCGTGCGGTCGATCCTGGATCACGGTCCCTCGACCGTCGCCGATCTCGCCGGGCGGCTCGGCCTCACCCAGGCGGCCGTCCGCCGCCACCTCGACTCACTGGTCGGGGAGAACGTGGTGGAGGCCCGGGAGAAGCGCGTCTACGGGACCCGCACCCGGGGACGCCCCGCGAAGGTCTTCGCGCTCACCGACTGCGGCCGGGACGCCCTGGACCAGTCGTACGACTCCCTGGCCGTCGAGGCGCTCCGCTGGATCGAGCGGAACGCGGGCGGGGAGGCGGCCGTGGCCGCCTTCGCCCGGGACCGGATCGAGTCCCAGGCGGGCGCCTACCGCGAGGCCGTCGAGGCGGTCGAGCCCGAACGGCGGGCCGAGGCCCTCGCCAAGGCCCTGACCGCGGACGGGTACGCTGCCACTGCGCGGAACGCGCCGGTCGGCGAGCAGCTCTGCCAGCACCACTGCCCGGTCGCCCACGTCGCCGAGCAGTACCCACAGCTGTGCGAGGCGGAGACGGAATTCTTCTCCCGCCTCCTGGGAACGCACGTCCAGCGCCTGGCCACCATCGCGCATGGTGACGGCGTCTGCACCACGTTCATCCCGCACGGCACCCCGCAGACCACCGAATCAGCATCCGTAAGCACGGCCGGGAGGAACCCCGCATGACCACCGAGATCAGCCACCCCGAGCTCGAGGGCCTGGGTCGGTACGAGTACGGCTGGGCCGACTCCGACACCGCCGGTGCCACCGCCAAGCGCGGTCTCAACGAGGACGTCGTCCGCGACATCTCCTCGAAGAAGAACGAGCCCGAGTGGATGCTGAAGCTGCGGCTCAAGGGTCTGCGCCTCTTCGGCAAGAAGCCCATGCCGACCTGGGGCTCCGACCTCTCCGGCATCGACTTCGACAACATCAAGTACTTCGTGCGGTCCACCGAGAAGCAGGCCGAGTCCTGGGAGGACCTGCCGGAGGACATCAAGAACACCTACGACCGGCTCGGCATCCCCGAGGCCGAGAAGCAGCGCCTCGTCGCCGGTGTCGCCGCCCAGTACGAGTCCGAGGTCGTCTACCACCAGATCCGCGAGGACCTGGAGGAGCAGGGCGTCATCTTCGTCGACACCGACACCGCGCTGAAGGAGCACGAGGAGCTCTTCCGCGAGTACTTCGGCACCGTCATCCCCGTCGGCGACAACAAGTTCGCCTCCCTGAACACCGCCGTCTGGTCCGGCGGATCGTTCATCTACGTGCCGAAGGGCGTGCACGTCGAGATCCCGCTCCAGGCCTACTTCCGCATCAACACGGAGAACATGGGCCAGTTCGAGCGGACGCTGATCATCGTCGACGAGGACGCCTACGTCCACTACGTCGAGGGCTGCACCGCCCCGATCTACTCCTCCGACTCGCTGCACAGCGCCGTCGTCGAGATCATCGTCAAGAAGGGCGGCCGCTGCCGCTACACGACCATCCAGAACTGGTCGAACAACGTCTACAACCTGGTGACCAAGCGCGCCGTCGCCTACGAGGGCGCCACCATGGAGTGGGTCGACGGCAACATCGGCTCCAAGGTCACCATGAAGTACCCGGCCGTCTACCTGATGGGCGAGCACGCCAAGGGCGAGACCCTCTCCATCGCCTTCGCGGGCGAGGGCCAGCACCAGGACGCCGGGGCCAAGATGGTCCACATGGCCCCGAACACCTCCTCCAACATCGTCTCCAAGTCGGTGGCGCGAGGCGGCGGCCGCACCTCCTACCGCGGTCTCATCGAGATCGGCGAGGGCGCCCCGGGCTCCAAGTCCAACGTGCTCTGCGACGCGCTGCTCGTCGACACCATCTCCCGCTCGGACACGTACCCCTACGTGGACGTGCGCGAGGACGACGTCTCCATGGGCCACGAGGCCACCGTCTCCAAGGTCTCCGAGGACCAGCTCTTCTACCTGATGAGCCGCGGCCTCACCGAGTTCGAGGCCATGGCGATGATCGTCCGCGGCTTCGTCGAGCCCATCGCCAAGGAACTCCCGATGGAGTACGCCCTGGAGCTCAACCGGCTGATCGAGCTGCAGATGGAAGGGTCGGTCGGCTGACCGCCGCCCACCCCCGCAGCGACCGACTCACACGTACGCAGGAAGAGAGCAACACGACAGCCATGGCTGAGGCTCAGCAGAACATCCCGGCGGCGGGCTCCACCACCGCCGGCTCGATCGCGGTGGCCGCCGAGTCCACCGTCGCCACGCGCATGAGCGCCCCCCCGTCCTTCGACGTCGCGGACTTCCCCGTCCCGCACGGCCGCGAGGAGGAATGGCGCTTCACCCCGCTCGCCCGGCTGCGCGGACTCCACGACGGCACCGCCGTCGCCTCCGGCGAGGGCGTCAAGGTCGAGATCGAGGCCCCCGAGGGCGTCACCGTGGAGACCGTCGGCCGCGAGGACGAGCGCCTGCGCAAGGCCGGAGTGCCCGTCGACCGCGTCGCCGCCCAGGCCTACTCCTCCTTCGAGAAGGCCTCGGTCGTCACCGTCGCCAAGGACACCGTCCTCGGCGAGCCGATCCGCATCGCCGTGCACGGCCAGGGCGGCGTCGCCTTCGGCCACCAGGTCATCGAGCTCGGCGCCTTCGCCGAAGCCGTCGTGGTCATCGACCACACCGGTGACGCGGTGCTCGCCTCCAACGTCGACTACCTCCTCGGCGACGGCGCCAGGCTCACCGTCGTCTCCGTCCAGGACTGGGACGAGAAGGCCGTCCACGTCGCCCAGCACAACGCGCTGGTCGGCCGCGACGCCTCCTTCAAGTCCGTCGTCGTCACCTTCGGCGGCGACGTCGTCCGCATCCACCCCCGGGTGGCGTACGCGGCCACCGGCGGCGAGGCCGAGCTGTTCGGCCTGTACTTCACCGACGCCGGACAGCACCAGGAGCACCGCCTCCTGGTCGACCACAACACCCCGCACTGCAAGTCCAACGTGGCCTACAAGGGCGCGCTGCAGGGCCAGGGCGCGCACGCCGTCTGGATCGGTGACGTGCTCATCCAGGCCGCCGCCGAGGGAACCGACAGCTACGAGCTCAACCGGAACCTGGTCCTCACGGACGGCGCCCGGGTCGACTCCGTGCCGAACCTGGAGATCGAGACCGGCGAGATCGCCGGTGCGGGTCACGCCTCCGCCACCGGCCGCTTCGACGACGAGCAGCTCTTCTACCTGATGTCCCGGGGCATCCCGGAGACCGAGGCCCGCCGCCTCGTCGTCCGCGGCTTCTTCGCGGAACTGGTCCAGCAGATCGGTCTGCCGGACGTCCAGGAGCGCCTCCTCGCCAAGATCGAGGCCGAGCTGGAGGCCTCCGTCTGATGCCCTTCGTACGAGTCTGCGCGCTGAGCGAGCTGGAGGCCGACACCCCCAAGCGGGTCGAGGTCGACGGCACGCCGGTGTCGGTCGTGCACACCGAGGGCGAGGTGTTCGCGATCAACGACATCTGCTCGCACGCGAACGTCTCCCTCTCGGAGGGCGAGGTCGAGGACTGCGCGATCGAGTGCTGGCTGCACGGCTCCAGCTTCGACCTGCGCACCGGCAAGCCCTCCGGCCTTCCCGCGACGCGCCCCGTCCCCGTATACCCCGTAAAGATCGAAGGGGACGATGTGCTCGTCTCCGTCACCCAGGAGTCCTGAGTCACCCATGGCAACGCTCGAAATCCACGACCTGCACGTCTCCGTCGACGCGGAGAACGGCCCCCGCGAGATCCTCAAGGGCGTCGACCTGACCATCAAGCAGGGCGAGACGCACGCCGTCATGGGCCCCAACGGCTCCGGCAAGTCGACCCTGGCCTACTCCCTCGCCGGGCACCCGAAGTACACGATCACCGGCGGCACCGTCACCCTCGACGGTGAGGACGTCCTGGAGATGTCGGTCGACGAGCGCGCCCGCGCCGGTGTCTTCCTCGCCATGCAGTACCCGGTCGAGGTCCCCGGCGTCTCCGTCTCCAACTTCCTGCGCACCTCCGCCACCGCCGTCCGCGGCGAGGCGCCCAAGCTGCGCACCTGGGTGAAGGAGGTCAGGTCCGCGATGGAGCAGCTCCAGATGGACCCGGCCTTCGCCGAGCGCAACGTCAACGAGGGCTTCTCCGGCGGCGAGAAGAAGCGCCACGAGATCCTCCAGCTCGAACTGCTCAAGCCGAAGATCGCGATCCTCGACGAGACCGACTCCGGCCTCGACGTCGACGCCCTGCGGGTCGTCTCCGAGGGCGTCAACCGCGTCCGCGAGACCGGTGAGGTCGGCACCCTGCTGATCACGCACTACACGCGGATCCTGCGCTACATCAAGCCCGACTTCGTGCACGTCTTCGCGAACGGCCGCATCGCCGAGTCCGGCGGCGCCGAGCTCGCCGACGTGCTGGAGAACGAGGGCTACGACAAGTACGTGAAGGGTGGCGCGTCCGCGTGACTTCTGCCCATCAGGGGCTCTCCGGCCTCCTCGACACCGAGGCGATCCGCAAGGACTTCCCGCTCCTGGACCGCGTGGTCCACGGCGACAAGAAGATCGTGTACCTCGACTCGGCGGCGACCTCGCAGAAGCCGCGCCAGGTCCTCGACGCGCTCACCACGTACTACGAGCGTCACAACGCCAACGTCCACCGCGGTGTGTACACGGTGGCCGAGGAGGCGACGGCGCTCTACGAGGGCGCCCGTGACAAGGTCGCGGCCTTCATCAACGCGCCGAGCCGCAACGAGGTGATCTTCACCAAGAACGCCTCCGAGTCGCTCAACCTCGTGGCCAACATGCTGGGCTGGGCCGACGAGCCCTACCGCGTGGACCACGAGACCGAGATCGCCATCACGGAGATGGAGCACCACTCCAACATCGTGCCGTGGCAGCTGCTCTCGCAGCGCACGGGCGCGAAGCTGAAGTGGTTCGGCCTCACCGACGACGGACGTCTCGACCTCTCGAACATCGAGGAGGTCATCACCGAGAAGACCAAGATCGTCTCGTTCACGCTGGTCTCCAACCTGCTCGGCACGGTCAACCCGGTGGAGGCGATCATCCGCCGCGCCCAGGAGGTCGGTGCGCTGGTCTGCATCGACGCCTCCCAGGCGGCCCCGCACATGGTGCTGGACGTCCAGGCGCTCCAGGCCGACTTCGTGGCCTTCACCGGTCACAAGATGTGCGGCCCGACCGGCATCGGCGTGCTGTGGGGACGGCAGGAGCTCCTTGAGGACCTGCCGCCGTTCCTCGGCGGCGGCGAGATGATCGAGACCGTCTCGATGCACTCCTCGACGTACGCCCCGGCCCCGCACAAGTTCGAGGCGGGTACGCCCCCGATCGCCCAGGCCGTCGGCCTCGGCGCGGCCGTGGACTACCTCTCGGCGATCGGCATGGAGAACATCGCGCGCCATGAGCACGCGATCACCGAGTACGCCGTCCGGCGTCTCCAGGAGGTCCCCGACCTGCGGATCATCGGCCCCACCACGGCCGAGGACCGGGGCGCGGCGATCTCCTTCACGCTCGGTGACATCCACCCGCACGACGTGGGCCAGGTCCTCGACGAGCAGGGCATCGCGGTCCGGGTCGGCCACCACTGCGCGCGGCCGGTCTGCCTGCGGTACGGAATTCCCGCGACCACGCGGGCGTCGTTCTATCTGTACTCCACTCCGGCCGAGGTCGACGCCCTGGTCGAGGGTCTGGAGCACGTCCGGAACTTCTTCGGCTGAGGGACGGGTTCGTGAAGCTGGATTCGATGTACCAGGACGTCATCCTGGACCACTACAAGCACCCCCACGGGCGCGGTCTGCGGGACGGCGACGCCGAGGTGCACCACGTCAACCCGACGTGCGGTGACGAGATCACGCTCCGGGTGAAGTACGACGGCTCGCGCGTCGAGGACGTCTCGTACGAGGGACAGGGCTGCTCCATCAGCCAGGCCTCGGCCTCCGTCCTCAACGAGCTGCTCGTCGGCAAGGAGCTGGCCGAGGCGCGGAAGATCCAGGAGGCCTTCCTGGAGCTGATGCAGTCCAAGGGCCAGATCGAGCCGGACGAGGCCATGGAGGAGATCCTGGAGGACGCGGTCGCGTTCGCCGGGGTGTCCAAGTACCCGGCCCGGGTGAAGTGCGCGCTGCTCAGCTGGATGGCGTGGAAGGACGCGACCGCCCAGGCACTGGGGGACGATCAGAAGTCTGTGAGGAAGTCGGCATGACCGAGAACGCCGAGGCCACCATGAAGCCGGCCTCCGAGGAAGAAGTCCGTGAGGCGCTGTACGACGTCGTCGACCCCGAGCTGGGCATCGACGTCGTCAACCTGGGCCTGATCTACGGCATCCACATCGACGACTCGAACGTCGCGACGCTGGACATGACGCTGACGTCGGCGGCCTGCCCGCTGACCGACGTGATCGAGGACCAGGCCCGTTCCGCGACGGACGGCATCGTCAGTGAGCTGAAGATCAACTGGGTCTGGATGCCGCCGTGGGGTCCGGACAAGATCACGGACGACGGGCGCGAGCAGCTGCGCGCGCTCGGCTTCAACGTCTGAGCCGCGATCACACGAGAACGGCCGCGCCCCACCGGGCGCGGCCGTTCTCGTGTTCCGGGCCGGACCGGATCGCCAGGAAGGTCCCGCCGCGCGGGCCAGGTCCGCGGCCAGGTTCTCCTCGCGGATGCGCTGGTCCACGAGGAGGAGGGTGGTCACAGAGCCCTGACCAGGTGCGGGGAGCGGCGCATCGAGGCGAGGGCGCCCTGGTTCTCGATGCTGAAACCGAGCGGCGCCAGAGGCATCACGCCGGGCTTGGGCGGCGGGTGGCCGTAGCCGTACGGGGGCCCGGGGAAAGGCCGTGCGGACACGGTGTCCGGCGGCGTTGTGTACGATCGTACGCATGGGTTACGGACTGCTCGCGGGCGCCATCGTCGCGGAGATCTTCGCGACCGTCTCCATGAAGTACAGCGAGGGCTTCACCAAGCTCTGGCCCTCCCTCGTCACCGGCGCGGGATACGTCATCGCCTTCGCGCTGCTCGCCCAGGCGCTCAAGACCCTCCAGATCGGCACCGCCTACGCCATCTGGTCCGGCATCGGCACCGCCGCCGTCGCCACCATCGGCGTCCTCTTCCTCGGCGAGACCCTCAGCCTCGCCAAGGTCGCCGGGATCGTCCTCATCGTCGCCGGGGTCGTCGTCCTCAATCTGGGCGGCGCGCACTGATGGCCCGTGCCCGCCGCCACGACCCCGAGCGCCGCGAACGGATCGTCGACGCGGCCCTCCGGGTCGCCGGGCGCTCCGGCATCGCGGGCCTCAGCCACCGCACCGTGGCCGCCGAGGCGGACGTGCCGCTCGGCTCCACCACCTACCACTTCGCCTCCCTCGACGAACTCCTCGTCGCCGCCCTGCGCAAGGCCGACGAGAGCTTCGGGCGGCTGCTCCGCGACAGCCCCGCCCTCACCGCGCCCGGCACCGACCTCGCCGGGGCCCTCGCCCGCCTCATGGGGGAGTGGCTGGACGGCCCACGCGCGCGCGTGGAGCTGGAGTACGAGCTGTACCTCGCCGCCCTGCGCCGTCCCGCGCTCCGGCCCGTCGCCGCCGAATGGGCCGAGACCGTCGTGGCCGTCCTGGCCCCCCGTACCGACCCCGTCACCGCCCGCGCCCTCGTCGCGCTCATGGACGGGATCTGTCTCCAGGTCCTGCTGACCGGCGGCGCGTACGACGAGGAGTACGCGCGCGAGATGCTCGCACGGGTGCTGCGCCCGACCGGCGCCTGAGCCCGTCCGGCACCGGGCCCGCCGGGTCGGCTCGGCCCGACCGGCACCTGAGCCCGCCCGGCACCGGGCCGCCCGGCCCGACCGGTGCCTGAGACCGGTTGGCCCGCGCGGGGCTCCGCCGGTTAGGTTTTCCGTCATGACCACTGCTCCTCGCCCCACCGGCGCCGTCGCCGCAGGCCTCGCCACCATCGCCGGAGACGGCACCGTTCTCGACACCTGGTTCCCCGCCCCCGAGCTGACCGACGCGCCCGGCCCGGCCGGTACCGGACCGCTCTCGCCCGACGAGGCGCTCAACGCCCTCGGCGAAGGCGCCGTCAAGGCCCTCGGCGTGGACGCCCGCCGGGGCGTCGAGGTGGTCGCCGTCCGTACCGTCATCGCCTCGCTCGACGAGAAGCCGCTCGACGCCCACGACGCCTATCTGCGCCTGCACCTGCTCAGCCACCGGCTGGTCAAGCCGCACGGCCAGAGCCTCGACGGCGTCTTCGGGCTGCTCGCCAACGTCGCCTGGACCTCGCTCGGCCCGGTCGCCGTCGACGACATCGAGAAGGTCCGGCTCAACGCGCGCGCCGAGGGCCTGCACCTCCAGGTGACCTCGATCGACAAGTTCCCCCGCATGACCGACTACGTGGTGCCCGCCGGGGTCCGCGTCGCCGACGCCGACCGGGTCCGCCTCGGCGCCCACCTGGCCGCAGGCACCACCGTCATGCACGAGGGCTTCGTCAACTTCAACGCGGGCACCCTCGGCACCTCCATGGTCGAGGGCCGGATCTCCGCCGGGGTCGTCGTCGGCGACGGCTCCGACATCGGTGGCGGCGCCTCCACCATGGGCACCCTCTCGGGCGGCGGCAACGTCGTCATCTCGATCGGCGAGCGCTGCCTGGTCGGCGCCGAGGCGGGCGTCGGCATCGCCCTCGGTGACGAGTGCGTCGTCGAGGCCGGTCTGTACGTCACCGCGGGCACCCGGGTGACCCTGCCGGACGGTCAGATCGTGAAGGCGCGCGAGCTCTCCGGCGCCTCGAACATCCTCTTCCGCCGCAACTCGGTGAGCGGCGCCGTCGAGGCCCGCCCGAACAACGCGGTCTGGGGCGGTCTCAACGAGGTCCTGCACAGCCACAACTGACGTACGGCGAAACCCTGACCGCCCCGTCGGACTCCTCCCGGAGGCCCGGCGGGGCGGTCATCCGTTTGGAGTAACGGAGGGGGCGTCGTGAAACTCCTGTGGCGCACGGTACCGAAGGGAGGACCCGGCGTTAACAGGGCGGAGCACAGTGTTCCCAGCAAGTGGACGAGCGAGGAGTCGACATGACGAGGAAGACCACGGTCGCCGGAGTGCTCACGATGGCGGCGGTGCTCTGGCCCGCCGGGACCGCCGCGGCGGACGAGACGCACCACGACTCGCACAACGGGCCGAACATCGCCCTGATCTCCACCGGTCAGATCGACGACCCGATGGAGGACGTCCTCGAACACGCCGCGATCTTCGGCCGGACCGACACCACCGACTCCGCCTGATCCTCGCGGAGCAGCGCTTCGAGCGCGGCGCGCAGCCCGTCGGCCGTCTCCCGGTCGGCGGGCAGCAGCGGTTCCCGGGGCACCCCGCCGAGCAGCGCCTTCACCGTCACCGTGCCGGGCAGCCCGGCGGCCATCATCGCCTCGGCCAGCGGCAGGAGCCGGGCGTGGAGCCGGGCGGCCGTCGCGGTGTCGCCCGCGTCGAAGGCGTCCAGGACCGCCCGCAGCCGCCGGGGCGCCACATTGGCCACCGTACTGACGTATCCGGCGCCGCCGACCGCGTACAGGGGCAGGTTCAGCTCCTCGCAGCCCGAGTAGTAGGCGAGCGGGGTCTCCGCGATCAGCCGCGCCGAGCCGAGCAGGTCGTAGGCGCAGTCCTTGACCGCCACGATCCGGGGGTGGGCGGCGAGCCGCCGCAGGCTCTCCGGCGCGATCCGGGTGCCGGTGCGGCCCGGGATGTCGTAGACCATCACCGGCAGTCCGGTGGCGTCGGCGACCTTCAGGAAGTGCGCCTCGACGGCCTGCTGGGGCGGGCGGCTGTAGTACGGGGTGACGACGAGGAGTCCGTCGGCGCCCGCCTCCTCCGCCGCGCGGGCGAGCGCGACGGTGTGCCGGGTGTCGGCGCTGCCGACGCCCGCGACGAGGTGCGGTCCGGGGCCGACGGCCGCCCTGACGGCGCGGACCAGGGCGGTCTTCTCGGCGTCGGTGGTGGTGGGGGACTCGCCGGTGGTGCCGTTGAGGACCAGGCCGTCGCAGCCCTCGGCGACGAGCCGGACGGCCAGCTCACCCGCCCGGTCGAGGTCGAGCCCGCCGGTGGGCGTGAACGGGGTGATCATCGCGCACAGGGCGCGGCCGAAGGGGCGTGCGGTGTCCATCCGGAAAGTCTGGGCGCCCCGGACCCTGAAGGTCCACTTAGATCTTCTTGGTCCGGGGCGTAAGCACCGCTGAAGGGTTGCCCGTGATCAGCGGCGCTGACGGGTCTTGCGGTCCTACGGGCGGAAGCGCAGGACCTGCGGGTCGTGGTCGCTGTTCTGGTCGGCGAACTCCGCGTTGATGTGGACGCTGTCGTAGGTGAAGTGACGCACGCCCGGACTGGTCAGGATCTGGTCGAGGACCTGGCTGTTGCCCTGGTACACGTACGAGTAGCGCTCACCGCGCGGCAGCGACTTCACGGCCGGGTACAGCACGCCGCCGTCGGTCAGCGCCTTCGTGGTGCCGGAGAACTCGAAGTCGTTGATGTCGCCGAGGACGAGGACGTCCGCCTGCTTCTCGACCGCGACGATCTGCTTCACGAAGGTGTTGACGGCCTGCGCCTGGAGGAGGCGCTTCGCCTCGGAGGAGCGGTTCGGCGGCTGGTGGTGCGAGACGATGGACTCGTCGCCGCCCTTCGAGCCGAAGTGGTTGGCGATCACGAAGACCGTCCGGCCGCGGAAGACGAACTCGCCCGCGAGCGGCTTGCGGCTGGAGTCCCAGGCGGTGTTCGCCGGGTCGACCCGGCCGGGGGAGAGGGTCAGCGCCGCCCGGCCCTTGGTGCCGGTGACCCCGGTGGGGGTGGTCGCGTCGCCGCCCGCGCGGTCCGTGAAGGAGACCCGCTCGGGGTTGAAGAGGAAGACCTGACGGATGTTGCCGCCGGGCTCGCCGCCGTCCTTGTTGTTCTCCGGGGCGATCGAGCGCCACGCGTACGCCGGACCGCCCGCCGCGACGATCGCGTCCGTGAACTTCTTGACCGTCTGCTCGGCGGAGACCGTGCCGTCGTTCTTGGCGCCGTTGTCGTCCTGGATCTCCTCCAGGGCGATGATGTCGGGCGCGGACAGGTTCTCCACGACCGCCTTCGCGAGCGCGTCGAACTTCGTCTGCGGGTCGCCCGGGTCCAGGTTCTCCACGTTGTACGTGGCGACGGCCAGCTCGTTCCGGTGCTGCTTCGCCGTGGTCTCGCGCTTCAGACCGCGGTCGACGACCGTGCCGAGGGTGCGGGCCGTCAGGGTGTAGCCGCCGAACTGGTTGAAGTCCAGCGGGCCCTCCGTGGTGCCGGTCAGCCGGTCGCCGACGTTCGCCACCGGGAACGGCTGCTGGGCGAGCGGGGTCAGCGACTGGATCTGGAGCCGCCCGGTGTTCTGGGAGCCGTACGAGCCGTAGACCGTGCCGCCCCGCACATTGCGGTTCTCCCACGGCTTCACCGTCACCCACAGCTCCGCGTACGGGTCGGTGGCGCCGACCACGCGCGAGGAACCGATCCGGACGTTGGTGCCCTCCAGGGACTCGTAGTAGTCCAGGGCGTACTTCTTCGGGTTCAGCGTCAGGCCGTTGACCGAGCCGCCCGCCGCCGGGTCGCCCTCGGGGGCGTACCGGTCCGGCACCGACCAGGCGGAGATCGTCACCGGGGCGGGCACCGGGTTGTCCTTCGACAGCACCGTGACGACCGGCCGCGACAGCTGGGTGAGCGACTGGTTGCCCGAGGCCTGACCGCCCGGGACGTACTCGGTGACCGTTCCGTTCACACTGACCGCGTCGCCGACCGCGACCGTCGGCACGGAGCTGGTGAAGACGAACACGCCCTCGCTGGTCGCCGGGTCGTCGTCCGCCTCCGGGTCCTGGATCCAGAAGCCGCGCGAACCGTAGGTCCGGACACCGGTGACGATGCCCGTCACCCCGGTGACCTGCTGGCCGACGAGCGGGGAGACGCGGGTCGTGCCCTGGATGTCGTGGACGCGGACACCGGCGGCGGTGTCCGCCGCGGCGCTCGACGAACCGCCGAGCAGACCGGCGGCGAGGGCGGAGGCGACGACGGCGGAGACCGCGGCGGACCGCGCGACGGTACGGCCGGCAGCTCTCGGTATGGAGGAAGGCATCAGGGGGCTCCGGGGGTGCTTGGAGGAACGGCAGAATCATCTACGCGCGTCAATCTCTTTGCAGAGGCACCGACTTGTCAAGGGTCGACGGGTGTACGAAGGCTGACGGACACATGAACCGGCGGACGCCCTCCCGGATGCGTCTACGCTGAGAGCGGTGCTCCGGGCCCGTCCCCTGAGCCCCCTTCGTCCTTCCACCCCCGTACGTCCCCGTCGAGGAGCCCCCACATGTCAGCGGAGCACCCCACCCTTCCCCCCGTTCGGCTCCGTGCGGACGCGGAGCTGGCGCGGGACGCCCTGGCCGCCCCCCTTCTCGCGCGCGCGGTGCGGCTCGCCCGGTGGGCCGGGCCCGACACCCGGGTCGACGCGGGCGGCGAACTCGTCGACGAGCAGCTCCCCGAGGCCGCCGCCCTCCTCGGCCTCACCCCCGACGAGGACGGCGAACTGGCGGCGGGCGACGCCTGGCGGCTCGCCGTCGACACCGGTCTCGTGGAGGTCGAGGACGGCACCGAGGGCGAGGACGGAGACACTCCCGGCAGCGCCGCGCCCGGCGAGAACCTCGCCGTCGTCACCGGCGGCTCGCCCCAGGACGTCCTCGCGCTCTGGCTGGACGGCTTCGACGCGGTCTTCGGTGACGCCGTCGCCCCCGTCATCGACGACCTCGACGCGCTCGTCGGAGAGGACGGCGAGATCGACATCGAGGCCCTCGACTGGGACCCCGAGAGCGAGGCCGAGTTCCTGGAGGGCGTCCTCGGCAACCTCTACCTCCTCACCGTCAGCGAGGCCGCGCCCGACGAAGGCCCCGTGCCGCTGCCCGCCCTCGCCGCCTCGATGGTCGTCCCCGACGACATGGGCGAGCCCACCGACGACGTCCTGGAGCAGGTCTCCGACGCGATGATGCGGCTGGACGAGCAGTTCCAGCTGCTCGAACCCATCGGGCTCGTCGAGTACCAGCCCGTCGACGAGGCGCTGATGGCCGAGGAGGGCGAGGAGCCCGCGCCGCCCGTCGACGACGAGGACGTCACCCGCTACGGCATGGTCCGCCTCACCCCGCTCGGCCTGTACGGCGTCCGGGCCCGGATGCTGGACGCCGGGGTCGACGCGCCCGCCGTCGGCGACCTCGCCGACAAGGGCGCCGACGCGCTCCTCGACGGCATCGCCGTCTACCCGGAGACCGCCGCGCGCGAGGAGACCGCCGCCTGGCTGGTCGGCCGGGACGCGCTCACCGCCGCCCGCGAGCTGCTGCACGCCGCCCGTGGCGCGGACGCCGGATCGCCGCTGCGCCGCCTGCACTGCCAGCAGACGCTGTCCCTGGTCGGCCCCGAGGCGGAGCCCGCCGTACGGGAGGTCCTGGACGACGCCGAACTCGGTGGCCTGGCCCGGGTCTGGCTCGCCGAGCGCGGCGCCGCCGACGTGCCCGCGCCGCCGGAGTCGATGGTCTTCTGGCTGGCGATCGACACCATCGCCGCCCAGCTCGACGCGGACGGTGACCTGCGGGAACTCCAGGAGCTCGTCGAGGGGCTGACCGGACGGCACAGCGGCTTCTTCGAGGCGGCCTGGCGGGTGCCGCACCCGGCGACGGCGGAGGTCCTGGAGGCGATGGGACGCCTGCACCGGGACAAGACCTCGGCCAAGGAGGCCCGCAAGGCCGCCTTCAAGGCCCGCTCCCAGCGCTCGAACTGACCGGACGGCGCACGGGCCCGCCCCCGCGGACGCGCGGGCCCGGTTGCCGGGCCCGGCCGCCTGCCCACGGGGCACCGCCACCGGTCGTGACCGGCGGTGTTCCCGTGGTGTTCAGGCGCCGTTCGCGGTGGCGCGGGAGGGTGGCCAGCGAGATTCGGCCACCACAGGGAGAACGCCACACCATGCCCCTCAACCGCAGAGAGTTCACCAAGCAGTCCGCCGTCGCCGGTGCCGGGCTCGCCCTCACCGGTGTCGTGGGCGCCCTCGCCACCGCGCCCGAGGCCCTCGCCTCCGACGAGCCCGAGGCGTACGGCCCGGGGCACGACAAGGACCGCGGCCACGGCCACGGGCATGACCACGGGCACGGACACCGGATCGGCTACGGGCCCCTCCTCGCGGACCCCGAGGGGATGCTGGCGCTCCCGGCCGGGTTCTCGTACCGCGTCGTCACCCACAGCGGCGTGACCCGCCTGGAGTCCGGCGAGTTCACCCCCTCCAACCACGACGGCACCGCCGCCTTCGCGGGCCCGCGCGGCACCACGTACCTGGTCAACAACCACGAGCTCAAGGGCACCCGCGACAAGTGGGCGCACCCCGTGCCGCTCACCGAGGGGCTCGTCTACGACCCGGCGGCCTCCGGCGGCTGCACGGTCGTCGAGGTGCACCGCGACGGCACCGTCGCGGAGTGGGTCGGGCTCGCGGGCACCTCCACCAACTGCGCGGGCGGCCGTACCTCCTGGGGCACCTGGCTGACGGGCGAGGAGAACTCCGACCGCGCCGGGGTCAACGGCATGACCAAGGACCACGGCTACATCTTCGAGGTCGACCCGCGCGACCGGCGGGCCAACCGCGCCCCCAAGCCGGTCAAGGCCTTCGGCCGCTACGACCACGAGGCCGTGGTCGTGGACCCGAAGCGGGGCCACGCCTATCTCACCGAGGACGCCTCCAACCCCAACGGGCTGCTCTTCCGCTGGACCCCTCCGAAGGGCTTCGAGCACGGCCGGGGCAGGCTCCGGACCCTCGCCGACGACGCCGGAGTGCTCCAGGCGTTCAAGTGCGTCGACTCGGCGGGCCGGTTCGTGGACGACCTGTCCCGGGCCACCCGGATCGGCACCGTCTACGGCGTGGACTGGGTCGACGTCCCCGACCGCGACGGCCGCACCACCTCCGTCCGCAAGCAGTTCGCCGCGGGTGAGGTCACCCGGGCCCGCAAGCTGGAGGGGATGTGGTGGGCCGACGGCGGCGCCTACGTCGTCTCCTCGTACGCGCGCGCCGAGAGCCCCGGCGCCGCGCACGACGGCCAGGTCTGGTTCTACGAGCCCAAGCGCCGCACCCTCACCCTCAAGGTGCTGCTCGGCGTGAACGCGAACCCGGACGAGGACGGCGCCTTCGACGGCCCCGACAACATCACGGTCTCCCCGTACGGCGGGCTCGTCATCGCCGAGGACGGCGAAGGGGTCCAGCACCTCTTCGGCGCGACGGACTCGGGCCGTACGTACCCGATCGCCCGGAACGACCTCAACGACAGCGAGTTCACCGGGGTCACCTTCTCGCCGGACGGTGACACGCTGTTCGCGAACATCCAGGAGCCGGGCATCATGGTGGCCGTCACCGGACCCTGGCGTCGGCAGCCCCGACGCTGAGGCCGGAACCGACCCCTGGTCAGCTCCATGGGCTGACATCTAACATGTCAGCCCATGGACGCCTTACGGCCCGTCGGCCGGACCCTGTTGCGTGACCGCGCCTACGAGGCGCTGCGCGAGGCCATCGTGCGCGGTGACCTCGCCCCCGGCGCCCCCCTCAAGGACGCCGATCTCGCCGCACGGCTCGGGCTCTCGCGCGCACCCGTGCGCGAGGCCCTGGCCCGGCTCGGCGACGAAGGACTCGTCGAGTCCAAACCGCAGAGCTACACCCGGGTGACCCGGCCGGTCAGCCGGGTCGTCAGGGACGCCGCCTCGGTGGTGCGGGTGATGCACGAACTCGCCGCCAGGACCGGTGTTCCGCTGCTCGGGCCCGAGGGCATCCGGACCATGCGCGAGGCCAACGAGCGCTTCGCCGCGGCCGTCCGCGCCTCCGACGTGGAGGCGGCCCTGCGCGCCGACGACGAACTGCACCAGGTGCTCGTCATCGCCAGCGGCAACCACGCCGCCGCCGCGACGATCGCGCGGTACACGCCTCTGATCCGCCGCGTCGAGCGGCGGCTCTTCGGCGACGCCGGGAGCTGTGGATCGGCCGAGCTGCACGCCCGGCTCATCGAGGCGTGCGAGGCGGGGGACCCGGCGGAGGCGGTACGGGTCACCACGGAGATATGGGCCGCTCTCGAACAGCTCGCGGACGACGCCATCGAGGTCGCCGAGGTCACGGGGATACCGGCACCGACCGGGACGGGGTCCGGGTCCGGGGCCGGGGCGGGGGCACCTGCGCCCGGACCCTCCGGACCTTCCGGAGCGTCCCGCCCGTCCGGGGCCGTGGGCGGGTCCGGGGCCGCGCCGCCGGGGCCGTAGCGCGTCCAGGAACGTCGACCAGCAGCCGTCACTCACCGGGAGCAGCTTTGCCGATCACCGACTTCGAACGCTATCCGCTCCTCTTCGGGCCCTCGCCCGTCCACCCCCTCGAACGGCTCAGCCACCACCTCGGCGGCGCCACCCTGTGGGCCAAGCGCGAGGACTGCAACTCCGGTGTCGCGTACGGCGGGAACAAGACCCGCAAGCTGGAGTACCTGGTCGCGGACGCCCTCGCGCAGGGCTGCGACACCCTCGTCTCCATCGGCGGGGTCCAGTCCAACCACACCCGTCAGGTCGCCGCCGTCGCCGCCCGCGCCGGGCTGCGCTGCGTGCTCGTCCAGGAGAGCTGGGTCGACTGGCCGGACGCGGTCTACGACAAGGTCGGCAACATCCTGATCAGCAGGCTGGCCGGGGCCGACATCCGGCTGGTGCGGGCCGGTTTCGGGATCGGCTTCAAGGAGAGCTGGGAGCAGGCCCTGCGCGAGGTCGAGGAGGGCGGCGGGAAGCCCTACGCGATCCCGGCGGGCGCTTCCGACCACCGGCTCGGCGGCCTCGGCTTCGCCAACTGGGCGTACGAGGTGGCGGAGCAGGAGCGGGAACTCGGCGTCTTCTTCGACACGATCGTCGTCTGTTCGGTGACGGGTTCCACCCAGGCGGGCATGGTGGCGGGCTTCGCCGCGCTCGCCGAGGAGGGCGGCAGGGCCCGCAGGGTCGTCGGGATCGACGCCTCCGCGAAGCCGGTGGAGACGCACGGGCAGGTCACCCGGATCGCCCGGGACACCGCAGCCCTGATCGGTGTCGAGCGTCCGGTGACGGAGGCGGACGTCGAGCTGGACGAGCGCTACCACGGCGGGGTGTACGGCATCCCGGACGAGGCCACCCTCGACGCGATGCGGCTCGCCGCCCGCACCGAGGGCATGGTCACCGACCCCGTCTACGAGGGGAAGTCGATGGCGGGCATGATCGACCTGGTGGACCGGGGGGAGATCGGCGGTGACTCCACCGTGCTCTACGCCCACCTCGGCGGCCAGCCCGCCCTCAACGCCTACAGCGCCCTGTTCTCCTAGCCGTTCGCTCCGGGCCGTCCTCCCGGACCGTTCCCGGGGCCGTTCTCCGGGCCGGTCGGCCCCCGGACGGCCCGGAGGAGACGGCGCCCCGGACGGGACGGTTCCGGACAGGACGGCGCCCCGGGCCGGACGGGACCCGGGGCGCGTCCGGCGGGCCGGTCGCTCAGAGTGCCTGCGCGGCCGGCTTCACCATGCCCCGGACGGTCCGCGACTTCACGAACTCGCCCATGGCGGTCATCTCCCACTCGCCGCTGAACTGCTTGATCAGCTTGGCCATCATCACGCCGGTCTGCGGCTCGGCGGTGGTGAGGTCGAAGCGGACCAGTTCCTCACCGGTCGCCGCGTCCATCAGCCGGCAGTACGCCTTGGCGACCTCGGTGAACTTCTGGCCGGAGAACGAGTTGACGGTGAAGACCAGGCCGGTGGCCTCGGCCGGGAGCCGTCCCAGGTCCACGACGATCACCTCGTCGTCGCCCGCGCCCTCGCCGGTGAGGTTGTCGCCGGAGTGCTTGACGGAGCCGCCCAGGATGGCCAGCTTGCCGAAGTAGCAGCTGTCCAGGTGGTTGCGCTGGGGTCCGTACGCGATGACGGAGGCGTCCAGGTCGATGTCCTTGCCCCGGTACGCGGGCTCCCAGCCGAGGCCCATCTTGACCTGGGACAGCAGCGGGCGGCCGTTCTTGACCAGGGAGACCGTCTGGTTCTTCTGGAGGCTGACCCGGCCCTTGTCGAGGTTGATCTTGCCGGTGGAGACCGGTGCGGCGGGGGCGGCGGCCGGGGGAGCGGGCGGCACGGGGGCCGCGATCCGGGGATCGGCCGGGGCGACGGGCGGCGCCACCGGCGGTGCGGCCTGGGCGGCGGGCGCGGGGGCCGCCGGGGCCGCCGGGGCCGCGGCGGGCGCGTCGTCCACCGAGACGCCGAAGTCCGTCGCGATGCCCGCGAGTCCGTTCGCGTAGCCCTGGCCGACGGCGCGGGCCTTCCACGCGCCGTTGCGCAGATAGATCTCGACGACCACGAGCGCGGTCTCGCCCGCGAGCCGGGGCGGGGTGAAGGTGGCGAGGACGCTGCCGTCGTCCGCGTTGCGCACGGTGGCCGTGGGCTCGACGCCCTGGAAGGTCTGTCCGGCGGCGTCGGGGCTCGCGGTGACGACGATCCGCTCGACACCGGCCGGCAGGGCGGCGGTGTCCACCAGGATGGCGTCGGGGGCGGTCCCGCCGCCTGAGCGGTAGGTGACACCGGGGCCGGACGGCTGGTTGTAGAAGATGAAGTCGTCGTCCGAGCGGACCTTGCCGTTGGCGCCGAGCAGCAGGCCCGAGACGTCGAGCCGCACGGGGGCGGCCACGTCCACCGCCACGCGCGCGGCGGTGAGAGGGATGTTCGAGCCGGGGGTCATTGCGGTCATGCCAGGGATAACGAGCCGGGCGGCTTTGCCGTTCCCTTACTTCCGTCCCGTTCGGCCACTCCGGTTACGGGGATGGTCCCTGGCCTGGCGTTCGTTGCCGAAGCGGTACGCCCCGGTCCAGCGGGCCATGACCAGCTGGGCGTCCCCGGTCGCGGCCTCGGCGAGGAACTTCCCGGCGCGTGCGCCGCGCAGCACGCCCGCGGCGCGGCCGAGGTGGGTGAGGACGACGGAGCCGTCCCGGCGTTCCTCGTAGGCGAACCCATGGGGTCGTGGCATGACGGGCATCCTGCCGTTCCCGGTCAGATCCGTCCTATGAATATTCTTTCGGCGGCGGGTGCGGTGGGGGCTGAGAGGCTGGTGCGACCAGTGGGAACAGGGGACGGTGGGGTTCCGGCGGGCCCCGTGGACGGCAGCCGCTTCCGGACGCGGGACGTGGACGAGGCGCGCGAGGAGCTGGACGCCCGCTACTACACGAGCCGGATGGACGTCGTCGGCCGGGAGCGGCGCGCCTTCGCGGCGCGCTTCGACATCGTCGAGCTCGGCCCGCTGGTCATCGGTGACCTGAGCTGCGGGACGGACGTCCGGATGAGCTTCGGCGAGCTGGGCGCGTACCACCTGAACGCACCGCTCGGCGGCACGATGGAGATGCGCCAGGGCGGGGCGCCGGTGGTCGCCACGGCCGGGCGGGCCCTGCTGCTCGACCCGGCGGGGGACACCTTCCTCGACCGGTGGAGCGGGGACTGCCGGACGCTCTCCGTGAAGGTCGGCGCCGACGCCCTGCGCGACCGGCTCGAACAGCTCGTCGGCCGTCCGCCGCGCGGTCCGCTCGCCTTCGCGCCCGCCCTGGACATCACCCGGGGGCCCGGTCTGAGCTGGGTCCGCTTCGCCCGCCGGGTCGCCGCCGAGGCGCTGGCGGGGGAGGGCCTGGCCCGGCACGAGCTGGTGGCGGGCCCGCTCCAGGAGGCCCTGCTCAACGGGCTGCTGCTCGCCGCCGAACACCCCTGGCGGGAGGCGCTGGCGCACCCGGGGGAGCCGCGCCGCCCGGCCCCGGTCAAGCGGGTGATGGACGCGGTGCGGGAGCGGCCCGAGCACCCGTTCACCACCACCGAACTCGCCGTCCTGGCCCGGGTGAGCGTCCGCCGCCTCCAGGAGTCGTTCCGGGAGTACGTGGGGATGTCCCCGATGGCGTACGTGCGGGAGGTCCGGCTCGACCGGGTCCGCGAGGAGCTGCGGGCCGCCGCGCCGGACGGGGTGAGCGTGAGCGAGGTCGCCTGGCGCTGGGGCTTCGGCCACCAGGGGCGGTTCGCGGCGCGCTACCGGGAGAAGTACGGCGAGTCCCCGTCCCACACCTTGCGCGCGGGGCGCTGACGGCACGGGCCGCTTGGGGCGCGGGGCCGCCGGGGAGAGCGGCCCGGGTGGAACGGGCGGCGGGTCCGGACCCGTGGCGGGCCGCTCCGCTGCCCGCGCGCGAGACGGCCATGGGACCCCGTGCGGCAGCCCTGCCACGCGCGCCCGTGCGGCAGCCGTCCACCAAGACCGCACAGAGGGCTCTGAAGTCCCCCCGCCACGCGCGCGTGCGGCAGCCCGGTGCGTGTCCCCGCGCCGCCTCATCGCGTACCTCCGCGGCGGACCGCCGTGCGCCCGCGCCGCCTCACCACGTACCTCGTGTCCCCGTGCCACCCCGCCGCGTTCCTCCGTGGCAGGCCGCACGCCTGCGGCGCCCCGCCCGTGCCCCCGCCGCACCTCGCCGCGCATTCCGGACAGGTGCCGCGTTCCGCGGCTCGCGATGATCTTCGGCCGGGCCTACGGTGGGTGGGTCAGGAGCGCTCGCGCTCCCGTGGCCCGGGACCCGGCCGGCTCCCCCGTATCAGTTCGGCCGGGTCCCGCGCGGGTCCGCCGTCCGCCCGTTCAGCGCGGCCACCGGGGCGGGTCCACGCAGAAGCCGCCGCCCACGTAGAGGTCCTCGGCGCTGCCCTCCGGGGGGAGCCCCCGCGCGGCGACGAGCCGCTCCGCGTACGGCTCCGAGTCGTCCCGCGGCGCGTATCCCAGCGCCCGCGCGCTGGAGAGGTCCCACCACGCGCGCGTGTTGGCGGACGAGCCGTACACCACGGTGTGGCCGACGTCCTCGGCGGTCAGGGCCGCGTGCAGCAGCCGGGCGCAGTCGGCGGGACTGAGCCAGGTCGACAGCATCCGCACCGAGGTGGGCTCGGGGTAGCAGGAGCCGATCCGGACGGAGACGGTCTCGGTGCCGTACAGGTCCCAGTGGAGCTGGGCCAGGTCCTCGGCGAAGCACTTGGACAGCCCGTAGAAGGTGTCGGGCCGGTGCGGGGTGCCGACCGGGACGAGCGGCTCGCCCCCGCGCGGGCGCCGGGTGAACCCGACGGCGTGGTTGCTGGAGGCGAGGACCACCCGCCGGACGCCCTCCTCGCGGGCCGCCTCGTACAGATGGTGGGTGCCGGTGACGTTGGCCGCGAGGACCTTCTCGAAGGTCGACTCCAGGGAGATGCCCGCCAGGTGCACGATCGCGTCCACGCCCCGGACCGCCTCGCGCAGCGCGGCGCGGTCCGCGAGGTCGGCGACGACCGCGTCCGGCGCGCCCGGCACCGGCCGGACGTCCAGGAGGCGCAGCTCGTGGCCGTACGGGGGCAGCAGCTCCCGCATCATCGTGCCGACGCCCCCGGCGGCGCCGGTGAGCAGAACGGTGCGGGGTGCGGACATGGGGCTCATTCCCTCAGCTGGGTGCCATTCACAACCGTGGACACGCTAGGGAGGCTCCAGGAGGGCGTCAAGGGGCGGGCCCCGTCGTCCGGTTCTCTCCTTGACCGGCCAGGACGGGCTGAACTAGCGTGCGCGGGGATGCTGTTCAAGCATATGGACGACAGTCAGGACTGTGCACAGAACGACTGTGCGCACAGGACTTCCCCGGGAGCCCCCGTGACCCCTGCCCCGCTCGCCGACCGGCTCGACGGCCTGCTGTTCTTCCCCGTCACCGCCTTCGCGCCCGACGGCTCCGTCGACCTCGACGCCTTCCGCGCCCATGTGCGCGCGGGCGTGGACGCCGGGGCCGGAGCCGTCTTCGCCTGCTGCGGCACCGGCGAGTTCCACGCCCTCGCCCCCGAGGAGTTCCGGGACTGCGTCGCCGCCGCCGTCGAGGCGGCCGGGGGCCGGGTGCCCGTCGTCGCGGGCACCGGCTACGGCACCGCCCTCGCCGTCCGCTACGCCCGGCTCGCCGAGGAGGCGGGCGCCGACGGACTCCTCGCCCTGCCGCCGTACCTCGTCGTCGCCGACCAGGCGGGACTCCTCCGCCACTACACCGAACTCGCCGCGGCCACCCCGCTCGACGTCATCGTCTACCAGCGCGACAACGCGGTCCTCACCCCCGAGACCGCCGTCGCCCTCGCCCGCACCGACGGTGTCATCGGCCTCAAGGACGGTGTCGGCGACCTCGGCCTGATGCAGCGGATCGTCAGCGCCGTCCGCTCCGAGGGCCTCGGCCTGCTCTACTTCAACGGCCTGCCGACCGCCGAGCTCACCGCCACCGCCTACCGGGGCATCGGCGTCACCCTCTACTCCTCCGCCGCCTTCTGCTTCGCCCCCGACCTCGCCCTGGCCTTCCACCGGGCCCTCGCCACCGGCGACGACACCACGGCGGACCGGCTCGTCGACGTCTTCTACCGGCCCCTCGTCGAACTCCGCGACAAGGGACGCGGATACGCCGTCTCGCTCGTCAAGGCGGCGGTACGGGAAGGCGGCCAGGACGTCGGCGAGGTACGGCCGCCGCTGAGCGAACCCGCACCCGAGCACGTCGAGGAACTCCTCCGGCTCGTCGCCCGCGCCCGCCGTCTCGTCCGGGAGACCGGCGCGTGAGGGCCGGAGCGTTCGTCTACCCCTGGGACGTCGACGGCGACCCCGCCGCGCCCGGTCTCCTCGCCGGGCTCGGCCTCGCGCAGGTCACCCTCGCCGCCGCCTACCACTCCACCCGCGCCCTGACCCCCCGCCACCCCGCCCACCGGATCGTCACCGCCGCCCACGCCGCCGTGCTCTACCCGCCCGATCCGGACCGCTGGGCGGGCCGCGCGCTCCACCCGTACCCGGCGGGGGAGTGGGCCCCCGGCGATGCCTACGGGCGGGCCGCCGACGCCCTCGCCGCCACCGGCCTCGACGTGCACAGCTGGGTCGTCCTGGCGCACAACTCCCGGCTGGGCGCCGAGCATCCCGAGACCTCCGTCGTCAACGCCTACGGCGACCGCTACCCGTGGGCCCCCTGCGTCGGCCGCCCCGAGGTCCGCGCCCTCCTGGTGGACCTGGCCGCCGAAGCCGCCGTACGGCCCGGCGCCTCCGGCACCGAACTGGAGTCCTGCGGCTGGTACGGCCTCGCCCACCTCCACGCCCACGACAAGACGGGCGGCGTCCCGCTGGGCGACCGGGAGCAGTACCTGATGTCGCTCTGCTTCTGCTCCTCCTGCCGCGAGGGGTACGGGGCCGGGGGCGCCGACCCGGACGCACTGGCCGCCGCCGTGCGCGCCGCCCTCGTGCCCGTCTGGGCCGGGGCGGGCCCGGCGGGCGGACTCGGCGCCCTGGAGGGCCCGGCCCTGGCCTGGCGCGCCGGGACCGCGCGCGCCTTCCAGGAGGCCGCCGTCGCCGCCGTACGGGCCGCCGCCCCGCCCGGATTCCGGATCCTGCTGCACGCCGACCCGGACCCGTACCGCTGCGGCGCCGACACCGGTACGGACCCGGCGCACGTCCTGGGCCTCGCGGACGGGGTCGTCGCCCGGCCGCCCCGGGTCGCGCACTTCGCGGCCCACGCACGCCGGGACACCGTCCTCGCGGTGAACCTGCCCGTCGTCACCGGTATGGGCGGGGCGCCCGCGCGCCTCGCCGACGACGCCCGCCGGGCCCGCGACGAGGGCGCGACCGAACTGCGGCTCTACCACGCGGGCCTGGCCTCGGACGGGGACCTGTCGGCGGTCCGCACGGCACTGGGAGCACTGGCGCGCGACGCGCTCTGAGGGACCGTCGGGGGCTTCCGCCGGGGCCGGAGCGTACGGCCCCGGCGGAAAGCGCCCCTGACGGCTCGTGCGGGCCGGGCCCGCGTCCTTCTCGTGCCCGTCTCCGGGGCCGTCCCGTGCCGGGCGCCCGGCCGGTCGCGGGTGTCGTTCCCGTTCGGACGGGCTCAGTTCGCGTCCGTCCCGCCGCCGGTCTCTCCGTGCTCGTCCCCGTGCGTCTCCCCGCCCGTCTCCCCGTCCTGGGCGGACAGCAGACGGGCGGTCGAGGCGCGGGTGTCCGCGACATGGGCGCGGGCCAGTGCCTCCGCCGCGTCCTCGTCGCCGTCCCGGACCGCCTCGTACAGGCGCTCGTGCGCCCCGCACATCGGTTCGCCGTCCGAGTGCGCCGAGGTCAGCCGGAAGAGCCGCCGCAGCCGTGAGTCGAGCGGGGCCATCAGATCCACCAGGAGCGGGTTCCCGGAGAGTTCGACGATCCGCCGGTGGAAGTCGGCGTTGAGCGAGACGGCCTCACGGAGCCGCCCGGACTCCGCCGCCCTCCTGGCCCGCGCCAGGAGCCGCTCCAGGTCCCGCAGCCGCGCCGGGTCGGCGTGCCGCGCCGCGAGGCGGGCGGCCAGCCCCTCCAGGTTCTCCCGCACGTCGAAGAGGTACGCGGCCTCCTCGGGGCCGAAGTCCGCCACCACCGAGCCCCGGCGCGGCTGCACCGAAAGGAACCCCTCCGACTCCAGGCGCTGCATCGCCTCGCGCACCGGCACCCGGGAGACCCGCAGCTCGTCGGCGATCTCCCGCTCCACGAGCCGCATCCCCGCCGGGTACTCCGCCTCGATGATCCGCTCGCGCAGCTCCACGTAGACCCGCTCCCGCAGGGACGTGTGGGTGTCCCCGATGGCGGCGGCGCGGTCGGCGGGGCGGTGGACGGTCATCGGGCGGCTCCAGACGGGACGGGCGGGGGGTGGTGGTCGTGGGGGCGGTGCCCGGCCGGTGCCGGGGCGGGTGCCCGGACGGGGGCGTCCGGGAGGGACGGCGGGCGGCGCCCGGGGCGGTGCTGCTCCGATCTTCGCAGACGGGGCCGCGCCGGGGCGCGGGGGCCGGAGGCGGGGAAGGGCCCCGGAAATTCAGCCGACGTAAACCATTGCCTGGTATTCGGTATACCAGCTAGCTTGGCGCCGCACCGCGCTCACCAGGGGAGACCTCGTCAGGCCCCTTCGAGCCGAACGGAATCCGCGAAGGAGCAGCCATGAGCGAGGCCCCGGCCCCACCGCCGACCAGCCCCGTCCCCACCCCTCCCGCCGCCGGGCGGCCGACCGGCCCCGCCGGACGCCCGACCGCCGGTGGCCGCCCCGATGGGTCCGCCACTGCGGTCGACCGGTCCGTCGCGCCGGTCGACCGCCTCGCGGGTCTTCCCGCCGCCGACCGCCCCACCGGTCCCACCGGTCCCACAGGTCCCACCGGTCCCGCTGGTCCTGTAGGCCCCATCGACCCCATCAGCCCTGTAGACCACACCAGCCCCAATAGCCCCGTGGGCCCCACCGGTCGCCCCGCCTTCCCCGAGCGTCCCGCCCTCCTCGTCGGTGTCACCCTTCCCGACGGCCGTGCCGCCGACGTGCGGCTGCGTGACGGGCTCGTCCACGCCGTCGAGGACCATGTCCCCGGCCGTCCCCTGCCGCCCGGGGCGCTCCACCTCGGCGGCGCGCTCCTGCTGCCCGCCCTCGTCGACGGTCACGCGCACCTCGACAAGACCCTCCTCGGCGCGCCCTGGCGCCCGCACCGCGCCACCGCCACCCTGCGCGAGCAGATCGAGGCCGAACGGGCCTCCCGGCACACCGAGGACGTGCCCGTCGCTGCCAGGGCCGCCGCCCTCGCCCGTCGGATGGTCTCCCTCGGCACTGGCCACGTCCGCTCCCACGTGGACGTCGACCCGGACACCGGACTCGGCCGTCTGCACGCCCTCCTCGGTGTCCGCGAGGACTTCCGCGACCGGCTCGGAATCCAGCTCGTCGCCTTCCCGCAGAGCGGTGTCGTCACCGCCCCCGGCGTCGCCGGCCTCCTCGACGCGGCCCTCGCCGACGGCGCCGACCTCGTCGGCGGGCTCGACCCCCTCGGCTTCGACGGCGACGCCGACGGTCAGCTCGACATCGTCTTCGGTCTCGCCGCACGGCACGGCAAGGGCATCGACCTGCACCTCCACGACGGCGGCGAGGCCGGTACCGCCCAACTGCGGGACATCGCCGCCCGTACCGCCGCCCTCGGCATCGGCGGCACGGTCGCCGTCAGCCACGCCTACGCCCTCGGCGAGGTCGACGACGCCGAACTCGACCGCACCTGCGCCGCCCTCGCCGCCGCCGGGGTCGCGATCATGACCAACGGGCCCAGCGGCCCGATGCCGCCCGTCACCCGCCTGCGCGAGCACGGCGTCCTGGTCTTCGCGGGCTCCGACAACATCCGCGACACCTGGTGGCCGTACGGCACCGCCGACATGCTCGAACGCGCCACGGTCATCGGCCTCCGCGCCGGACTCATGACCGACGCCGAACTGGCCGCCGCCGCCTCCCTCGTCACCGACGCGGCCGCCGCCGCCCTCGGCCTCACCGGGTACGGCCTCGCCCCCGGCAGCCGCGCCGACCTCGTCGCGGTCGCGGCGGGCTCGGTCGCGGAGGCCGTGGCCGCCCATCCGCGCCGACTGCTCGTCCTGCACGCCGGACGGGTCGTCGGCCCCTTCGCCGACGACCCCTACCCCCACCCCGTACCCCCGTCCGCCCCGCACCCGTCCGCCGGAGCCGTGAGATGACCACCGACACCCCGCCCCGGACCACCCCGTCCGACGCCCCGGCCCCCGCCGCCGGACAGCTCGCCTCCGGCCGGATCGGCACCTTCGACCTGGTGTTCTTCGTGGTGGCCGCCGCCGCGCCGCTCACCGTCCTCGCCGGGGTCGCGCCCTTCGCCATCGGCATCGGCGGCCCCGGCGCCCCGCTCGCCTATCTGGTCTCCGGCGCCCTGCTCGCGCTCTTCGCCGCCGGGTTCACCGCCATGAGCCTGCACGTCCGCAACGCCGGAGCCTTCTACGCGTACGTCGCCCGGGGCCTGGGCCGTACCCTCGGCGTCGGCACCGCCTACGTCGCCGTGGTCTCGTACAACCTCGTCACCCCCGGGGTCGCCGCCGCCTTCGGCTACTTCGCCGCCGGGTCGATCCGGGACTCCACGGGCACCGACGTGCCCTGGTGGCTGCTCTCCGGGATCTGTGTCCTCGGCGTCGGCGTCCTCGGCTGGCTCAAGGTCACCCTCAGCGCCAAGGTCCTCGGGATCGCCCTGGTCCTGGAGGTCCTCTCGCTCGTCGTCATGGACGGCGGCATCCTCGGCGAGCGCGGCACCGCCGCCCTGGACCCCGCCTCCTTCGCCCCCTCGACGCTCGCGGCGGGCGGGGTCGCGGGTATGTTCGTGCTGGTCATCGGGGCCTTCACCGGCTTCGAAGCCACCGCGATCTTCGCCGAGGAGGTACGCGAACCACACCGGACCGTGCCCCGCGCGACCTTCATCGCGATCGGCTTCCTCGCCGTCTTCTACTCCCTCGGCTGCTGGCTGATCATGGGCGCCTTCGGCACGGACCGGGCCGTCGAGATGGCCCGCGCCGCCGACGGCCCCGACCTGACCTTCCGCGCCGCCGAACTGTACGCGGGCCCCTGGCTGGCGGACGCCATGCACGGGCTCATCGTCGTCAGCGCATTCGCCGCGACGCTCGCCTTCCACAACGCCGCCGCCCGCTACCTCTACGCCCTCGGACGTGAGGGCCTGCTGCCCCGGCGGCTGGGCAAGGTCTCCGGCAGGCACGGCTCGCCCGGCGGGGCCGTCGTCGCCCAGACCGTCTTCAACACCGCCGTCATCGGCGCCGGGGCGCTCCTCGCCGCCGACCCGTACGGCGAGGTCTTCCTCTGGACCAACAGCGTCGGCGTCCTCGGCATCATGGGGATGCAGGCGCTCGCCGCGCTCGCCGTCTGGTCCTACTTCCGGCGTGACCGGCGCGGCCTCTCCGCGTTCCGGGTGGTCTGGGCGCCCCTGGTGTCCTGTGCGGGCCTCGCGGTCCTCACCGTCCTCGCGGTCGTCCACTTCGACCTCCTCACCGGCCGCACCGGCGCGGTGAACACGGCCCTCCTCGTCCCCCTCCCGCTGGTCCTCGCCGCCGGTCTCGCGGTCGCCCTCCACGTCCGCCGCACCGACCCGGCCCGGTACGCGTCCCTGACCACGGTGGACGTGGAACGGGACTGACCCCGCAAAACGCGGATGCCCCGCCTCCGCCGCAGGGGAGGGGATGTCCGGCGACGAGGGAAGAGGACGACGGAAGACACGGAAGAACGGGGCGGCGGCGGTGGGGCCGGACGGCGGGGCACGCGCCTGGGACGCACGACTGGGCTGGGCCTTCGGGCTGATCGCGGAGGACCCCGCCGAGCGGGCCCTCGCGGTCGAACGCCAGGCCGGGCCCGGCGGAACGCCGACGAGGCCCTCGTGCGGTGGAACGAGCGCTGGCGGGAGACCGGCTCGCTGGGGTACGAGGAGCAGCGCCGGGACCCCGCCCACGTACGGGCGTACGAGGCGTACGGGGAAGCGGTGAGCCACACGCTGCCCGGGGGGCTCTGGGAAGCCATGCCCGCCCGGGACATCCGGTCCTGGCCGGGACTGCCGTACGCCCTTCTCTTCCTGGAGTGGGAGGCCCGTTTCCCGCGGGAGTGGACGGAACACACCAAGGCGTGGGGGCGAAGAAGTCCCTCCTGCGGAGACTCGCCGTCGCCGGACACGACGAGACGGTCAGGGCGAGACGGTCAGGGGGAAGCTCACCGACCTGGTGGAGCTCGTCGTGCGACGGCCCACCGCTGTGAGGACCGCAGGTACGCGCACGTGGCACGGGCGGTCGACGGCGAGGAACCGCGCCGCAGGCTCACGGCCCTCGCCGCCTCGGACGAGCCGTGGGTCCGCCTCGACGCGGGCTGCGTCCTGCGGCTGCTCGGGAACCCCGCGCCGGCGGTCTCCCGGCACCCCTGGCACACCTGGCTCGCCGAAGCCCCGGACGGACGCCCTCCCGCCCCGCACGGGTGAGGCCGCCTCCCGGACACGGGCGGGACGGAGGACCTCCGCCGGTCCCCTACGGGAAGGGGCGGGGCCCGGAGACGCTCCGGGCCCCGCCCCTTCCCGTCCCCGGGCGGCCGTCAGACCAGGTGGCCGTCCCGGGCCACCACCCGGCCCGCGCGGACCACCAGGTCGCGGCGGGGGAGGTCCACCACCACCTGGGGCAGGCACTCGCCGTCGAGCAGCATGAAGTCGGCGGGGGAGCCCGGGGCCAGGTCCGCCTTCGGCAGGCCCAGCAGTTCCGCGCCGCCGTCGGAGGCCAGCCGGAAGCAGGCCTCGAGTTCCTCGTCGAGCCGCAGATCGAGGGCCCAGGCCGCCAGCCAGGCGCGGTGCAGCATGTCCGCGTTGCCGAACGGGCTCCAGTTGTCCCGGACCCCGTCCGAGCCGAGCCCGACCCGCACCCCGCGCTCGGCGAGCCGCTGGAACGGCAGGATCGTCGTCACCGACAGCGCGGCCGTCGTCAGCGCGATCCCCGCCTCCGCGAGCAGGTCCGCCGTCTCGTCCAGCTCCCGTCCGGAGAGCTCCGCCACCGCGAAGGCGTGCCCGACGCTCACCCTCCCCTGGAGCCCGAGGGCCCTGGTCCTGGCCGCGATGTCCCGCAGCGGCGCGAGACCCCGCTCACCCCGGTCGTGGAGGTGGATGTCGAGCCCCAGACCGTGCTTCTCGGCGAGCGCGAAGACCGTGCCCAACTGGTCGCCCCCGGCCCCGCCGGTGGCGTCGAAGCCCGCCGGGTCGATCCCGCCGACATGGCTGACCAGACCGCTCGCCGCGGCCTCCGCGAGCAGTTCCGCGACCCCCGGCGTACGGGCCACCCCGTGCTGCGGGAAGGCGACCAGCTCCACGTCGACGACGCCCGCGAGCCGCCGGGCCGCCTCCGCCACGCCCTCGATCCCCGCCAGGCCGTACGCCGGGGCCACGTCCGCGTGGGCGCGCATCGCCCGGGTGCCGTGCGCCGCCGCGTGCGACATCAGCCGCAGCGCCCGCTCGCCCACCGGGGTGGGCAGCGCGCGGGACAGCTCCACGTCCCCCGCCACGTACTCGGCGATGCCGTCCGCCGGGCGCCTGCCGCGCCAGGGCTCGCCCCAGGACGTCTTGTCGGGGTGGATGTGGGCGTCGACCAGGGTCGGCAGCGCCAGCCGCCCGCCACCGTCGATCCGTTCCACGACGACGTCCCGGGGGACCTCCGCCACCAGGAGCCCGTCGACCGCGACCAGGTCACGGGCCGCCCCGCCGAACGGCCGGACGTCGTGGAACAGGGTCGCGGTACGGGGCGGCGGGATCACGGGGTCTCCTCGGGTGGCGGGGCGGGGCGGGGCGGGGCGGGGCGGGGCGGGGTGGACGGGCGGGCGGACGGACGTCGCGGCGATCCGGCCGGGGTCGGACCGGAGCCGGACCGGAGCCGGATCAGATCGGGCCGGGCCGGGCCGGGTTCGCGGGTGTACCGCCACAGCGATCTGGTATACCACGGATGCTTCCTGGGCTCGCCGCCCACCCCTCACCAGCGCGGTCCGTCACCGGGCCCAGTCGTCACCGGGGCCGGGACGAGCCGAGACGTCATGGGCATGGGCCGGAGCCGCAGGACCGTGTCACGGCGGTGCATGTGGAGCGGCGGGAACGGGGCCGCTGGATCGCGGGTCGCGCACCCTTCCCGTACGTGATGGAACGCCAGGGCGGAAAGGCGTACCTCGCTGAGGACCCGAAGACGTTCGCTCTGGCGCGCACCCGGATACAGGCTCTCCTCGCGGGTGGCGAGAACGGCACGCTGGTCGCCACGGCGGAACCTTTGCCCATCGGTCGCAGGCAGTGGCGCAACTTGCTGCGCGGGGTCGTCTTCGCGGTTGGCGGGAGCACAAGGGTGAGCTTGTCACTGAGCCTTTTCAGCGTTGTCTCTCCAAGGGTGAGGACGGCTTTGGCGATGACGGTCATGCGGTTGGGGCTGATGCGTGATCTGCGGAAGATCTGCCAGGACTTCATTCGTGCCATGCCGCGTTCGGCGGGGGCTCGGGCCTGGGCCGGTGCGCGGTTGGTGGTGCGCTGGGTGGAGGTGGGTTCACCACTGGAGGGTCGTTCGCGGCCGGTGGTGAACCAGAGGTCGGTGTCCTGGTGGGCGCGGTCGGCGAGGATGGGAACACCTTGCCGCTCGCAGATCCGGATGATTTTGTGGGTGCGGGTGGCGGCCAGGTCGTGGGTGCGTCCCGGCAGCGCGGGCGAGATCCACAGCACCTCGCCGGTGGGATCGGTGACGACCTGGACGTTCACTCCGTGCTGGCGGTGCTTGGCGAGTGGTCCGCGCGGCTGTCGCCGACACGGTCGCACTCGGCGAGGGTCCCGTCGAGCAGGACGAAGCCCGGGTCGCTCTCGCGCAGGGTTTTCAGCAGGCCCGGAGCGCGTTCGGCGAGCAGGCCGACGGCAGCCGTGACACAGGCGTGGGCGGTGCCGACAGATGTCCCGAAGCCGGCCGCGATCCGGGGGAGGGTGTCGTGGCGGTGCAGGTACACCAGCGCACGCTGGTGCGGCAGGAGTCCGCAGCGCCGCCGGTCACCCTCACGAGTGACGATGAGCATCGTGACCCACTCGACCAGGGCATGAGGAAGGCCGAGTGCTGCAGGACAGGGAACCAGCGAGGCCCCTGTGCCGGTGGGATGAGACGTCGAACACCTTCCTCAACGGCACGGGAGCCTCGTGCGTTGCGGCCTGTCCGCCCACCCCGCCGAGGTCACCCGATCGGTGGCCACGCTGAAAAGGCTCAGTGGCGAACTCGCTCAATTGGCCTGCGTGTTCAGGCTGATGCAACCGGCTCCTGGCCTCCCTGGACGCCCCGCACGAGCAGCGTGCCCGTGCGTCGGGTTCCCGGGGGCGGAGCGATGACGGAGGCGGACACGTCCACGTATCCGTACTCCTTGAGGATCAGCACCCAGAGATCTGGTTCGTAGTCCCACCGTTTGACGACAGCGGGGTCTTCGTCGGGCCCGCGAGGGATGTACGACGCCTGGCAGCCGTAGCACCCCTCGATCGGGGGGCGCTGGGACATGGCGAATACGCCACCGGGCTTGAGGTTCGCATGGATGATCGGCAGCAGGAGCCCGGGGTCCGAGAACCAGCCCGCGCCGAAGACGCTGTAGATCGCGTCGAAGACCGTATGGGTCTCTCCCAGATAGGCGAGCGCGTCGCCTTGGCGCAGTTCCATCCCGTCCACATCCGACCAGCGGTCCCGCGCCTTCGCGAGTTGCTTGGGGGAGAGGTCGATGCCCACTGCCCGTATGCCGAGGCTGGCGAGGTGCGCTGCGTTCCCGCCTGCGCCACAGCCGAGATCAAGCGCGGTCTGACCCGGCTCCAGGGCAAGTACCTCGGCCCCGGGGCCGTGGTCGGCGTACTGCGTCCAGTTGAACCACGTGGACTCGCCGCGGGCGTTCGTCGGGCGCCTCTGGGGCTTGGTCTGCGCGTACTCATCCCAGGCAGCACTACGGGTGTCAGACACTTCGCTTCCGTTCTCGTTCGTGGCACGGCCGCCCGGCGTGGGGAACCGGGCGGCTGGCCGACTGGGTGTGCGGTGCTACTTCTTCCCGCCGACGGGGCTGTCGGTGCAGCCAGCGTGGCACTGCGAGCATTCCGCCGCGCCCTCCTCGGGCCAGAACTCGGCATCGACGGTGAACCCGGCCGCACGGATGGCAGACGTGGTCAGGGCCATGGCGGAGCGGCCGGTCTCGGGGTCCGATCCGCCCTCGTCCTCGTCGGGGACGTGGTGGATGCAGTCCACGCCGAGGGACCTGGAGAAGGCGACGTAGGGCACGGTGCGCTGCACGAAGGCGTGCCAGAACAGGTCCACCCGAAGGGACGGGGTGAGCGGCTCGTCGCTCCGGGTGCTGGTGGCCAGGAAGGCCACCGTCTGGTTCACACCGCGCTCGCCGAGGTCGTCGGTGAGGTCGGGCCAGGTCTTGCGTACGTCCTTGATGAGCAGCGCCCGAAGTTCCGGGCTGATGAGGCCCTGAACCTCGGTGGGGTCGTACCGCGTGATCGTCACGTCTGTGCCTTCCTCGTCAAGGGATGGCGGTAGCCGGTCCCTGCGGATGGTGCGTGAGCGGGGCTGGTGCACCGAGGGCATTCGCAGGCGGGCCACATGGCGGAAGCCACGGGTGTCAGTGGCTTGATCGTCCGGTCGGGCGGGTAGACGACTTCGCCGCCGTACGTCCGTCCGCTGTCGCGGGATACCCGCATGGTCGTCGTCATCCCTCGCCTCCCAGGTGGCTGCCCTCGGTTCGCCTCGATGTTCCTGCCGGGAGGTTGGACGGAGCGACGACGGAAAGGGCGTCGCCGGGGTGTCACTCGGAGGGGCGTCAATGACGCCTCCAAGGGCGTCAATTGGGTGTCATTGGACGTCGGTTCGGTCTAGCTTTGACGTCATGACGACGACCGCCGTGGTGCCGAATGATGTGTTGCGGGCCGTGCGCATCGGCCTGCGCTTAAGCCAAGACGACTTCGCCAAGGCCATCCGCCGAGCGGGCGAAGAACTGGGAGAGCCCAACGAGGCTTCGAAGCGCCTGGTGCAGCGCTGGGAATCCGGAACGAGCAAGACACCCCGGGGCGTGTACTCCAGGGCGTTGGAGCGGGTCACCGGTCGCCCGGTGGAAGCTCTGGGCTTCACGCTGCCGGTGCCGATGGCGAGAGTCCGCACGGACGGCAGAGGAGGGCACGACATGGACGCAGGAGCAGGCGGGGCCACCTCCGCCTCCGTAGGTGCGCAGAAGGGCGTACAGACGACTGACGAGACGTTCTCGGGGGTGTGGCTCAGCCGCTACGAGTTCTACTCGTCCAGCCGGGCGGAGACGTACGAGGGCAAGCACTATGTCGTGATCGTTCAGCACGGGAACCGGCTGACCGCTCAGAGCCTGCCCGGGGCCGGCAGCAACCCGGACAGCCCGCTCACGCTGGATCTGACCGTTGACCGCAACGTGGTCACCGGGTCATGGGTCGAGCAGACCGCTTCGGACGGCTACTACAACGGCGCCCGGTACCACGGGGCCGTTCAGCTCCTCGTAGAGCCGACCGGCCGACGCATGGCCGGGAAGTGGGTCGGGTTCGGGAAGGACTTCGACGTGAACACAGGACCGTGGGAGCTGCGTCTGGTTGACCGGTCCACCAGCAAGGCGACGTTGGAGCGGTACAGCAGCCCGCCGGAGTGAGACAACTAGGCATACCCGGTCAGCGCCGGGCGGGGCTTCGAGCTGTCTGGATGGACTCTGGGGCTTCATACCGACCATCGGTGTACCCGTGCCCCCGGTAGGCATATCCCGACGGGCTACCTGAGGGGACCAGGCCGCGCAGCCCGGAGTCGTACGGCTCGGAGCCGTGAAGCCCGGAGCCGTACGGAGCAGGGGGGCGTCGCGGTTGCGATCGTGCCCGCTCGGCCCGGTGCCCCGACGGGTGCTCACCACGCCAGGTTCTCCAGTGCGTCCAGGTCCGGCATGTCCGGCCCATCCGGTTCCTGGTCGTCCCCGCCCGCCCTCAGCTCCGCCCAGATCGTCTTCCCGCGCCGCTCGTACCGCGTGCCCCACCGTTCCGCGTACTGCGCCACCAGATACAGTCCCCGCCCGCCCTCGTCCGTCGCCGCCGCGTGCCGCAGGTGCGGCGAGGTGCTGCTGCCGTCCGACACCTCGCAGATCAGCGTCCGGTCGTGGATCAGCCGGACCCGGACCGGATCGGCCCCGTACCGCACCGCGTTCGTGATCAGCTCGCTGAGGATCAGCTCCGCCGTGAACGCCAGCCCGTCGAGTCCCCACTCCGACAGCTTCGCCGCCGCCGCGTTCCGCACCGGGGACACCGCCGACGGATCGCGGGGCACCTCCCACTCCGCGATCCGGTCCCGGTCGAGCAGCCGGGTCCGCGCCACGAGCAGCGCGATGTCGTCCTCCGGCGTCGGCGACAGGAGCGTCGCCAGCACGTCCGCGCAGGTCTGCTCCGGCGACCGGTCCGGGCGGGCGAGCGCCGACCCGAGCAGTTCCAGCCCCGCGCCGAAGTCCCGGTCCCGGTCCTTCAGGAGCCCGTCCGTGAACAGCACCAGCTTGCTGCCCTCCGGCAGCCGCAGCTCCGTCGTCCCGAACGACGAGTCCCCGAGGCCGAGGCCGAGCGGCAGCCCCGGCGGCACCTCCGGGAACTCGACCCGCCCGTCCGGACCCACCACCGCAGGTCCCGGATGCCCGGCGCTCGCCAGCGTGCACACCCCGGACACCGGGTCGTAGACCGCGTACAGGCACGTCGCTCCCGCGATGCCCTCCTCCCGGCGCCGTGCCTCACCCCCGTCCGGCCCCTGCTCCGCCACCCGCTCGTCGGTCCGGCCCGTCAGCTCGTCCAGGTGCCCGAGCAGCTCGTCCGGCGGCACGTCGAGCGTCGAGAAGTTGTGCACCGCCGTCCGCAGCCGCCCCATCGTCGCCGCCGCGTGCAGCCCGTGCCCCACCACGTCCCCCACCACCAGCGCCACCCGCGCGCCCGGCAGCGGGATCACGTCGAACCAGTCGCCGCCCACGCCCGCCTTCGCCGGGAGATAGCGGTACGCCCCGTCCACCGCGCTCAGCTCGGGCAGCGCCCGGGGCAGCAGGCTCCGCTGGAGCGTCACCGCCATCGTGTGCTCCCGGGTGAACCTGCGCGCGTTGTCGATGGCCACCGCCGCCCGCGCCGCCAGCTCCTCCGCGAACGACAGGTCCTCCTCGTCGAACGGCTCCGGGGTGTCCGCCCGCCAGAAGTTCGCCATCCCGAGGACCACGCCCCGCGCCCGCAGCGGCACCGTCAGGAGCGAGTGCATCCCGTACGCCAGGGCGTCCGCCGCCCCCCGGGGGTCCTGCGTCCGCCAGCCCTCCGCCGCCGCCAGCTCCGTCCGCACGGCGCGTCCCGCCGCCAGCGCCGTCGCTATCGGAGCACCGGGCACCTCGAACCGTACGTCGTCCCCGACCGGCTGGAGCGGCTGGCCGGAGCGCAGCCCGCTCAGCGCCGTCCGCCGCATCTCCGTGACGCCGACCGCCGTCGGTTCCTCCCCGCGCAGCACCGGTTCGAGCAGCTCCACCGTCGCGAAGTCCGCGAACCCGGGCACCGCCACCTCCGCCAGCTCCTCCGCCGTCCGTACGACCTCCAGCGTCGTCCCGATCCGCACCCCTGCCTCGTACAGAAGTTCGAGACGACCGCGTGTCACGGCCGCCCGGCCGGTCAGCGCGGCCAGCTCGGTGGTGTCCCGCATCGTCATCACACTGCCGGGCCCGGAGCCGTCCGGCGCCGTGGGCCGCACGTTCACCGCGAGGAGCCGGTCGCCCGCCCGGTGCACCTCGTCGGTCGCCGTCCGCCCCGACACCAGCAGCCCGGCGGTCCGGGGATCGAGACCCAGTTCCGTGATCCGCCGCCCCTCCGCGTCCCCGGGCAGGTCCAGCAGTCTGCGGGCCTCGTCGTTGGCGAGCAGCAGCCGCTGGTCGGGCCCCACGATCAGGACGCCCTCGCGGACCGCGTGCAGGACCGCCTCGTGGTGCTCCTTCATCCGGGTCATCTCGGCGGGCCCGAGGCCGTGCGTCTGCCGCCGCAGTCGTCTGCTCACCAGGGCCGCGCCGCCCACCGAGAGCACCAGCGCGCCCACCGCCGCCCCGGCGAGCACCGGCAGCCGGTCGCCCATCATGTGCGAGATGCTCTCCACCTCTATGCCGCTGGTGACCATGCCGACGACCCGGCCCCGGGCGTCCAGCACCGGCACCACGGCCCGCACGGCGTCATGGGGGTTGCCCTGGTACTCCTCGGTGTACGACTCGCGGTCCACGGTCGCCCGGGTGAAGTCACCGGCCGACACCCGGCCGATCAGCGCCGGGTCGGAGTCGGTGTACCGCACGCCGGAAGGGCTCAGGACCGTCACGAAGTCCACCCCCGTGGCCACGCGGGCGGCCTCCGCGTGCGACTGGAGGGCCGCCGTCGGGTCGGGCGAGGTCAGCGCCGCCTCCATGCCCGGCCCGTTCGCGAAGCCCTCCGCCACCGAGAGCGAACGCACCCGGGCGTCCCGGAGGGTGTCGCCGCGCGCCTGGTGGAACGTGACGAACGCGGCCGACACGATCACCAGGAGCGCGATCAGCGCCTCAAGCGCGAACACCTGCCCGGCGACGCTCCGCAGCCCGCTCCTGCGCTCCCGCGACCCGGCCCCCGGACCGGGCTCGGGAGCCGCCCCCGACGCCGCTCCGGCCCCGGAGCCGCCCCCGGACCCCGCTCCGGAACCGGGCGCGGGCGAGGGAGGACCCGGAGGACCCGCACCGGACGGGGAGCCCGGACCGGGACCGTGCCCCGCACCGGCCGTGGTCCCGGGGCCCGCGCCCGCCCGGGGGCCGTGCGCGGGCGCCGCCGGGGCGCCGGGGGCGGGTCCGGGACCCGGTTCGTGGCCCGGTTCGTGGCCCGCCGTGGGACGGCCGCCCCCCGCCGTCCCCTGCCCGGCCACCGGGCCCGCGCCTCCCACCCGTACGGCCCCGGGAGTCTGAGGGGAGAGGGGACCTCCGGGGGCGGAGGACGCCACCGCGTCGGGACCCGCCCCGGGCGCCGTGCCCGCCCCCGGGCCCTGCTCCGGAGGCGCCCCGGGGGCCGACAGCGGAGTCGTGTCCCGGTCCGGGCGGCGGGTCGGGCCGCGCCCCGCGCCGCGTCCCGGCCCCCGGGCCGTCATCCCGTGCTCCGGGCGACGAGCAGCGCCACGTCGTCCGCCGCGCCCGGCCGCCGCAGCGCCCGGAGCAGCAGGTCACAGCTCTCTTCCAGGGGCCCCCGCGCCTCGTCGAGCAGACCCACGAGCAGCGCGAGGCGCTCGTCGATCGGATCGTCACGGGTCTCGATCAGCCCGTCCGTGTAGAGCACGAGCCGGTCCCCGGGACGGAACGGCACCCGGGTCGTACGGAACGTCCCGCCGCCGACCCCCAGCGGCACCCCCGGCTCCACGGACACCAGTTCGGCGGGCCCGTCCACCGGGACCCGTACGGGCGGCAGATGGCCCGCGTTCGCGATCCGGCACCGGCCCCTGGCGGGATCGTGCACCGCGAACAGACAGGTCGCGATGGAGTCCTCCAGGTCGTCCGTGATCCGGTCCAGGTGCCGCAGGACCTGCGGGGGCGACAGATCGAGGTCCGCGAAGGCACGGGTCGCGGTCCGCAGCCGTCCCATGACCGCCGCCGCCTCGATGCCGCTGCCCATCACGTCCCCGACGACCAGCGCCGTCTTGCCGCCGGGCAGCGCGATCGCGTCGTACCAGTCCCCGCCGACCTCGCTCGACGCCTGCGCGGGCTGGTAGCGGGCCGCGAGCTCCAGCCCCGCGCGCTCCGGCGGCAGCCCCGGCAGCAGACTGCGCTGGAGCGTCACCGCCGAGTTCCGGACGCTCTGGTACCAGCGCGCGTTGTCGATGCTCACGGCCGCGCGGGCCGCCAGCTCCGTCGCGAGCAGCACGTCGTCGGCGTCGAAGGGCAGCGGGTTGCGGTCCCGCTTGAGGTCGAGCGCGCCCAGCACCTCACCGCGCGCGATCAGCGGCACCGCCAGATACGAGTGGACCCCGGCCCGCGCGAGCCGCACCGCCGCCTCGGGGCTCCGCGCGATCCGGTCCAGGTCACCGGGGCCGACCCGCTCGACGAGCACCGGCAGCCCGGTGCGCACACACCGGGTGACGAGCCGGTCCGCCCCGTACCGGGCGACCGTCCCCGGCGGGTCCGCCGCCTCCCGCGCCCCGGTCCCGGCCACCGCTTCCAGCGCGAGCGCCCGGAACACCTCGGGGCCCTCCGAGGGGACGCCCGGCCTGCGCAGGGTCAGGACGGAGTCGAGGACATCGACGGCGGCGACGTCCGCCAGCTCCGGCACCACGACCTCCGCCAGCTCGCCGGCGGTCCGCTCCACCTCCAGGGTGGTGCCTACCCGGGCCGCCGCGTCCGCGACCAGCGCGAGCCGCCGCCGGGACCGGTCCGCCTCGGTGTCCGCCCGGTACCGCTCGGTCACGTCGATCACGGAGGCGGCGACGCCCAGGACGCGGTTCTCGGAGCCTTCGAGCCGGTACAGCGACACCGCCCAGGCGTGGTCCTGGTCGGGGTCGGCGGGGGTCCGGCCGACCACCTGGTGGTCGAGCAGCGGGGTCCCCGTGGCGAGGACGGCCCGCAGCGAGGTCTCCAGGGACACGGAGTCCACCAGCGGCAGCATGTCCCCGATCCGCCGTCCGACGTGCAGCGCGGCGGGCAGCCCGTTGATCCGCTCCAGGGCCGGGTTGACCATGACGTACCGCAGTTCGGGGTCGAGGACGGCGAGGCCGATCGGGGACTGCGAGACCAGCCGGTCGGAGAGCGCAAGCTCGGTCTCGATCCGCTCGACGGCCGCGTGGTCGGCGGCGATCCCCAGGGCGAACAGGCCCCCCAGGTCGTCGGTGAGCCGCATGTTCCGGAACTCCACCCGCCGGACCGTGCCGTCCTTGTGCCGCACGGGGAAGGCGCCCGCCCAGGTGGTGCCGTCGCGCAGCACCTCGCCGAAGAGCCGCAGGGCGTCCTCCCGGTGCTCCTCGCCGACGATCAGCCGTGCCGCGTACCGTCCGAGGGCCTCTTCGGCGCTGAAGCCGAAGAGGTCCTGGGCCCGGGGGCTCCAGAGCACGATCCGTCCCCGGGCGTCCACGACGACGGCGGCGACCCCGAGCACATCGAGGAGCCCCGCACCGTCCAGGGGCACGCCCACCCGCCCCGTCGTCCCAGAGAAGGAACCGGCCGTCACACTGCCCTCCTCCCGCCGCGCCGCGCCTCCTTCCATGCTCCCCGCCCACCGGCCCCGCCGCACCCGCGAGGGCCCCGGGTCTTCCCTGATCACCGCCGTAGGGGAACCGTTCGATCACCGCCGTGGGGGACCGGACCGCCGGACCCGGACGCCGTCGGCGCGTCCCGTGGCGCCCGTACGTCCGCCGGACCGTCGGGAACGGGGCAGGTCCGGGCCCGGTCAGGCGCCGCCGAGTCCCGCCTCGCGCGCCCGCACGACGGCCTCCGCCCTGCTGGCCGCCTGGAGCTTCGCCAGGATGTTGGAGACATGGTTGCGGACGGTCTTCTGACTGAGGACGAGCCGCCGGGAGACGGCCGGGTTGTCCAGGCCCCGGGCCACCAGATCGAGGACCTCCCGCTCCCGCACGGTCAGTTCGGGCAGGGGCACGGGGGCCGCTCCGGGGGAGCGCAGCCCGGTCAGGTAGGCCACCGCGCGCGAGGCCACGGCCGGGCCGAGGATCACCTCGCCGTTGGCCACGGCCCGTACCGCCCGCTCGATCTCCCCGGGCCCCGCGCCCTTCAGGAGGTAGCCGCGCGCGCCCGTGCGCATGGCGGCGAACACCGAGTCGTCGTCGTCCAGCATCGTCAGGACCAGCACGGCGGTCCCCGGCCGGACCCGCAGCATGGCGCGGATGGCGTCGATCCCGGACGGCAGGCGGTCGCCCAGGTGGAGATCGACGACGGCGAGGTCGGGGCCGTGCGCCCCCACCGCCGCCACGGCCGCCTCCGCCGACCCCGCCTCGGCGACCACGGTCACGCCCGGCAGCGTCTCCAGCAGGATCGACAGACCCATGCGGAACACCGGATGGTCGTCGACGAGCACCACCCGGATGCCCGGCCCGGCGCCCGCCCCGGCGTCCGGCCCCGTGCCGGGCCCGAAACCGGACTCGAAGCCCGCCCCGGCGTCCGGCCCCGCACCGAGCCGGGAGCCGGGCCAGGTACCCGCCCCGACGTCCGTTCCGGCGCGGAGCCCGTATCCCGTTCCGGCGCGGAGCCCGGAACCCGCCTCGATGCCCGGCCCGGCACCTGCCCCGATGCCCGGCCCGGCACCTGCCCCGACGCCCGGCCCTGAGCCGGGCCCGTCGCGCCGCTCGGCACCGGGCCCGGCGTCCAGCCCGGCGCCCGCCCCGGCGTCCGGCCCGTAGCCCGGCCTCGACCTCGCCCCGGCTCCCGTTCCGCCCCCCGTTCCGCCCCCCGTTCCGGCCCCGGTCCCGGTCCCCGCCCCCGGATCAACGCTCATGCGAAGGGGCCGCCTCCCGCTGGAGGGGGATGCGGAGGACCAGCCGGGTGCCCTGCCCCGAACTGCCCGGATGCCAGGTCACGGTGCCGCCGGCCTCCTCCGCCCGCTCCCGCATCGACTGCGTCCCCACCCCCGGGCGACTGCCCGGGACCACGCCCCGCCCGTCGTCCTCGACCACCACGGTGAGCACCTCACGGCCGTCGAGCTCCGCCACGCAGGTACGGGCCCCGGAGTGCCGGGCCACGTTCCGGATCGCCTCCGCGACGATCGCGTACACCGTCCCGGCGATCTCGGCGGGCACCGGCCCCGTGCCCCGGTCGCGCACGCTGACCGCGAGGCCGTCCGCCTCGTACCGCATCACCAGCTCCCGGAGCGCCCCGACGAGCCCCAGTTCGGCGAGGACGGGCGGTACGAGCCCCCGCGCCAGGACCCGTACGTCCTCGACGCACAGGTCCAGCTCGTGCCGGAGCCGGGCGAGCAGCGGAGGGGCGGGGCCCGCCCCGGGGCGGCCCAGGTCGACGGCCGCGAGACCCAGGCCGATGCCCGCCAGGGCGGGCCCGAGGTGGTCGTGGAGTTCTCGGCGCAGGGCGCGCCGCTCGTCGTCGCGGGCGGCGGCCAGCCGGCCTCGGGACTCGCGCAGCTCCCTGGTGACCGTGGCGAGCCGCACGGCGCTCGCGACGACGGGCGCCACCTCGCCCAGCGAGGTACGGGCCCGCCGGTCGAGACGCTCTCCGGGACGGCAGGTCACCACCAGCTCCCCGGCCGCCCGCCGCCCGACGGCCAGGGCGAGACGGATCGGCTCCGTCCCCGGGGCCGGAGCGCCGGTGTGGGTGAGCCGCTGCCCGTCTGTCCCGAACACCTGTACGGAACTGAGGTTGAAGGAGGCGGCGACGCTCTCCGCCATGCCGGTGAGGACCTCCTCGGGGGTGGCCGCGCTGCTCAGGTGCCCCTTGACCCGGCTGAGCGCCGGACCGGCCGCCTCGCCGTGCACGAGCCGGTCCACCCGCCGTTGCAGCCAGGCCCGCGACGGCTGGAAGCACGCCGCCACCGCCGCCGTCGCGAGGACCCCGGCCAGGACGTCGTCCCCCGGCAGCGCGAGCCCGAGCAGGGCGACCGCGCCGAAGTGGGTGGCGATCAGCAGGCCGGTGAGGAGCGCCCCGACCAGGGTCCGGCTGACGGCGAGCCCGATGTCCCACAGCTGCTGTCCCAGGACCACGACCATGATTGCCGCCGGGAAGAACGCCTGCGAGGCCAGATGGGTGAGCGGGATGACCACCTCCGTCATCGGGTGGCCGCTCTCCTGCCGGACGATCAGCGGGACGAACGTGAGGGAGACGAGCGCGCCGCCGATGGCCAGCCAGCCCAGTCCCCGCGCGGACGGGTCCCGCAGCCGCCGGAGACCGGCGTGGGCCGCCGCCACCAGACCCAGCACCGCGACCGCCCCCGGGACCCACAGCTGGAGGACGTCGCAGAGGCGGGTCCAGGTCTCGTCGCGGATCGCCAGCGGGGAGAACGGTTCGTCCTCCGGCCAGGGCCAGGCCGAGGTCAGCCGGACCGTCAGCGCGAGCACGATCGCCGCGACCCCGGCCGCCACCGCCGCCTTCGCGGGGCGCCCGGGGCGCGGCGCGGCCAGCAGGTACGGCACGATCAGGATCAGGGCGAAGGTGCCGGGCACCCACGCGGTGCCGTGCAGGACGGCCCAGGGCGGAGGGGACTCCGGACCGCCGAACATCGGGACGAGCTGCGGAGTCAGCGCGGCCACCCCGCCGCCCACGGAGTGCAGGCCGACCAGCCAGGCCACCGGATGGAACCGGCGCCGCAGGATCACGGCCGCCGTCAGCCCGTAGACCAGGGCGTCCGTGACGTCCGCGACGCTGTACAACTGCTCCGAGTAGGGCGGTACGTCCCCGAACAGCATCAGCGCCAGCGCGGTGAGGGCCGGGCCCCACGACAGTGCCAGTACGGCCAGCGCGGCGCCCCCGTGCCCCTCGCCGGTGGCGGCCCGCCGGGCCGCCGATCCGATTCTCCCCATCCGCTCAGAGTCCCAGCCGGGGCCGTCCCGGGGCCAAGCGTTGCCCCGGCGATTCCCGGCCGGATACGGGGTGCCCGGAGCGGACGGCGGTCCGGTGAGGTGCCCGGCGGACCGGGACCCCGGTCCCGTGCGCCCGGGACGCCGGGACGGACAGCATGACCCGGGTCAACGACGAACGCGGGGCACGCCGTCCGGGAGACGGGCGGGCCGCCGCACTCGACTCCTTGGGGGAACCATGTCCGTCACCATCCGCCGACGTGCCGCGCTCGGCGCGCTCAGCCTGATCCTCGCCGTCCCGCTGGGCCTGGCCTCGGCCCCGTCGGCGGGCGCCGCCGACGCGCCCGTGGCCCGGAGCGCGGGGCAGGGCGCCGCCCGGAGCGTCGCGCAGTACCGGAGCGACTGGAACGGCCTCAACGGCTTCCGGCTGCGGCAGGTGGGGACCACCGCCATCCACGTCGTGATGGACGGTCAGCGCCGGCTGATCCCCGACACGGGGACGTACTACAACCTGTTCAAGAACACCGCGAACATCCAGCAGGTGATCGACCTCTACAGCATCCCGGACGGCGGTCCCCTGTCCTCCGGCGCCATCCTGGCGGGATCCCCGTCCTCGGACTCCATCTGGATGATCACCGACGGGACGCGGCGCGGGATCACCGGCCGGGCCTTCGAGAAGTACCAGTTCGACGGGGCGAAGATCGAGGGCCTGAGGGACATCGTGCTCTTCTCCGTCCCGCAGGGCCCGAACATCGACCTCTGATCCCGGACGAGCCCGGACGAGCCAGAACGAGACCGGACGAGACGGTATGAATCCGGGTGAGACGGTACGAGTCCGGACGGGGTCGTGACGGAGGTGTGGCGGGGTGTGACGGAGGAGCCTCCTCCGTCACACCTGGGGCGCCTCCTCGGCCACCCGTCCGGCGCCCCGCTTCTCGTACCGCAGTGCCGCCCCCGTCGCGAGCGCGCCCAGGCCCTCCCAGAGGCCGACGCCGAGGAAACCGCTCGGGGCGCGGCCGGTGACGACCGCGAGGGTGAAGACCGCGCAGGTCAGAAGCCGGAAGGGGACCGTCCAGCGGAAGAAGGGCTTCCAGTCGGCGAGGGCGGCCAGCACGTAGTAGACGCCCATGTTGAGCGCGGCCATCGAGGAGGCCGTCAGGAAGACCAGGGTGTGGTCGCCGTCGGCGCGCCCGCCGTCGGGCACCGGCTCGAAGCCCATCACGGTCAGCAGGGCGTCCGGGACGACCAGACCGACGACCCCGAGCGCGGCGGCGAGCACCCCGAAGACGGCCATGGTCCAGCCGGAGAGGGAACGGGGCAGGCGCACGGCGGTCCTCCGCGGGATCTCTGTTCGGGTCGTCCACCCGACTCGAATGCGTGCTCGGAAACGAGCGTGCCCCTGCTTACCGTGTGACGGGCCCCGACGGCCAATCGGGGCCCCGAACAGGCCGTTCCACGGCCGGAAACCGCGCGCCGAGCGGGAGCGTCCGCCCTGCCGGTCCAGGCCCTCCGCCCGCCGCTCCGGAGCCCGCCCCGCCCGCCCTCACCCCCGCTTCAGCGCCGCCGCCATCATCTTCTGCGCCACCGGGGCCGCGAGCCCGTTGCCGCTGACCTCGGAGCGGGCCGCGCCCGAGTCCTCGATCAGCACCGCGACGGCGACCTGCTTCCCGGTCGACGGGTCCTTCGCGTACGAGGTGAACCAGGCGTACGGGGTCTTGCTGTTGTTCTCGCCGTGCTGGGCCGTGCCCGTCTTGCCGCCGACCTCGGCGCCCGCGACGGCCGCGTTGCTTCCCGTGCCCCGCTCCACGACCGTCTGCATCGCGCTGCGCAGCTGCCCGGCGGTGGACGAGGAGACGATCCGCCGGGTGTCCCCGTCCTCGAACGTGGTGAGCGGGTCGCCGCCGGAGTCGACGACCTCCGACACCATGTGCGGGGCGGCGAGCAGACCGTCGTTGGCGATCGCCGCCGACACCATCGCCATCTGGAGCGGGGTGGCGGTCACGTCGAACTGTCCGATGCCGGTGAGCGCGGTCTGCGCCCGGTCCATGCCGGAGGGGTACACGCTCGGGTAGGCGCGGACCGGGACGTCCAGCTCGGCGTCGTTGAAGCCGAACTTCTCCGCCATGGCCCGTACCTTGTCCTGCCCCAGGTCGGCCGCCAGCTTCGCGAAGACGTTGTTGCAGGAGTACTGGAGCGCGGTGCGGATCGTGGCGTCCGCGCAGGGCGCCGAGGCGTTCTCGTTCCGCAGGACGGTCCGGGTGCCCGGCAGGGTGTAGGGGGAGGGGCTGTCCGTCGCCGTGTCCACGGAGCCGTAGAGCCCGTCCTCCAGCGCCGCCGCCGCGACGACCAGCTTGAAGGTCGAGCCGGGCGGCAGCGGCTGGCGCAGCGCCCGGTTGACCATCGGCTTGTCCTCGTCGGTGGTCAGCGCCTGCCACGCCTCGCCGTCCGAGGTCCCGGCGATCCTCGACGGATCGTAGGACGGGGTGGAGACCATGGCGAGGATCCGGCCGGTCGCCGGATCGACGGCCACGGCCGCGCCCTTCTTCTTCCCGAGCGCCTCGTAGGCCGCCTTCTGCACGTCCGGGTCGATCGTGGTGACGACCGTGCCGGGCTTCTGCTGTTCCCGGGTGACGGCGTCGAGCGGGCTCTTCAGCCGGTCGTCGGTGCCGTCGAGGACGTCCGCGTAGACGCCCTCCAGCTGGGTCGCCCCGTACGCCTGCGAGCTGTAGCCGGTGATCGCCGCGTACAGCTCGCCGTCGGTGTACGTGCGCTGGTACCGGAGATCCGTCCCCTCCGTCCTCTTCGAGCCGGTGACCGGCTCACCGGCCACGACGATGTTCCCGAGCGGCTGCGCGTACTGCGCGATCGTCTTCCGCCGGTTCTTCTGGTCGTCCGCGAGCGCCTTGCCCTGGTACGCCTGCACCCAGGTGGCCCGGCCCAGCAGGGCGAGCACCAGGGCGAGCACGAAGACAGAGGTGCGCCTGATCGTCTTGTTCATGGCACCCAGAGGGACGAACGGGCCGGTGGGGGACGTTCCGGATGTATCCGGTTTCTCAGCGAACCTTCATCTCCGGCCGCCGCTCCTTCCGGGGCTCCTCCTGTGGGCCGCCACGGTCTCCGGGGCTTCCCGCCGTGGGCCTTCGCCGCTCCCCGGATCCCTCCCGCGGGCTTTCGCCGCTTCCGTCCCAGGGGGTGTGGGGCGGACTGATTGACCCGACAATTCACTGATGAATTGCACCACTTGCCAGGGTCAATAGAGACCTAGAGTTGTCCTCATGAACGAGAACACGACCTTCGCCCCGCTCCTGACCCGCGCCGCCACCGCCGAGACGACCGCCGACCCGAGCAGTGTGATGACCCTCCTCGCCGACTCCGGGAGCACCGGCGGACAGCTCACCAGCTACCGCTCCACCTTCGCGAAGGGCGCGGTCGGCGCCCCGGCGCACTTCCACACCAGGGCGTCGGAGATGTTCTACGTGCTCGGCGGCTCGCTCCGGGTCCTGGTGGGCGAGGAGCTGTCCGTCCTGGAGCAGGGCGACCTCCTCCTCGTCCCGCCGCACACCCCGCACGCCTTCGCGGCGGCGCCCGGCGCCGAGGCGGACGTCCTGTTCGTCTTCACCCCGGGCATGGCCCGCTTCGACTACCTGCGCCTGCTCGGCCGGGTCATGCGCGGCGAGGCCGACTTCGAGGAGATCAAGGCGTCCTCGGAGCGGTACGACAACCACTACGTGGACAGCCCGGTCTGGCGTGCGGCGCTCGCCGAGCGCGGCTGACCGGACGTCCCCGACCGGACGTCCCCGACCGGACGTCCCCGACCGGGTCCGGACCTGGACCCGGACCCTGGCTCAGTGGGCCCCGGCTCAGAGTCGCCGGGTCGCCAGGGCCAGCCGGTCCCGCGCGTCGAACAGCGCGTCCTTGACCGTCTGCTCATGGGCCGGAGTCAGCCGGGCGACCGGCACCGAGCAGCTGACGGCGTCCCGCGCCGGGGTCCGGTACGGGATCGCGACGCCGAAGCAGCGCAGCCCCACCGTGTTCTCCTCGCGGTCCACCGCGAGCCCCCGCTCACGGATGACCCTCAGCTCCTCGATGAGCCGCTCGCGGTCCGTGACGGTGTGCTCGGTCAGCGCGGGCAGCGTCTCCGGCAGCAGCTTGCGCACCTGCTCGTCCGTGTGGGTGGCCAGCAGCGCCTTGCCCAGCGAGGTCGAGTGCGCGGGCAGCCTGCGCCCGACCCGGGTGAACGGGCGCAGATAGTGCTGGGACTGGCGGGTCGCCAGATACACCACGTTGGTGCCGTCGAGCCGCGCCAGATGGATGGTCTCGGTGGTGTCGTCGGAGAGCCGGTCCAGGGTGGGCCGGGCGGCGGCCACCACCTCGTCGCCGTCGATGTACGAGGTGCCGACGAGCAGCGCCCGGACCCCGATGCCGTACCGGGTGCCGGTCGAGTCCGTCTCCACCCAGCCCAGTTCGACCAGGGTCCGCAGCAGCATGTACAGGCTGGACTTGGGGTAGCCGACGGCCTCCTGGACCGTGGCCAGCGAGTGCATCCCGGGGCGTCCCGCGAAGTACTCCAGCAGTTCCACGGTCCGCACCGCGGACTTCACCTGTGCCCCGCCCGCGTCGGAAGTCGCCATGACCTCGCCCCTTTCCCCTCGTCCGGTGGCCGCCTGGCCGGACAGACCCCTTGTGGGACGGCCGGGCCGTCCCTAGAGTCCCGTACGGATGCTCGTTCATCCACAGGAACAGCGTTCAGAATAGCGAACAGGGGCGTGGCGGTGGCGGCAGAACCAGTGTGGAGCGTGGACCCCCGGACGGGGAAGCCGCGCGAGCGGGTCACGGTGGAGGCCACGGCCGAGGACGTCGACCGCTCCGTACGGGCCGCGCACGCGGTCCGGGAGAGCCTCGCCGACCGGACCGTGCGCGCCGCCTTCCTCCGTACCGCCGCCGACGTCCTCGACGGGGCCGCCGACCGGATCGTGGCCGCCGCCGACGCCGAGACCGCCCTCGGGACCGTCCGTCTCACCGGTGAACTCGCCCGCACCACAGCCCAGTTGAGGGCCTTCGCCGAGGTCGTCGAGGACGGCTCCTACCTCGACGTGCGCATCGACCTGCCCGACCCCGGGGCCACCCCGCCCCGGCCCGACCTGCGCCGCTGGAAGATCCCCCTGGGCGTCGTCGCCGTCTACGCGGCCAGCAACTTCCCGCTCGCCTTCTCCCTCCCCGGCGGCGACACCGCCAGCGCCCTCGCGGCGGGCTGCCCCGTGGTCGTCAAGGCCCACCCCGACCACCCGGCCACCTCCGAGCTGTGCGCCGCGCTGCTCCGCCGCGCCGCCGCCGACAGCGGTCTCCCGGAGGACGTCGTCGTCCTCCTCCACGGCTTCGACGCGGGCGTGGAACTGGTCCGGCACCCGCTCGTCGCGGCGGCCGGGTTCACCGGCTCGGTGCGCGGCGGCCGCGCCCTCTTCGACGCGGCCTCGGCCCGGCCCGTCCCCATCCCCTTCCACGGCGAACTCGGCTCCCTCAACCCGGTGGTGCTCACCACCGCCGCGACGGGGGAGCGCGCCGAGGAGCTCGGCGCGGGTCTGGCCGCCTCCATGACCCTGGGCGCGGGCCAGTTCTGCACCAAGCCCGGCCTCGTCCTCGCCCCCTCCGGCGAGGCGGGCGACCGCTTCCTCGACGCCCTCGCCGCCGCGCTCGCCGCGACCGGCCCGGCCGTCCTGCTCGACCACCGGATGCGGGAGGCGTTCGTCACCGGAGTCGCCGGGCGCGCCGCGCTCTCCGGGGTGAAGACGCCCGTGGCCCCCGGGGCGGCGGACGCGCACACGGTCACCGCGGGGGTCCTCGCCGTCGACGCCGCCCGGCTCGCCGAGGACGGCCACCGCCTCCTCCTGGAGGAGTGCTTCGGTCCCGTCACCGTCGTCGCCCGCTACGCCTCCCGTACGGAGCTGGCGGAGGTCCTCTCCCGGCTGCCCGGCAACCTCACCGCCACCCTGCACATCGGCCGCGACGACCCGGAGGCGGCCGGACTCCTCGCCGAACTCACCCCGCTCGCGGGCCGGGTGCTCGTCGACGGCTGGCCCACCGGTGTCGCCGTCGCCGCCGCCCAGCACCACGGTGGCCCCTACCCGGCCACCACCTCCACCTCGACCTCGGTCGGCGCGACCGCGATCGAACGCTGGCTCCGCCCGGTCGCCTACCAGTCGACCCCGGACCACCTGCTCCCGCCGGAACTCCGCGACGGGAACCCACGGGGAGTACGGAGACACTGAGACGGGAAGGCGCCGGGGTCCGCCGTCCGTCGACAGCCGCGCGCCGCCCGTCGTCCGGCTGAGGGGCGCGGGGCGCGGGTCGTACCCCGTCGCACCAGGGCCTTCCCGGCGGCGCCGGATCAGGGGAGATCCGTACGGGGGCGCTCCGCCCCTGCCCCGGGCCCTGCGGAGCCGGCGGGCCCGCCCCGGAGCCCCCGGAGCCAGCTCCGGCGACACCGGCGGGGCCCGCGTGCCCCGGCCCCAGGCCCTGTCTGCCGGATGCCACCTCGTGTCCGGGAGGCCGGGGTCCGCCGCAACCGGGTCACCGGCTCCCGCGTCCTGTAGGGCTGTGATCAGACTCGCCACCGCCGCAGATCTCGATGCCGTCGTCGCCCTCCACACCGAGGCCCGCGCCACCTACTACCGGGGCCACCTGCCGGACGCCGAGTTCCTCGGGCCCGAGGAGACAGCCCGTTCCCGGGCGGGCTGGGCCGCCGCCGTGGGGCGCGGGACGGTGCTCTGCGCCGAGCGCGACGCGGAGGTCGTGGGCGTCGCCGCGTACGGGGAGCGCGAAGGACTCACCCACCTCACCCAGCTCCATGTGCTGCCCGCCCGCTGGCGGTCAGGCGTCGGCACCGCGCTCCACGCCGCCTGCGTCCGCGTCTGGCGTGCCGCCGGGACCCCCTCCGTACGCCTGGAGGTCTTCGAGAAGAACGAACGGGCCCTGGCGTTCTACGCGGCCCACGGCTGGGTCCCGGACCCCGAGCGCCCCCGCGACGGCGACCACCTCGTGCTCCGGCTCACACCGGGGCCCGAAACGGAATGATCCGGACCGGCGAGGACGTTCCCCGGAGAACACCCGTCCGACCACCGGTACCCCTCGGAGAGAAGTCCTATGCGCGTCGAGATCTGGAGCGACATCGCCTGCCCCTGGTGCTACATCGGGAAGGCCCGGTTCGAGCAGGGGCTCGCGGCCTTCGCCCACCGCGACGACGTCGAGGTGGTGCACCGCTCCTTCGAGCTCGACCCGAACCGTCCCAAGGGCGACACGGGCCCCGTCCTGGAGATGCTCGCCGAGAAGTACGGCCGCACCCTCGACGAGGCACGCGCCATGGAGGCGCACGTCGCGTCGAACGCGCGGTCCGAGGGCCTCGGCTACCTGACCGACGGCCGGGACCACGGCAACACCTTCGACATCCACCGTCTGCTGCACCTGGCGAAGGAGCGCGGCCGGCAGAGCGAACTCCTGGACCTGGCCTACCGCGCCAACTTCGCCGAGGAGCGCTCCGTCTTCGACGACGCCACCCTGCTGGCGCTCGGCGTCGAGGCCGGTCTCGACGAGGCGGAGGTCCGCTCCGTCCTCGCCGATCCGACCGCGTACGCGGACGCCGTGCGCGCGGACGAGCGCGAGGCCGCCGAACTCGGCGCCAACGGCGTCCCGTTCTTCGTCCTCGACCGCCGCTACGGCGTCTCCGGCGGCCAGCCCGCCGAGGTCTTCACCCAGGCCCTGGAGCAGGCCTGGCAGGGCCGGGCCCTCCAGCCGGTCGGCGGGGACGCGGAGGCCTGCGGCCCGGACGGCACCTGCGAGGTCCCGGGAGCCTGAACGACCGGGCGTCCGGGGCGGCCGGGGCGTGAGCGGAACCTACGGCCTCCGGCCCTGGACCTCCCCGACCCGGGCCCCCGGGCACCCACAGGCCGGAGCTCCGCAGGCCCAGGCCCCCCGGGCCCCGGCTCACCGGTGGCCCCGGCCCTACGGCCCCGGCAGGGTTCCCCGATCCCGGTTCCACGGTCCCGGCCGCCCACAGGCCCGAGTGCCGCAGACTCCGCCCCCGGTCCTCCCGCTCCCACGGACGGGCCCTGGCTCTACGGCCACCGGCTCCACGGCCCCGGCAGGGGCCCAGACCCCCGCCTCCCGACCCTGGTGCGCCCGGCCCGGCCCCGACCGGCCCGAGTCCCGCAGACTCCGGCCCCGCTCCCGCGCCCCGGCCCCGGCTCACCGGCGGCCCCGGTCCTACGGCCCCGGCAGGGCCTCCCGCGCCGGTCCTCCCGGCCCCGCTCCTGCGGCCCCCGCCCCGGCTGCGGCCCTGCCCCCGACCGGCCCGAGTCCCGCGCCCTCCGGCCCGCAGCGGCCGTCCGGTATCCGCTCTCCGGCCGTTCGGCCCGCGGTGGCGCGGGCCGGTCCGGGGGCGGGTGATTGACGGGTGATCGCCGGGAACCCAGGCTGGGCCCATGGAATCCCTGGACCAGCCGCTCGGCGGCGCCGAGTTCGCGCCGACGAAGACCTACCTCAACACCTCCGCCTGCGGGCTGCTGCCCCGCCGTACCGTCGAGGCCGTCACGCTCCTCGCGCGGGAGACCGCCGAGGGCCGCCCCGACGGCGCGGGCAGCTTCTCCGTCGTGGCCGAGGCCCGCGCCGCGTACGCCCGTCTTGTCGGCGTCGGAACCGACCGGGTCGCCCTCGGCACCTCCGTCGGCGTGCACTGCGGGATGATCGCCCAGTCGATGCCCGCCGGGGCCGAGATCCTCTTCCCCGAAGGGGACTTCTCCTCCGTCCTCACCCCCTTCACGATCCGGGGCGACCTCAAGACCCGGTTCGTCCCGCTGGACCGCCTCGCCGAGTCCATCGGGTCCGGGACCGCGCTGGTCGCCTTCTCCGCCGTGCAGTCGGCGGACGGGCGCACGGCCGACCTCGCGGCGATATGGGCCGCCGCGGCGGCCCACGGCACCCGTACGCTCCTCGACGCCACCCAGTCGGCCGGGTGGCTGCCGCTGCGGGCGGGGGAGTGGGACTACACGGTGGCGGGCGGTTACAAGTACCTGCTCTGTCCGCGCGGGGCGTCCTTCCTCACCGTCACGGAGGAGGCGCAGGACTCGCTGCTCCCGATCCACGCCAACTGGGTCACCGGCGAGGAGCTGTGGACCAACAACTACGGCCCGGTCCGTGAACTCGCCCGCTCCGCACGCCGCTTCGACGAGCCGCCGGTCTTCCACGCCTACCACGGCGCCGCCAGTTCGCTCGCGCTCCTCGAAGAGGTCGGCATCGAGCGGATCGAGGCCCACGACAAGGGGCTCGCGGCCCGGTTCCGCGCCGGTCTGCGCACCCTGGGGCACGAGCCGGTCGCGGACGACTCCACGGTCGTCGCGGTCCCCGGCCTCGGCCACCGCGCGGACGCGCTGCGCGCGGCGGACATCCTGCTCTCGGACCGCGCGGGGAACCTGCGGGCCTCGTTCCACCTGTACAACACGGCGGCCGAGGTCGACCGCGCCCTGGACGTCCTGGCGGGCTGACCGGATTCCCCCGACCCGACCCGACCCGGCCCGGTGTCCTGGGGAGGGGCGGTACGGGTCACCCGTACCGCCCCTCCCCGGACGTCCTCAGCAGTTCCCCGGCCCCGTAGGGCACTCCCCCGCCTCGCCCGCCTCCTCACGCAGGTTCTCGGCCACGAGGCCGAGGAGCCGGGCCAGTTCCGCGCGCTCCTCCGGGGGCAGACCGCGCAGGGAGAGCGCCTCCAGTTCCGTCCAGACGCCCTCGACCCCGGCCCGCAGCGCCCGGCCCTCCTCCGTCGCCTCGACCAGGACCGCGCGCCGGTCGGCCGGGTCCGGGCCGCGCCGGACATGGCCGCACTGCTCCAGGCGCTGGAGCATCTTGGTGACCGTGGAGGCGTCGAGGCCGAGGGACTGGATCAGCTCGGACTGGCGGACGGGCCCGCAGTCCCAGAGCCGCATCATCATCATCTCCTGGCCGGGGTAGAGGCCGAGCTCCCGCAGTCCGCGTCCGGCGGCGATCCGGTGCATCCGGGCGACGCGGGCCAGGGCGACGCCGACGGGCCCGCCACGGGCGGCGGACGGCGCCGGTTCGGTACAGACGGGGTCGTTTCCAGACATGCGGACTCCTCGGGACGGCTCTTCCCCCAGATTACCTTGGTCGGCCAACCAATGGGCTACAGTGACATCCGGGCCAGATAGTTGGCCGACCACATAAAATTGTGAAGGGGACAGCCATGACCACCGCCTTCGACCCCGTCGACCTCGCCGGCACCCGGCTCGCCAACCGCATCGCCATGGCGCCCATGACCCGCAGCCGCGCCGACGCCACGAGCCGCACCCCCACCGCGCTCGTCGCCGAGTACTACGCCCAGCGCGCCACTGCCGGACTGATCATCACCGAAGGCGTCCAGCCGGTCCCCGGAGGCCAGGGCTACCCCTTCACCCCCGGACTGCACAGCCGCGCGCAGATCGCCGCCTGGCGCGAGGTCACCGACGCCGTCCACGCGCGCGGCGGCCGGATCTTCGCCCAGCTGATGCACGCCGGACGGATCGGCCACCCGGACCTCCTCGACGGCGGCCTGCACCCCGTCGCCCCCTCCCCGGTCGCCGCCGCCGGACAGGTCTTCACCCCCGAGGGACCCAAGGGCTACCCCGTCCCGCGCGAACTCACCGGCGACCAGATCCGCGAGGCCGTCGAGGGCTTCGCCACCGCCGCCCGCAACGCCGTGGAGGCGGGCTTCGACGGAGTCGAGATCCACGGCGCCAACGGCTACCTCATCCACCAGTTCCTGGCCACCGGCTCCAACCACCGCACCGACGAGTGGGGCGGCCCGGTCGCCCACCGCATCCGCTTCGCCGCCGAGGTCGTCCGGGCCGTCGCCGCCGAGATCGGCCCCGAGCGCACCGGCCTGCGCATCTCCCCGGCCAACACCCTCAACGACATCTCCGAGACGGAGACCGAGGAGCTGTACGCGGCCCTGCTCGACGCCGTCGAACCGGTCGGCATCGCCTACCTCCACGTCCTGGAGACCGCCCCCGAGCGCCGCCCCCTCGTCCTCGACCTGCGCAAGCGGTTCAGCGGCACCTTCATCCTCAACCCGGCCACCGAGGGCCCGACCGGCGCCGAGTCCCTCGCCCTGGTCGAGGACGGCACCGCCGACCTCGTCGCCTTCGGCAGGCTCTTCGTCGCCAACCCCGACCTGCCCGCCCGGCTGCGCACCGACGGCCCCTACAACCCGCTGGACCCCACCACCATGTACAGCGGCGACGCGCGCGGATACGTCGACTACCCGGCCCTGTAACCCGGACACGCCGGAGGGCGGGACCCGCGACCGGACCCCGCCCTCCCGCCGTACGACGACGTACCGCCCCCGGCAGATCCCAGGGGGCGTGTCTCACCAGGCCTCGGTGACCGCCCGGCGCGCGCCCTCCAGGTCCACCGCGCGGCCCGTCTCGCCGAGCGCCGCGCCCAGCGCGGCCAGCGAGGACTGCACCGCGCCCGGAGTCGCGTCCACCCCGTAGTGGTTGACCCGGATCATCTCCTGGGCCAGCGCCCCGCCACCCGCGATCAGCGGCAGCGACGGATCGGCGGCCAGCGCCTTCGCCACCAGCTCCGAGGCGTCCGTACCGGCCGGGACGCGCAGCGTCGTCGCCACCGGGGCCGCGTCCGCCGCCTCGTACACGTACGGCTCCAGACCGCCGCCCAGCGCCAGCGCGCCCGCCCGGGTCGCTGCCGCCGCCGAGGCGTGCCGCGCCATCAGGGCGTCCAGACCCTCGGCCTCGATCCGCTCCACACACGCCTCAAGGGCCAGCATCTCCAGCTGCGCGGGCGCGTGCAGCAGCGTCTTCCGCCCGCCGTCGATCCAGCGCTCCTTCCAGTCCAGGAGGGAGAGGTACGAGCGGCGCGGCGCCGCCGGGTTCGCCGCGAAGCGCTCCCAGGCCCGCGCGCTCACCGACACCGCCGACACACCGGCGGGGCCGCCCATCGCCTTCTGCGCGCCGATGATGCACATGTCCACGCCCCAGGCGTCCGGCAGCACCGGCTCGGCGCCGATCGAGGCCACCGCGTCCAGGTAGAACAGCGCGCCGTGCGCCCGGACGACCTCACCGATCTCGGCCACCGGGTTGGTGTTGCCGGTCGCCGCCTCCGCGTGCACGAGCGACACGAAGTCGATCTCCGGGTGCTCGGCGAGGGCCCGCTCCACCTGCTCGGCGGTGACCGCCGTGTGGAAGGGCACCACCAGGTCCACCACGGTCGCGCCGCAGTCCCGCAGCCAGTTGCCGAAGGTCTGCCCGTACGGGCCCGTGACCACGTTCAGCGCGGTCGAACCCGCCCGTGCCCCGCTGCGGATGCAGCCCTCCAGGGGGAGCAGCGCCTCGCCCTGGGTGATCACCACGTCCTGCTCCGTGGAGAGCAGCGCGGCCACCCGGCGCTCGATCGACGCGAAGTGCGCGGCGGTCAGCGGGGCCAGGTCCAGGAGCGGATGTGTCACGGTCACGGCGGTGCCTTCTTCGACTCGGTTCGATGGGCGGAACTGGGCATCAGGGTACCGAGGCGCGGTCCCGCGCCCCTTGGCCCACCTGTACAAAAGGGGATTCGTTCCGGTGCTTCCGGTGGGTCCCGCGCGGGGCGCCCGGACAGGGAGGGAAGGGAGGGAAGGGAGGGGGAGGGCGCGGGGCGGCGGCGCGGGGGCCCGCCCTCGTACAGTGCGGGCATGAGCGATCACACGGTGCTGCACGTGAAGGGGCGGGTGCTCGTCGGACCCGAGGACGTACGGGACGAACTGTGGTGCGTCGGCGGGCGGATCACCTTCGACCGTCCGGCCGCCGAGGCGGTCACCGTCGAGGGCTGGGCGCTGCCCGGACTCGTCGACGCCCACTGCCACGTCGGTCTCGACCGGCACGGTCCCGTCGACGAGGCCACCAGCGAGAAGCAGGCCCTCACCGACCGGGACGCGGGGACGCTGCTCATCCGGGACGCCGGTTCGGCCGCCGACACGCGCTGGATCGACGCGCGCGAGGACCTCCCGAAGATCATCCGGGCCGGTCGGCACATCGCCAGGCCCCGCCGCTACATCCGCAACTACGCCCATGAGATCGAGCCCGCCGACCTCGTCGCGTACGTGGGCGGGGAAGCCCGGCGCGGTGACGGCTGGGTCAAGCTCGTCGGCGACTGGATCGACCGGGAGGCCGGGGACCTCACCGCCTGCTGGCCGCGCGCGGAGGTCGGGGCGGCCATCGCCGAGGCCCACCGGCTCGGTGCCCGCGTCACCGCGCACTGCTTCGCCGAGGACTCGCTCAGGGACCTCGTCGAGGCGGGCATCGACTGTGTCGAGCACGCGACCGGGCTCACCGAGGACACCATCCCGCTCTTCGCGGAGCGGGGCGTCGCGATCGTCCCGACGCTGGTCAACATCGCGACCTTCCCGCACCTCGCCGACGGCGGGGAGGCGAAGTTCCCCCGCTGGTCGGCCCATATGCGACGGCTGCACGAGCGCCGGTACGACACCGTCCGCGCCGCCTTCGACGCGGGCGTCCCGGTCTTCGTCGGCACCGACGCGGGCGGCTCCCTGGCGCACGGTCTCGTCGCCGAGGAGGTCGAGGAGCTGACCCGGGCGGGCATTCCGCCGCTCGACGCGCTGTCGGCCACCACCTGGGGGGCCAGGGCCTGGCTGGGCCGCCCGTCCCTGGAGGAGGGCGCCCCCGCCGACCTCGTCGTCTACGGCCAGGACCCGCGCGAGGACGTCCGCGCCCTCGCGGCCCCGCGCCGGATCATCGTCAACGGCCGTGCGGTGGCCTGACGGCCTGACGGCCTGACGGCCTCACGGAGGCCGGGTGCGGCGGGCGCCGGGGCGGCCGGATGCTCCCGGTGGCCCTCCGTCAGAGCTCCGGACGGGCCCGGTCGGTGGCGGTCTCGGCTCCGGGCCCCGGGCCCGGCCCTGCCCCCTGCCCAGGCCCTGCCCTGGGCCCCGGTCCCTGGACCCGGTTCCCCGGGGTCCTGGCAGGACCGTCCGGTATCCGTCCTGGGGCCCGCCAGAGGGCCTCGGCCCCGGAGCCTGCCCGGTACGGCCCAGGAGCCGGACTCCCGCCCGAGGCCCCGGCCCCGGGGCGCCGGGCCTGGACCCGGTCCCGGGGGCCTTCCCGTGGCAGGCCCCCGGTGAATCGTCCCGGGTCCCTGCCCAAGGGGTCCCGGCCTCGGGTCGCGGGCCCCGCCGGGGGCCCCGCCGGGCCCGTACCCCGGGCGGTCCGCCCCGGAGACGTCCGGCCCCGGGCACACCCGACTCGGGGACGCGCACGCCGGGGCCCCGGCCCCAGGACAGCCCCCCAGGCCCCGGCCTCAGCGCTTCGTCAGGAAGGCGAGCTGGGCCTTCTTCTCCGGGATGAAGACCTCCGGCAGGTCCACCTCGGGGAGCACGACCAGCGGGCCGAGGGCGAAGCCCGCCCGGACCATACGGGCGACGGCCTTCTCGTTGGAGGCGTCCGGGTCGACCACCACCCGGTCGTGGTCCCGCAGCGAGAACGCGATCAGCGCGGTGAGCAGCTGCCCCGTCCAGCCCGGCCGGGGGGCCGTGCCGGGGGCGATCAGCAGGTGCACGCCGACGTCCCCGGGCAGCACCTCGTAGCACTCGCCGACGCGGTCGGCAGCCGGGTCGTACGTCTGGAAGAGCGCGACCGGCTCGTCGTCCCTGCTGACGAGGAAGCCGTGGTGGGTGCTGAGCGAGTCGAGGTGGGCGTAGGTCTCGCGGACCTGCTCGACGGTGGTGCCGACCATGCCCCAGAAGCGGGACCGCTCCTCGTTGACCCAGCCGTGCAGGAGGGGAGCGTCCCGGTCGGGGTCCACGGGCCGGACCGTGACGGTGCCGAAGCCCTCGACGTGCTGGACGTGAACGGCGGTGGTCATCCCTGCTCCTTGGTGAGGTGGTGCCAGTCGGTGGTGACGGGGGCGAGGTCGCCCCGCAGCCACAGCGGGAGCTGGTCCCGGTGGTGCGGGTCGCCGGGCACGCCGGACGCGCCGAGGGGCACGATCCAGCGGCTCCGTTCCCGGTCGGCGAGGTCCCAGACGTAGCGGGCGGCGGAGGCCCGGCCGCTGAGGTCGGTCCAGCCGGGCACGCTGGACGTGGAGAGCACGCAGTCGTGGTCCCCGCCGAGGCCCGGCCAGTGCTCGTCGTCCGGGTCGGGCAGCGCCTGCCAGGGCGCGAGCCGGTGGGTCACGCCCCAGGCGGCTGGCGGTTCGCCGGACCCGGTCTCGTCGAGCGCCTCGCGCACGATCCTGTCGACGTCCTCCGAGGGCACGGGACCGGCCACGAGCAGCGTCTCCAGGGCGAAGGCCACGCGGGGGCCGAGGACCAGCCAGGGCCGCAGGAGCGCGGGGTACGGGGTGTGGGCGTCGCGCAGCGCGGCGAAGGCCTCGTGGGCGGCGAGGCGGCGCACCACGGCTCCGCGCACGGCCGCGTAGAGCCCGGCTCCGGTGCTCTCCGCGTCCATCCGCCGGTCCCAGGCGAGGAGCCGGTCGCGGACGGCGGACGCGGCGGGGGAGAGGCCGCTCGCGGCACGGTCCACGGCCGCGAGCAGCCGCGCCGCCGAGGGGTTGTCGGTGTCGGTGTGGACGGTCGTGGTGTTCTCCGGGGTCCACCGGTCGCCGGCGCCGAGGAGCGCGTCGATCCGGTCGGCCCGGTGCGGCGGCGCGAACTCGATGCCGAGGGGCGCGGCCAGGCCCCGGGCGTTCGCCATCACGGCGTGCCCGGCCACCTCGGCGCGCGGCAGCGGCGCGGGCGCGGGCTCCCAGGCGTGCGCCGGGTCCCAGGCGGGCACGGTCCGAAGGGAGTTGGCCCGGTGCCGTACGGGTACGTGGCCGGCGGTCCGGTGCAGGGTGCCGCCCCCGGTGTCGGCGGCCAGGACCACGTTGACGGGCTCGACCCAGCCGTCGAGGGCGGTGTCCACGTCGGCGACGGTACGGGCGCGCAGCAGCGCGGGCAGCGTCCCGAAGCCGAGGTCGCCGGTGACGCGGGGCGGGTGCCGCAGGCTGAGGGCGTGGAGGACGCCGTCGCCCACCGGCCCGTCCCCGGCCCCGCCGGAGGTCTCCGGCGGGGCCCCCGGTCCGGAGGCCTCCGGACCGGCCACCGCGTCGAAGATCACCGGGCCCCGGTCCGTCTCGATCACCTCGATGACGACCGGTTCCGCGCCCGCGACCCCGACGGTCTCGGTGTGGACCGTCGCCGGGCTCCAGCCGTCGGGGCCGTACGCCTCAAGGCCGCCGTCCGGGAGCCGCCGCAGCCGCTCCCGGTAGACGTCCTGGTAGTCGGCCATCGCGTTGGTGATCGCCCAGGCCACCGGGCCGGTGTGGCCGAAGTGGGCGAGCCCGGGGACACCGGGCACGGCGAGTCCCACCACGTCGTACGAGGGGCAGGCGAGCCGGATCTGCTGGTAGACGCCGGGCGCCTCGATGAACCGGTGCGGGTCCCCGGCCACCAGGGCGGCCCCGCTCTCCGTACGGGCGCCCGTGACCAGCCAGCCGTTGGAGCCCGAGGTGCCGGGGCCGTCCGTGGCGAAGAGCTCGGTCCACTCCTCGCCGAGCCGCCGGGCGACCTCCTCGCGCCACAGCTTGGTGGGGAGACCGGCGAAGAGGATGTGGGTGGAGAGCCAGACCGCGAGCGGTGTCCACGGCTCCCAGCGGCCGGGCGCGAGTCCGGTCGTGGCGAACTCCGGCGCGCGCCGGGCCCCTTCGGCGAGACCGTCGTTGACCCCGGCCGCGTAGGCGCGGACCCAGGCGGCCGTCGGGGCGTCCTCGCGGGCGAGCCGCTCGTAGCAGCGCCGGGCGGTGTCCGCGAGCCGGGTGCGCCGGGCGAAGACGTCCCAGTCGAGTTCGGCGGCGCCGAGGAACGCGGCGGTGGTGCCCTGGGCCCGGTGCCGTTCGACCTCCAGCTGCCACGCCCGGTCGTGGGCGGTGGTCCGGCCCTGGGCGAAGGCGAGTTCGTCCGGGTCGGCGGCGCGCAGATGAGGGACGCCCCAGGCGTCCCGGTAGACCTCGATGCTCACGCGGACCCCGTTCCCGTACCTGATTCCGCCATGGTCGGCGCCATGTTCTTCCCATACTTCTTAGGTTAGGCTGGCCTAAATTAATCTACAGGACTCCAGGACAGGGGATCACGGTGGGTCACGGCTGGCAGGGTGCCGTTCTCAAGCTGATGCGCGGCAAGGACTTCACGTTCACCGTGACGGGAGCCGAGCAGGTCACCGAGGACTACCGCCGGGTGCGCTTCACGGACGGCGGGCTCCTCGCGGCGGCCGGGACCCACCCGACGATGTGGGTGCGCGCCTGGTTCGAGAGCGCGGGCAAACCGCACCAGCGCGGCTACACCCTGGTCGACCCGGACGTCGACGCGGGCACCTTCAGCCTGGAGTTCGCCCTCCACGACGGTCCCGCCAGCCGCTGGGCCCGCGCCTGCGCCCCCGGCGACACGCTGGAGGCGACCCTCCAGGGGGCCGGCTTCGAGGCCCCGGAGCCGCGCCCCGGGCGACTTCTGGTGATCGGTGACCCGGCCTCCCTGCCCGCCGTCAACTCCCTGCTGGACGCGCTCCCCGGAATCCCGGCCACCGTCTGGTTCGAGACCCAGCACGCCTCCGACGAGGAGCTGCCGGTCCGGCTCGACCCCGACCACCACGAGCTGCGCCGGGTGCCCCGCAAGAACGGCGGCGCGGACCTGGTCGCCCGGGTGAAGGCCGAACTCCCGGAGCTGGCCGACGCCGACCCGTACGTCTGGATCGCCTGCGACACCGCCACCACCCGCACCCTCGCCACGTACGCGCGCAAGGAACTGGCCCTGCCGAAGGAGCGCGTCCACGCGCTCGGGTACTGGCGCGCGGGCTGAGCGGCCGGGCCCCGGGCCGCCGGAGGCGGGACGCGTCGGGTTGACGATCCGTTACCCCCGCACGGGGCCGGTCGTTCTCACTCTTCCCGCCCGCCCGCCGGTCCGCTCCCGCGTGCGAAAGACGCGTGACAACGGGCAACGGTTGTGTCGAAAAAAATCGAAAATGAACACGGAAACCCCCCTTTGGAGTGAACTCACCGCAGGCGACTGCCGGTTCACTCTCCGTGCGTAAAGATTCCGGTGTCTCAAGTCGCCGAGGCCGCACCGACCCACTGTCCCCGTGGTGAGCGGCAGGCGACGCCATGTCTCTTGTGGGGGTTCCACCATCTTGAACAGCAACACCTTCGGCATGTCCGTGCGCCGTTCCGCCGCCGCCGCGACCGTCGCCGCCCTGGCCGTCGGTCCCGTCCTCCTCGGGGCACCGGCGGCCCAGGCCGCGGGCGGCGAAGGGAGCGCCACCGCCGTCGTCCTGCGGGCCGGTCTCGATGTCTCCCTCCTCGGCAAGGCGGTGAACGTGCCGCTGCGGGCCTCCCTCAACGAGGTCAGGGCGCCGGAGACCGAGAGCCGGACCGCCCTCTCCGTGAGGGTCCAGGGCGCCGAGAACGGAAAGCCGGTCGACGTCCTCGCCGCCGACGTCGCCACCTCGAAGGCCACCGTCGACAAGCGGAAGTCCGAGGGGTACGTGAACCTCGTCAAGGCCCGCGTCCACGTGCCCGGTCTCCCGCTGCTCTCCCTGATCGAGGTCGAGCAGGTCACCTCCAGGGCGCTGTGCGAGGTCGGCAGGAAGCCGGTCGCCGAATCCAACCTGCTCGGGCACGTCACCGTGCTCGGCAAGAAGACCACCCTGTCCACCGGCGGCCGGACGCACGTCTCCGTCCCCGGTGTCGGTGAGGTCACCCTCGACCTCTCCCGTACCTCCACCACCTCCCGTACGGCGGCGGCGACCGCCCTCGAACTGAAGGTGAAGGTCAACCCGCTGAACCTCGGCGTGGCCGAGGTCGACGGCACCGTGACGCTCGTCGAGGCCACCTGCGAGACGCCCAAGGGCACGGCTCCGACGGAGAAGCCGACGGAGAAGCCCACCGAGAAGCCGACGCAGAAGCCCACGGAGAAGCCGACCCAGAAGCCGACCGAGAAGCCGACGACCCAGCCCACCGGCCAGCCGGGCGGCACCGGGGGCACCGGCGGATCCGGCGGTACGGGCGGTTCCGGCGGCACGGGTAGCACGGGCGGCACCGGTGGCACCGAGCCGCACACCGGCGGCACCACGCCCACCGGGAACCTCGCCGAGACCGGCGGCAGCTCCACCACCCCGTACATCGCGGGCGGGGCGCTCGCCCTCCTCGTGGCGGGCGGCGGCGCCCTCGCGCTGACCCGCTCGCGCGCCCGCTCGCGGGGCTGACCGCCCGAGGGGGCGCCGGGGAGCGACCGGGGCCGGGGAGGGCGGTGTCGTCACCGCCCTCCCCGGCCCCCGCTCACCCGCCCATCAGCAGGGCCTGGTCGAGGGCCTGGAGGAACCGGTTCGTCGTCACCCGGTCCCGGACCGCGAGCCGCAGCCAGTTCCGGTCGAGCCCCGGGAACGTGTCGCCCCGGCGGGCCGCGAACCCCAGGGCCCGCAGCCGCTCCCGCACCGCGTCCGCCCCCTCGATCCGGACCAGCACGAACGGACCCGCCGCCGCCGACACCGTCCGCACCTCCTCGAACTCCGCGAGCCCGGCCAGCAGATGGGCCCGCTCCACCTCGATCCGGTGCGCCGCGTGCTCCGCCTCCGCCAGCGCCCCGCGCGACACACAGGCCTCCGCCGCCACGAGCGCGGGCGTCGACACCGGCCACAGCGGCTGCGCCCGCTCCAGGAGAGCGAGCGTCTCCGGCGCGGCCAGCGCGTACCCGATCCGCAGCCCGGCGAGCCCCCACGTCTTGGTGAGGCTGCGCAGCACCACGAGCCCCGGCACGTCGGTGCGCCCGGCCAGCGACTCGCGCTCGCCCGGCACCGCGTCCATGAAGGCCTCGTCGACCACCAGGATCCGCCCGGGGCGGGCCAGCTCGGCGATCCGCTCGGCGGGGTGCAGGACGGAGGTCGGGTTCGTGGGGTTCCCGACCACCACCAGGTCCGCCTCCTCCGGGACCGCCGCCGGGTCCAGCCGGAATCCGTCCGCCGCGCGCAGCACCACCCGGCCCACCGTGTGGCCCGCGTCGCGCAGCGCCGCCTCCGGCTCGGTGAACTGCGGATGCACCACCACGGGCCGCCGCACCGGCAGCGCCCGCGCCAGCAGCACGAACGCCTCCGCCGCGCCCGCCGTGAGCAGCACCCGGTTCGGGGGCAGGTCGTGCCGTTCGGCGACGGCCGCCCGCGCGGCCCGGCCGTCGGGATAGGAGGCCAGCGAGGTCAGGGAGGCGGCGATGCGCTCGCGCAGCCAGTCCGGCGGGGTGTTCGTCCGGACGTTGACCGCCAGGTCGGTGAGCTTCTCGTCCCGGACCTCGGCGTCACCGTGGTGGCGCAGGTCGTGGGCGTCGGTATCGGGGTACAGATCCATGACCGCCGTCGTGTGGGGGGGTGGGGAGGGTGGGGGGTGAGCCGGGCTCGCCAGCGATGTACCCGTGAGTCACGGGCAACAACCGTACGCCTGAGGCAACTTCGTTCGGACGAATCGGTATGAAAGCGGCGAGAGCGCACGTTGTGCGCCGTGATTTCCGTTTCGGTACGAGAAGTAAGCCCCGGCCCGCGATCCCTCCGGCCCCGGGCCGCCCTCCGTCCCCGCCCCCCGCGTCCACCCCGGGTTCCCCTTCGCCCCCGGGCCCCGCTCCGGCCCCGGGCTCCTCTCCGCCCCCGGGCTCCTCTCTGCCCCCGGGTTCCCCTTCGCCCCTGGGCTGCTCTCCGACCCCGGGTTCCGCCCAGGCCCCGAGCCCCGCTCTGCCCCCTGCCATCCCTTCAGTCCCTGCCATCCCTTCAGCCCCGGGCATCGCTTCCGCCTCGGCCCGCGCACGCGGAACGGCGTGCGCGGCCGACAGCAGGGCCGCCGCCTCCGCCACCGACGGGGTGCCCGTGACGGCCAGCGGGAGCGCCGAGGGATGCGGTACGCGTACCGCCGCGAGCTCCTCGGCCGGATACCCCCGCACCGGTACGCCGAGCGCCTCCGCCGCCTCCCTGACGCCCGGCTCCGCCGCCCGCGCGTCCAGCGTGGCCAGCGCGCGGACGTCCCCGCGCGTCAGCCCCGCCTCCCGCAGCACGACCCCGATCAGGGCCAGGATCTCCTCGGCGGGGACCCCGGACCGCGCCCCGACGCCGAGGTGCGCGTACGGCACCCCATCCGTTACCAAAGGCCCATGGCTGTAGTCGTCGCGCTCGGCGCGTTCCTCATGACGCTCTTCGGCGGCTGGGTCGCGCAGCGCGTCACCGACCGCCGCCACCTGGTCCTCGGGCTCGCCGGGGGCCTCATGCTCGGCGTGGTCGGACTCGACCTGCTGCCGGAGGCCCTGTCCGCGGCGGGCGGCGAGGTCTTCGGCGTCCCCGAGGCCCTGCTGCTCTTCGTCGGCGGCTTCCTCTTCGCCCATGCGGTGGAACGGCTCCTCGCCGTGCGCAGGGCCGCCCACGGCGCCGACTGGGGCGCGGAGCCCGGCGTCCCGTCGAAGGGGAAGGAGCGGGTCCCGCAGGTCGGTCTCACCGCCGCCGCCGCGATGGTCGGCCACAGCCTCATGGACGGCATCGCCCTCGGCGCCGCCTTCCAGGTCGGCGGCGGCATGGGCGCCACCGTCGCGCTCGCCGTCATCACCCATGACTTCGCCGACGGCTTCAACACGTACACGATCACGAGCCTCTACGGGAACGACCGCCGCAAGGCCCTCGGGATGCTCGTCGCGGACGCCCTCGCGCCCCTGGTCGGCGCGGCCTCCACCCTGCTGTTCACCCTTCCGGAGGAACTGCTCGGCGACTATCTCGGTTTCTTCGGCGGAGTCCTGCTCTACCTGGCCGCCGCCGAGATCCTGCCGGAGGCCCACCACGACCACCCCGCCCTCTCCACCCTGCTGTGCACGGTGGCGGGCGTCGGCTTCATCTGGTGCGTGGTGGGGATCTCCGGCGGCTGACCTCACGCGACCGGGCCGCCCGCGCAGTGCTCGACGAACCGCGAGGCCACCCCCGGCGCGCCCGCCCAGTGGGTGTGCACATAACTGGCGTGCACACCCCGCCGTACGAAGCCCTCGACCCGCCGCTCGGGCTGCCGCAGGCCCCACGCGGGCAGCTCACCGGCGCCCGGCTCGATCACGGTCCGGTGGAACTCGTGGCCCCGCATCCGCGCCCCGGCGGGCGCGAGGACGCTGTCGCTGACGGCGACGGCGTCCCGGTACCCGAGCGTGAGCCGCTCCGACATCCGGGCGTCGGCGTCGAGCACCCCGCACATCGGATTGCCGTCGAGCGACCGCGCCAGATACAGCAGTCCGGCGCACTCGGCGGCGACCGGCGCCCCCGACGCGGCCAGCACGGAGACGGCCTTCCGCAAGGGCTCGTTGGCGGACAGCGCCTCCCCGTACATCTCGGGGAACCCGCCGCCGATCACCAGCCCCGAGGTGCCCTCCGGCAGCTCCTCGTCCCGCAGCGGGTCGAAGGTCACGACCTCCGCCCCGGCGGCCGTCAGCAGCTCGGTGTGCTCGGCGTACGAGAAGGTGAACGCGGCCCCTCCGGCGACGGCGACGACCGGCCGCCGCACCCCGGCGCCCCCGGCCCCGCCCCCGCTCCCGATCCCGGCCCCCGACCCGGCCGCTCCACCAGGAGTCCCGGCCTCGGCGGACCCGGCCGACCACGGCTCGGCGGACAGTTCCGGCGCGCTGCGCGCCAGCGCGAGCAGGGCCTCCAGATCGCACCCGGCCCGTACCTGCTCCGCCTGCGCGGCCACCGCCGCCACGGCCGCCGCCTGCCGTTCGGCGACCGGTACGAGTCCCAGGTGCCGTGACGGCGTGGCCACGGCGGGCGCCCGCCGCAGCACACCGAGCACCGGCACCCCGGACTCCCCGAGCGCCTCCCGCAGCAGGTGCTCGTGCCGGTCGGTGGCCACCTTGTTGAGGATCACACCGCCGATCCGCACCTCCGGGTCCCAGGACGCGAACCCGTGGACCAGCGCCGCCACCGACCGCGACTGCGAGGAGGCGTCGACGACCAGCACCACGGGCGCCTTCAGAAGCTTCGACACCTGCGCGGTGGAGGCCAGTTCGCCCTGGTCGGCGGCCCCGTCGTAGAGGCCCATGACCCCTTCGACCACGGCCAGGTCGCAGCCGCGCGCCCCGTGCGCGAAGAGCGGCGCGACCAGCCCCGTACCGCACATGTAGGAGTCGAGGTTGCGTCCGGGGCGGCCGGTCGCCAGGGCGTGGTAGCCGGGATCGATGTAGTCGGGGCCGACCTTGTGCGGGGAGACGGCCAGGCCACGGCCGGCGAACGCGGCCATCAGACCGGTCGCGACCGTGGTCTTGCCCGCGCCCGAGGAGGGCGCGGCGATGACGAGACGTGCTACCACTCGATGCCCCGCTGGCCCTTCTGCCCGGCGTCCATCGGGTGCTTGACCTTGGACATGTCGGTGACGAGGTCCGCGAAGTCCACCAGCTCCGCCGGGGCGTTGCGGCCGGTGATGACGACGTACTGCTGCCCGGGACGGTCCCGCAGCACCTCGACGACCTCCTGGACGTCGATCCAGCCCCAGTGCAGCAGATAGGCGAACTCGTCGAGGACGTAGAACTTGTACGTCTCCTCGGCGAGGTCCCTCTTGACCTGCTCCCAGCCCTCGCGGGCCTTCTCCTCGTGGGTCTGCTCGCCCTCGGCGGTCTCCCGCTGGATCCAGGACCAGCCCTCGCCCATCTTGTTCCAGGTGACGGTGCCGCCCTTGCCGGTCTCGCCGAGCGCCTTCAGGGCGTTCTCCTCGCCGACCTTCCACTTGGCGGACTTCACGAACTGGAACACCCCGACCGGCCAGCCCTGGTTCCAGGCGCGCAGCGCCATGCCGAACGCGGCGGTCGACTTCCCCTTGCCGACGCCGGTGTGCACCATCACCAGGGCCCGGTTGCGGCGCTGACGGGTGGTGAGACCGTCGTCGGGAACGACGGTCGGCTGTCCCTGCGGCATTAAGCGGCCCTCCTGGTGGTGTGTGCGGTCTGTCCTGAGTGCCCCGCGCGGGCCGGACGCGCCGCCTGTACGTCCCTGACGAGCCCGGCGATAGCGTCGGCGCGCAGCTCCTCCAGGGTGACGGCGGTGCCGCCGAGTTCGCGGGCGAGTTCCCGGGCCAGCCCGAGCCGCACTGGTCCCGTCTCGCAGTCCACGACGACCGACGCGATGCCCTCGGCGGCGTGCAGCCGGGCCGCGCGGGCCGCGAGCGCCACCGGGTCGGCGCCGCCGCCGGTCGCCCGGCCGTCGGTCACGACGACGAGCAGCGGGCGGCGCGAGGGGTCCCGCAGCCGTTCGATCCGCAGCACGTCGTGGGCCTTGAGGAGCCCCGCAGACAGCGGGGTCCTGCCGCCCGTCGGAAGCTGTTCGAGCCGGGCGGCGGCGGCGTCCACGGACGAGGTCGGCGGCAGCGCGAGCGCGGCGTCCCGGCCCCGGAAGGTGACCAGACCGACCTTGTCGCGCCGCTGGTAGGCGTCGAGCAGCAGGGAGAGGACGGCGCCCTTGACCGCGCTCATCCGGCGCCGCGCCGCCATCGAACCGGAGGCGTCCACGGCGAACAGCACCAGGTTCCCCTCCCGTCCCTCCCGTGTCGCCTGCCGCAGGTCGTCCCGGCGCAGCACGAGTCCGGGCCCGCTCCGGCCGCGCGCCCGCTGGTGCGGCGCTGCGGCCCGTACGGTCGCCGTCAGATGCAGCTTGGTCAGCGCCCCCCGGGGGCGTACGGAGCCGGTGGTGCGGCCCTGCTCGGTCCGTGCCCGGGACCGGCGCCCGGCCGCGCCCTCGCCGAGACCGGGCACGCTGAGCACCTTCGTACGGAACGGCTCCGCGGCGGCGACGGCGGCGCGCTCACCCGAGCCCGAGCCCGCATCCGAGCCCGCATCCGAGCCCGCGCCGGTGTCCCGCGCGGCGGGCTCCGGAGCGGACGCGGGGGAGTCGGCAGCGGGCGCGCCGGGCGCGCCGGGGCCGGGGGCCTCCGGCCCCGCGCCGTCCGCCGGGGCGTCCGGCACCGTGTCCGGCCCCTCGCCCTGCGGCGGTACGCCCCCGCCGGGGCCGCCGTCCGGGCCGCCGTCGCCCGGACCGTCCGGCTCGGGCTCGTCGTCCGGGTCCCCCTGGGGTTCCTCGCCCTTGAAGCGCTCCAGGGTCTCGTCGAGCTTGTCCTCGTCGAGACCGGGCGCGTCGAAGGGGTTGCGGCGGCGACGGTGGGGCAGCGCGAGGAGCGCCGCCTGCCGTACGTCCTGCGAGTCCACCTCGGTCCGGTCCGCCCACGCGGCGAGCGCGGTCGCGGTCCGGGCCATCACGATGTCGGCGCGCATCCCGTCCACCTCGAACGCGGCGCAGGTCGCGGCGATCTGGAGCAGTGCCGCGTCCCCGAGGACCACCTGCGGCAGCCGTTCGCGGGCGGCGACGATCCGGGCCCGCAGCGCGGACTCCTCGTCGGCCCAGCGCGCGGCGAACGCGGCCGGGTCGTCCTCGAACGCGAGCCGCCGCCGCACCACCTCCACCCGCTGCGCGGGCTCCCGGGAGGCCGCGACCTCCACGGTGAGGCCGAAGCGGTCGAGCAGCTGCGGCCGCAGCTCGCCCTCCTCGGGGTTCATCGTCCCGACGAGCAGGAAGCGGGCGGCGTGCCGCACGGAGACGCCCTCGCGCTCCACGTGCGAGGAGCCCATGGCGGCGGCGTCGAGCAGGTGGTCGATGAGGTGGTCGCTCAGCAGGTTGACCTCGTCGACGTACAGGATGCCCCGGTGCGCGGCGGCGAGCAGCCCCGGCTCGAAGGCCTTCACGCCCTCGGCGAGCGCCTTCTCGAAGTCGAGGGCGCCGACGAGCCGGTCCTCGGAGGCGCCGACGGGCAGCTCGACCATCCGCGCGGGCCGCTCCGCCGCCGGGGCGGTGTCGTGCGGGCCGTCGGGGCAGCCCGGGTCGGGCGAGGCCGGGTCGCAGCTGAACCGGCAGCCCGCGACGACCGGCACCGGCGGCAGCAGTTCGGCGAGCGCCCGGACGGCGGTGGACTTCGCGGTCCCCTTCTCGCCCCGGACCAGCACCCCGCCCACGGCCGGGCTGACGGCGTTGAGCAGCAGCGCGAGCCGCAGGTCGTCCATGCCGACGACGGCGGTGAACGGATACCGGGCGTTCATCGGCCGGTCCTTTCGTCGAGTTCGCTCCACGGGCGTCCCGTCCGGGACCCCGCGCTTCCGGTGCCGGCGGGGACGGCCGTACGGGCGCCCGCGCCCGGCGGCCCTCCCGCGCTCACGGCGCTCCCGGCGGTACGAACGGCAGGCCGGGCGGCGGACCGTCCTCGATCAGCCGCAGCAGCGCGTCGGTGTCCGCGTGTTCCTCGATCAGGTCGCCGAGCCGGTCGAGCTGCTCCTCGCGGAGCGCCGCGAACGAGGTGTCCGGCGCCGGGACGAAGCGGCGCCCGGCCGCCGCGGCGACCTCCCGCAGGAACGCGCGCCGGAAACCGTCGCTCTCCAGCGAGCCGTGCCAGTGGGTGCCCCACACGGACCCCGCCCGGCATCCGTCGAGGAACGTCTCGCCGCCCAGCACCTCGGCGACGCCGTGGTGGATCTCGTACCCCTCGACCCGTTCCCCGAGGGCCTCGCCGGACGGCCGGGCGAGGGTCTTCTCGCGGGCGAAGCGGACCCGTACGGGCAGCAGCCCGAGCCCGGCGACGGCCCCCGCCCTCGACTCGACCTCGTCGTCGATGTGCTCGCCGAGGACCTGGAAGCCGCCGCAGATCCCCAGCACCGGACGGCCCTCGGCCGCGCGCCGGACGAGGGCGTCGGCGAGTCCCCGCTCGCGCAGCCAGGCCAGCGCCCGGACCGTGCCCCGGGTGCCGGGCACGACGACGAGGTCCGCGTCGACGAGTTCCTCGGGCCGGTCGACGAACCGGACGACGACGCCCGGCTCGGCCGCCAGCGCGTCCACGTCCGTGAAGTTGGACATCAGCGGTACGGCGCAGACGGCGACCCGCAGCACGTCCGCGCCGACCGGCGGGGCGACGACCGACTCGCGGACCGTGCCGCGCAGCGAGACGCGCAGCCCGTCCTCCTCGTCGATGCCGAGGCCGTGCGCGTACGGCAGGACGCCGAAGGTGCGGCGGCCGGTCAGCCCGTGCAGCATGTCGAGGCCCGGTTCGAGGAGGCTCACATCGCCCCGGAACTTGTTCACCAGGTATCCGGCGACCAGTTCCTGGTCCTCGGGGGCCAGCAGCGCCGTCGTGCCGAAGAACTGGGCGAAGACCCCGCCCCTGTCGATGTCGCCGACGACCACGACGGGCAGCCGCGCGGCCCGCGCGACCCCCATGTTGACGATGTCGGTGCGCCGCAGGTTGATCTCGGCGGGGCTGCCCGCGCCCTCGCAGATCACCGCGTCGTAGCTGCTCCGCAGCTCCTCCAGGCAGGCCATCACCGGTTCGAACAGCTCCTTCTGCCGTCCGCCGTGGTAGCCCCGGGCGCTCATCTCACCCACCGGCCGGCCCATCAGGACGACCTGGCTGGAGCGGTCGCCGCCCGGCTTGAGGAGCACCGGGTTCATCAGCGCCGTCGGCTCCACCCGGGCGGCCTGCGCCTGCATGGCCTGGGCCCGGCCTATCTCGGCGCCCTCGCGGGTCACGAAGGAGTTCAGGGACATGTTCTGCCCCTTGAACGGCGCCACCTTCAGGCCCGCGCGGACCAGCCAGCGGCAGATCCCGGCCGTCACGACGCTCTTCCCGGCGTCGGACGTCGTACCGGCGACCAGCAGCCCCCCACCCCTCACTTCGTCCTCCGCTTCACGGTGTCGGTCAGTATCCGGCCGCCCACGCAGACGGCCAGGGTGAGCGCGGTGACCCGGCGGGACAGCCGGACCGCCCGTTCGATGTCGGGCACCTCGACGGCCCGGCCCGTCGCGTTGAGCACCGGCCGGTGCTCGACCCGGCCGCCGTACGCGAGGGTGCCGCCGAGCCGGACGCCGAGCGCGCCCGCGAAGGACGCCTCGACGGGGCCCGCGTTGGGGCTGGGGTGGCGCGCCGCGTCCGCCCGCCAGGCCCGTACGGACCCGCGCGGGTCCCCGCCCGCGACGGTCGCGAGGGCGGCCGTCAGCCGGGCGCCGGGCCAGCCCGCGAGGTCGTCGAGCCGGGCCGAGGCCCAGCCGAAGCGCCGGTGCCGCGCGGACTTGTGGCCGACCATCGCGTCCAGGGTGTTGACGGCCCGGAAGCCGAGGAGCCCCGGCACGCCCGCGACCGCGCCCCAGAACAGGGCGCCGACCACGGCGTCGGAGGTGTTCTCGGCGACGGACTCGACGACCGCGCGGGCCATCGCGGGCCCGTCCAGGGACTGCGGGTCGCGCCCGCACAGGTGCGGCAGCCGCTCCCGGGCCGCCTCCAGGTCCCCGGCGGCCAGCGCCCCGCCGATCGCGCGGGCCTCCCGGCCCAGGGTCGTCCCGCCGACGACGGCCCAGACGGAGACGGCGGTGAGGGCGACGGCGGCGGACGGCCGGTCGCGCACGGTCCGCGCGGCGAGGGCGCCCAGGGCCGCGGCGGTTCCGGCGCAGACGGCGGTGTGCAGCGTGCCCCAGCCCCGGTGGTCGTGGTGGAGGCGGTCCTCGACGGCGGCGGCGGCCCGGCCGAACGCGGCGACGGGATGGCCCCTCCGGGGGTCGCCGACGAGCAGGTCCACGGCGAGACCGGCGGCGGTGCCGCACGCGAACACACCGGTGGTACTGGGGCGGCCGGGCATGGCGCTCCGTCCTCACTCAGGGTCCGCGCCCTGGATCGACGTCACCGGCGGCGAGAGTTCCTGGCTCCCGGACCCTCGGATCCGGTCACAGTGGCGGGACCGCGCCGGATTCGCACCGGACTTCCTCTTCTGCCGCCGTCTTGGCCCCGGCAGTCCACCACGCCCCGAGAACAGCCGTCAACTCACCGTTGACCTGCGGCGGGGCACTGTGCGGAGCACCACAGACAGGGCCCGGACGCGCACGGAGGCCGGGTGACCGCACACGAGGTGCGGCCACCCGGCCTCCGGGGGGTGGACCGTCAGGCGACGATCAGGTAGATGCCGTACGACACGGCCGCGACGCACAGGGCGAAGCAGGCGTAGGCGCCGGTGCGGGCCAGGACGGCGGAGCCGCCCCGCGCGGCGGCCTGCTCCTGCTTGGAGAGGCCGACGATGCCGAGGGTGAAGAGGCCCACGAGGGCGAGAGTGGCCACGAGGCTGACTCCGAACACGGAGCCGAGGGCCGCCCAGTCGATCTTCATGTCGTTCGTTCCTTACACCGCTGCGGCGGAGGCCGGGGGAGCGGACGGGTCGATGGGGGCCGGGGCCGGGATGGTCGCCTTCAGGTCCGCGTCCGTGACGGCGGCGAAGGAGCCGGCCGGGGGCGGCGGGGTGACGGCGGCCATCGCGGTGGTCACCACGCCCGCGGGCTCCGCCGGGGCGTCGGACTCGACCTCGTTGACGTTGTGGTGGTCGACCGGCTTGCGGCGGGACAGCACCCAGATGTAGGCCGAGCCGCCGATCAGGACGGCCGCGGTGGCGGCGATGCCCCAGGGGCCCTGCTTGGTGAGGAACTCGGCACCGGCGCCGACCAGACCCGCGGCGGGCAGGGTCAGGCCCCAGGCGACGAACATCCGGGTCGCGGTCGACCAGCGGACGACACCGCCCTTGCGGCCGAGACCGGCACCCATCACGGCACCCGAGCAGGACTGGGTGGTGGAGAGGGAGAAGCCGAGGTGCGAGGAGGCCAGGATGACCGTCGCGGCGCTGGTCTGGGCGGTGAAGCCCTGCTGCGGCTGGAGGTCGGTGAGGCCCTTGCCCATGGTGCGGATGATGCGCCAGCCGCCGAGGTAGGTGCCGAGGGCGATGGCGACACCGGCGGAGACGATGACCCAGAAGGGCGGGTTGGCACCGGGGGCGACGACGCCCTGGGTGACCAGCGCGAGGGTGATGATGCCCATCGTCTTCTGCGCGTCGTTGGTGCCGTGGGCCAGGGAGACGAGACCGGCGGAGGCGATCTGGCCGACCCGGTAGCCCTTGGCGGTGTGCTTCTGCTCGGTCTTCGCGCCGATCTTGTACGTCAGACGGGTCGCCAGCATCGCGGCGAGACCGGCGACGAGCGGGGCGGCGATGGCCGGGATCAGCACCTTGGTGATGATCGTGGAGCCGTTCACGGCCGACCAGCCGGCCGACATGACCGCGGCGCCGATGAGGCCGCCGAAGAGGGCGTGGGAGGAGCTGGACGGCAGGCCCAGGAGCCAGGTCAGCAGGTTCCACAGGATCGCGCCGACCAGCGCGGCGAAGATCACCTCTGTTCTGATGCCCTCTTCGTTGATGATCCCGCCGGAGATCGTCTTGGCGACCTCCACGGACAGGAACGCGCCGACGAGGTTGAGCACGGCGGACATGGCCACCGCCGTCTTGGGCTTGAGCGCACCGGTCGAGATGGTCGTGGCCATCGCGTTCGCGGTGTCGTGGAAACCGTTCGTGAAATCGAACACGAGAGCTGTCACGACCACAATGGCGAGCAGCAGCGTGATGTGTTCCATTTACCCAGGCAATCGTTTGACGTCAGTGGCCAGCCGAACGTAAGCAACCTGGGTGAACGGAAGGTGAACTGGGTAGGGCGCGACGGTGTCTCTATCCGGTGTCAACAGATTCCGTTTACGGCTCCGGAGCACCCGCTGTCCACGATGCGGTCACCCCGCAACCCCGGGTAATCCCGGACGACACCGGGCACGTACGACCTGTCCCGGTTCCACCCCCGCCACCCGGTTCCGCTCCCCGGACCGGACCATCCGACCGGGGGACCCCCCTGAGGAGACTCATGTCACTCCCCCGGGGGACCCCCGGACCCGCTCCCCGCACCCCCGGCCGGCCCCGTCCGGTGGCAGCCCGCCGCCACCCTGCCGAGACTGGGAACGTGCGCCCGGCTACAGCGACGGCAGCGGCCGTCACCACCCTGCTCGGTGTCGGCGCGGCCGCGGTCGCGGCCGGCCGGTACGCCAGCGACGCCGCCCTCAAGGCGCCGTCCGGACGTCCCCTCCCCGGGGAACCCCGACTGACCGTGCACGCCACCGGTCCCGGACAGATCACCCTCACCCGGGGCCTCGCCTCACTGCGCCCCGGCACCTACGGCATCGAGGGCCACGGCCTGCACGCCGTCGTCGGCCCCGTCCTCGACCGCGTCCCGCACACCGCCGACACCGTCGTCCGGCGCCTGGAACGGGTCGAGCTCGGCGTCGTCGCCCCCGGCGTCCGCGTCCGCCTCACCCCCCAGCTCCACCGGGGCACCCCGACCTCCGCCCTCGGCATCCCCCACGAGGACACCGAGATCCCCGGCGAACTCGGACCCCTGCCCGCCTGGCTGGCCGCCGCCCCCCGCACCACCTGGGTCATCGCCCTGCACGGCCTCGGCACCACCCGCGAGCACCCGCTGAACGTCCTCCCCTTCTTCCACCGGAGCAAGGTCCCCGTCCTGATCCCCGCCTACCGGGGCGACGAGGGCGCGCCCCCCTCCCCCGACGGCCTCGCCCACCTCGGCGCCTCCGAATGGCGCGACGTCGACGCCGCCATCCGCTACGCCGTCCGCCGGGGCGCGGGCAAGGTCGTCCTGCACGGCTGGGGGACCGGCGCCACGATGGCCCTGCGCGCCGCCGCCGAGTCCGGCGTCCGCGACCGGATCGCCGGACTCGTCCTCGACTCCCCGGTCCTCGACTGGGAGGCCACCCTGCGCAACCTCGCCGCCGCCCGGCACGTCCCCGGACCGCTGATCCCGCTCGCCGTCCGCGCCGCCCAGGGCAGGACCGGCCCGCACGGCGACCTCCTCGAAGCCGCCGTCGCCCCCGACGCCCTGCGCGTCCCCGTCCTCCTGCTGCACGGCCCCGACGACACCCTCGCCCCCTGGGAACCCTCCGTCGAGCTGGCCGCCCGCCGCCCCGACCTCGTCACCCTCCAGACCGTCCGGCGCGCCCCGCACGCCTGCCTGTGGAACGCCGACCCCGTCCGCTACGAGGAGGGCCTGCGCCGCTTCCTCACCCCCCTCCTCTGAGGAGAGCGGGACGGGCCCCGACCTCCTCCGTCCGTGTCCACCGCGCCGGGGTGGCCGATTCCGATTGGGCTTTCGGGCCGTCAGCGGGAAGACTGCCCCCGTGACGTCTCGAAAGCCCGATGAACCATTGGCGCGCAACTCCAGACTCCGACTCGTCCGCCCGCGGGCGCTGGCCACTGCCCGACGGGCCGTGACGACCCGGCGCACCCGGCCGGCGCCGAGGCCGCCCGAGGGCACTCCGCCCCGCGCGGAACTCGCCCGCCAGGCCCGGCACGTCCTCGCCGACGCCGTACGGATCGCCCGCTGGGCCGCCGTCGAGCGCGGCGCGGGCGCGGCCCCCGGCACCGGCCCCGCCCAGGAACGGGCCGCCGCCGCACTGGACCTGACACCCGGCCAGATCCGGGCCGGCTGGGACCGGGCCCGGCTCGCCGGACTCGTCGAGCTCCACGGCGGCACCGCCCGCCCCGGCTGGCGCCTCCACGCCTGGGACCGCGACGACTCCGCCGTGCTGCGCGGCTGGGTCGCGCTCCTCGACGCCTGGTCCCTGGTGCACCCGTCCCCCGAGGACGTCGCGCCCGGCGCCGTCGCCGAGGTCGTCGAGGCCCTCCCGCAGGTCCTCACGCTGCTCCAGCTCTCCCAGGGCCCGGTCGACGTCCCCGTCCTCCTCGACCTCCTCGGCCAGCGCGTCGAGGAACTGCGCGAGGAGCGCTGCGAGGTCCCGGCCGCCGCGGAACCCGCCCACGAGACCCAGGACACCCCCGGCACCGACGGGCTCCCCGCCCTCCTCGACTGGGCCCTCGAAGGCCTCGCGGCCGTCGGCGCGCTCACCCTGGGCCCCGGCCCCGAGGGGCGCCACGCCACCCTCACCCCGCTCGGCAACTGGGCGGTCTGGGTCAAGCTGGAGCAGATCTGCGTCGCCGCGCAGAGCCCCGCGGGCAACATCGAGCAGTCCGCCGAGGACATGCTCAGGGGCTGTGCCCGGCTCACCCCAGGACCCGCCCGCGCCGAGTACCGCGCCTGGCTCGCCGCCCGCACCCTCGCCGCCGCGGTGACCGAACTCCTCACCGTCGCCCGGGGCGAGGACGCCCTGCTGCGCGGGCTCGCCTTCGAGGCGCTCCGGGTCGTCGGCGCCCCCGCCGAGGCCGAGGTCCGCGCCACCGTCGCCGAGCCGTCGCTGCGCCCGTACGCCCTGCTCTGGCTCGCCGAGTACGAGGGTGCCGACGCCGACGACGCCCAGGAGGTGCTGACCCGCGAGGAGTCCACCTGGCTCTGGGTGGACACGGCGGCGGCCGTCGCGGACCACGGCGAGAGCGCGCTGCTCGTCCGGCACCTCGACTCCGCCGTGCAGGGCACCGTCCCGGCGCTGCTCGACGAGGTCCGCGCCGTCGGTCACCCCCGTACGGTCCAGGTCCTGGTCGCCCTCGCCGCAGCCCATCCGGACCCGGCCCTCGCGAAGGCGGTCCGCAGGGCCGCCTTCCAGGTCCACACCGGGGGAGCGTGACGGGCCCCGGCCCGGCGCGTCACGTCCTCCGCCCGGCGCCCCGCTACTCGGCGGCGCCGGGCAGGTACGTCCCGAAGCTCCAGACGTTCCCCTCGGCGTCCCGGGCCGCGTACTCCCGGGAGCCGTAGTCCTGGTCCCGGAGCGGCAGCACGATCTCGGCGCCGTGGGCGACCGCGCGCGCGTGATGGGCGTCGGCGTCGTCCACGTGCACGTAGACGCCGACCGGGCCCGCACCGGTCATCAGCCGGTCGAACTCGCTTCCGGTGCCCTTGCTGCCCAGCATCACCATCCCGTTCCCGTACGACAGCTCGGCGTGCGCGATCCGCCCGTCCTCGCCCTCGTACACCGCCGTCGCGGTGAACCCGAACGCGTCCGTGAGCTGCGCGATCGCCGCCTTCGCGTCCGCGTACAGCAGGGTCGGACAGACCTGGGGCGCCCCGGTCATCCCGATCACTTCCTCTCGATCCGTTCCCGTGTGACCCAGCTCTCATTCCCGCAGCCGCCTCCGACAGGTCAGCGGAACGTGTCGCACCGGGCCATGTCGCCGGTCCGGTAGCCCTCCTGGAACCACCGCTGACGCTGCGCCGCCGAGCCGTGCGTCCAGTTCTCCGGTGTCACCCGGCCCTGGAACCGCTCCTGGACGCGGTCGTCCCCGACCGCCGCCGCCGCGTCCAGGCCGTCCCTGATGTCCGCGTCGGTGAGCCGGGTGAGCAGCGGCCGTCCCGTCCGGTCGTCGGGGCTGGTGGTCGCGTGCCGTGCCCACACCCCCGCGTAGCAGTCGGCCTGGAGCTCGACCTTGACGGCGTTGGAGTTCGCGCCGGTCCGCCCGTCCTGGGCGCGGCCCAGCGTCCCCATCAGGTTCTGGATGTGGTGGCCGTACTCGTGCGCCACCACGTACGCCTCGGCGAAGGGCCCGCCGCTCGACCCGAACGTGGTGCGCAGCTCGTCGAAGAAGCCCAGGTCCAGATAGACCTGCCGGTCGCCGGGGCAGTAGAAGGGCCCGACGGCCGAGGTCGCGGAGCCGCACGCGGTGCTGACCCGGCCGCTGAACAGCACGGTCCGCGCGTTCGCGTACGTACCGCCCCGGCGCGCGTACTCGGCCCGCCAGTAGTCCTGCACGCTGTTGACGACGGCGACGATCCGGCAGTCCCCGCGCGTGTTGGCGTCGGAGCCCTTCCTGCAGCTCTGGTCGACCTGGGCGACGGAGGACGCGGTCGCCGCCGGTTCGTCGCCGCCGGAGGAGAGCCCGAGCTGCTCGGGCCCGATCCCGAAGAACAGCCCGAGGAGCAGTGCGACGACCCCGGCGATGCCGCCGCCGACGGTCGCCCTCCCGCCGGGGACACGGCTGCCCCGGACGTCCTTGACCTCCGAGGTGTCCAGGTCGGCGTCGTCGTCGAACTGCACGGTCCACCCTCCTCCGCGTCGCAGCCGCGGCAGAGGCCGCCGCCCTGCGCCGAGTATCGGATGATCCACAGCCGATCGCCCCTTTTCGGGGGCAATGGCGGTAAGGCGCGGAAAGGGCGGTCGTCCGTCCCGCCGCCCGCGCGGCCGAAAAGCAGTTGCAGGCGCCCGTTAGACTGGCCGTATGGCCATTCTCCTCGTGGGTTAGCGGCGTCGAAGCCCTCCCCAGCAGTTCCTTCCGCCCTTCCCATCGTCCTGGAGTCTGTCCGTGATCACCGCATCCGGCGTCGAGCTGCGCGCCGGCGCCCGTGTCCTCATCGAGTCCGCTTCCTTCCGAATCGCCAAGGGCGACCGCATCGGCCTCGTCGGTCGCAACGGAGCGGGCAAGACCACCCTCACCAAGTGCCTCGCGGGCCAGGGCGTGCCCGCCGGGGGCACCATCACCCGTTCCGGAGAGGTCGGCTACCTCCCGCAGGACCCGCGCACCGGCGACCTCGACGTGCTGGCCCGCGACCGCATCCTCTCCGCCCGCGGCCTCGACACCCTCATCAAGAAGATGCGGATGAACGAGGAGCGCATCGCCACCGGCTCCGGCGGCACCCGCGACAAGGCGATGAAGCAGTACGAGCGCCAGGAGACCGAGTTCCTGACCAAGGGCGGATACGCGGCCGAGGCCGAGGCCTCCACCATCGCCGCCGCCCTGGGTCTGCCCGACCGGGTCATGGGCCAGCCGCTGCACACCCTCTCCGGCGGTCAGCGCCGCCGGGTCGAGCTGGCCCGCATCCTCTTCTCGGACGCCGACACGCTCCTGCTCGACGAACCGACCAACCACCTCGACGCCGACTCCATCGTCTGGCTGCGCGACTACCTGAAGAGCTACCGGGGCGGCTTCATCGTCATCTCCCACGACGTCGACCTCGTCGAGACCGTGGTCAACAAGGTCTTCTACCTGGACGCCAACCGCTCCACGATCGACGTCTACAACATGGGCTGGAAGCTCTACCAGCAGCAGCGCGAGGCCGACGAGAAGCGCCGCAAGCGCGAGCGCCAGAACGCCGAGAAGAAGGCCGCCGCCCTCAACTCGCAGGCCGACAAGATGCGCGCCAAGGCGACCAAGACCGTCGCCGCGCAGAACATGGCCAAGCGCGCCGAGCGGCTGCTCTCCGGCCTTGAGGCGGTCCGCGCCTCCGACAAGGTCGCCAAGCTCCGCTTCCCGGAGCCCGCGCCCTGCGGCAAGACCCCGCTCACGGCCGAGGGGCTCTCCAAGTCCTACGGCTCGCTGGAGATCTTCACCGATGTGGACCTCGCCATCGACAAGGGCTCCCGCGTCGTCATCCTCGGCCTCAACGGCGCGGGCAAGACCACGCTGCTGCGGCTGCTCGCCGGTGCGGAGAAGCCCGACACGGGCGAGGTGACCCCCGGTCACGGCCTCAAGCTCGGCTACTACGCCCAGGAGCACGAGACGCTCGACCCCGAGCGCAGCGTCCTGGAGAACATGCGCTCCGCCGCGCCCGACCTCGACCTCGTCGACGTGCGCAAGACGCTCGGCTCCTTCCTGTTCTCCGGCGACGACGTCGACAAGCCCGCCGGGGTGCTCTCCGGCGGCGAGAAGACCCGTCTGGCGCTGGCCACCCTGGTCGTCTCCTCGGCGAACGTCCTCCTCCTCGACGAGCCCACCAACAACCTCGACCCGGCGAGCCGCGAGGAGATCCTCGGGGCCCTGCGCACCTACAAGGGCGCCGTCGTCCTCGTCACCCACGACGAGGGCGCGGTGGAGGCGCTGGAGCCGGAGCGGATCATCCTGCTCCCGGACGGCGTCGAGGACCTGTGGGGCCCGGACTACGCGGACCTGGTGACCCTCGCCTGACGCGGGGAGCCCCTGGGCCGACTGGCGCGGGCAGCCCCCTGGACGCACACCGTGACGGCCGGGCGACACCCGGTGGCGACTCCGGGAGCACCCCGTGACGCCCCGGACGCGGTGCGTGGCCGAAGGAAGTGATCATGACCGGCTGGATCATTCGGCCCATGGGTGATCCATCATCTGAGTGAGGACGTCTCGTACCTCCCGGTGCGGTGCTCTGCCGAATCCTTCCGGCGGACCCGCGCCGCCCGCTCTCCTCCGCCGCGCCGTTGACCTGGGACTTCCCGCACCCGAGGGGGGAGAGCCAGGTTTTCCCACGATCGGAATCAGGGGTTCCGATCGTGGTGACGCGGCACTCGTCCACAAACCCGGCGGCACGGACCTTGTCGAATGGGTGGCCAGGATGGGCAGGAGGGGTGATCATGAGAAGTCCAGAGCGCACTTCCCATGAGGAGGCACGGGTGGCCGAGACTCTGAAGAAGGGCAGCCGGGTGACCGGCGCCGCGCGCGACAAGCTCGCGGCAGACCTGAAGAAGAAGTACGACTCCGGTGCGAGCATCCGGGCGCTGGCCGAGGAAACCGGCCGCTCCTACGGATTCGTCCACCGGATGCTCAGCGAATCCGGAGTCACGCTGCGTGGACGCGGCGGAGCGACCCGGGGCAAGAAGGCGGCCTCGGCCTGACGCCGGGGTGCCTCGACCGGCCACCGGGTCTCCCGGTGGCCACCCGGTCGGTCTCCGGACCGGCCCGGGTGGTTACTGTGCAGTCACTTAGCATCGGACAGAGTGCTGCACCGGAACCGGAGGCGCCCCATGACCACGCTCGACGACTCTGAACCCGTCATCGACAAGGACGGTGTACGGCTCACCGTCGAGGACGCCGTTGCCACGGTGACCCTGACCCATCCGGCGAAGCGCAACGCCCAGTCTCCCGCTCTGTGGCGGGCGTTGACGGAAGCCGGCCGGTCGTTGCCCGGCAGCGTGCGGGTCGTCGTGCTGCGCGGTGAGGGCAAGTCCTTCTCCGCCGGACTCGACCGGCAGGCGTTCACGCCCGAGGGCTTCGACGGAGAGCCGTCCTTCCTCGACCTCGCACGCGGTTCCGACGAGGACCTCGACGCGGTCATCGGCGAGTACCAGGAGGCGTTCACCTGGTGGCGCCGCAGCGACCTCGTGTCGATCGCGGCGGTCCAGGGGCACGCCATCGGCGCGGGCTTCCAGCTCGCCCTCGCCTGCGACCTGCGGGTCGTCGCCGAGGACGTGCGGTTCGCCATGCGCGAGACCAGCCTGGGTCTCGTCCCGGACCTGACCGGGACGCACCCGCTCGTCTCGCTCGTGGGGTACGCCCGCGCGCTGGAGATCTGCGCCACCGGCCGCTTCGTGCACGCCGAGGAGGCCGAGCGCATCGGCCTCGCCAACCTCTCCGTGCCCGCCGAGGACCTCGACGCGGCGGTACGGGACCTCACCGCCGCCCTGCTCGCGGCACCCCGCGACGCGGTCACCGAGACCAAGGCGCTCCTGCGGGGCGTCCAGGGCCGCTCGTACGAGGAGCAGCGCGCCGCCGAGCGCGCCGCCCAGGCCCGCCGCCTGCGCGATCTCGCGGGTCTCGGCGACTGACACCACCGGCTGCGCCCTCGTGCCCCGGACCGGCTGCGGCACCCGGCGCCGCTACCGCCTCCCGGGTGGGAGGCGGTGCGGGTCGGAAGCCGGGGCGGGGGTGCCGCGGTGGGCCTTCCGGGGGTGTGCCGTGCCCCCGGAACCGTATGCCGTGATCCTTGTGCCGTGATCCCTGTGCGGTGATCCTTCCGGCGGTGCTTCCCGGTGGCGGTGCTTCCTGTTTCCCGGTGGCCGGTGCTTCCTAACGGAAGCCCGACACCACCACCGTGACCTCGGTGTCCTCCGGGGACGCCTTCGCCGCGGAGGCGCGGACGGCGCGGGCCACGTCCAGCGGGTGGCCGCCCGCCGTCACCGCGACCTCGATCCGCACCCCGGACGCGTCCCGCCGCACCGGCGGGCCCAGGGTGTCCGTGATCCCCGCGACCCCCGGCACCCCGAGGGCCGCGAGCGCCACCGGGTCGTCCGTCGCCGGGGAGGTCGGGCCGGGCCGCGGGGCGGCGGGCTCCGGCGCCGGGGGCGGCGCGTCGAGCAGCTCCGTCACCCGCAGGTCCACGGCCGCCACCACGAGCCCGAGCCCGTCCACGGCCGCCGCCAGGAGGGCCGCCCGCAGCTCCCCGGCCAGCTCGGGCAGCGGCCGTCCGGCCACCGCCCCGAACGAGGCCGCGATCCGCAGCCCCTCCGGGTCCTCGCCCTCCGGTGCCGGGCCGATCCGCAGTTCTCCGGGCACCACCCCCCGAACGGCCGCCCCGGCGCCGTCCAGTACCGAGCGCGCCGCCCGTTCGGTGATCAGGGCGCCGTCCGCCGCCGTTCCGAGCGGCAGCAGCCTGCCCGGGGCCAGGCGGTCGCGGACCGCCGCTGTCCAACCCTCAGCCGTCGTCATTGCCCCAGCCTGCCGTATTCCCGGGGCGGGACCGGGTAAGCGCCCTTAGTGTGGGCAAAGAACCCCGAAATATCCCAGAAGGGGCGAAAGGCAATGACGGACACCACACAGTCCAGTGGCTCCACCGGCGGCGAACAGCGCCGCACCTCGGTCACCAAGCGGGGCGGCGGCACGGCCGCGTCCCGGGGCCGTACGACGATCGCCGACGGCGTCGTCGAGAAGATCGCCGGCCTCGCCGCCCGGGACGTCGTCGGCGTCCACGCGATGGGCAGCGGGCTCTCCCGCACCTTCGGCGCCGTGCGCGACCGGGTCCCCGGCGGAGGCGGCGCCAAGGCGAACGCCACCCGAGGGGTGAAGGCCGAGGTCGGCGAGGTGCAGACCGCGCTCGACCTGGAGATCGTCGTCGACTACGGCGTCTCCATCGCCGATGTGGCGGGCGACGTCCGCGAGAACGTCATCGCCGCCGTCGAGCGGATGACCGGCCTCGAAGTCGTCGAGGTCAACATCGCGGTCAGCGACGTGAAGCTGCCCGACGAGGAGGACGAGGAGCCCGAACAGCGGCTCCAGTAGCCCGACGGGTACGCACGGGGGCTCAGGAAGACTCAGAAAGGGGTCAGGAATGAGCATGTCGGTGGTCGGCCTGCTGGCCGGCATGGCTCTCGGATTCGCCGGATACTTCGGCGGCTTCGGGGCGTTCGTACTGGTCGCCGCCTTGGGGGCGATCGGCTTCGTGGCCGGCCGCTTCCTCGACGGCGACCTCGAACCAGGCGATCTGTTCCGGAGCCGCGAACGCGGCGAACGGCGGCGGTGAGCGCGGGGTGACAGCCGACCTCGCCCCGGGCCCGGTCCGTGACCGGGGGGCCACCCGGATCGCCGACCGGGTCGTCGCGAAGATCGCGGCCCAGGCGGCCCGGGAGGCCGCGGGGCCCGTCCCCGAGGGAGCCTCGGAGCCGCACGCCTCGGTCGTCGTCCACCGGGACGCCGCGAAGGTCGCGGTCAGCCTCGAACTGGACTACCCGACCGACGTCGGGCGCCGGTGCGGGGCCGTGCGGAGCCGGGTCCGCACCCGGGTGGAGGAACTCGTGGGCATGGACGTCCACGAGGTCACCGTCCAGGTGGAACGGCTCCACTCCCCGCTCACCCGGCAGACCGGCCGACGGGACCGCATCTCATGACGACGCCCCCGGAACGCTCCGGAACGCCTCGGGAGGGCTCCGGCGGCCCCGGCGCTTCCGGTGGTTCCGGCACCCCGGGCACCCCGGGCACCCCCGGTTCCGCCGGTGCCCCGGGTGCTCCCGGCCGGGGCCGTACCCCCGTGCCGGACGGTCCGCACCCGGCGGGCCCCGGTCCGGGCGTTCCCGGCTCCGGGAGTCCCGGCTCAGGCCCCGATGGGCGCGATGGGCCCGATGGGCCCGGTGGGTCTGGTGGGCCCGGTGGGTCTGGTGGCGCGGGCGGGCCCGTGCCCGTGCTCGCCGGGGAGCCCGCCCGCCGCGTCCGGCGCTTCTGGGCCGTGCGGCGGGTCCCCGCCGCGCTCCTCGCGGCCGTCGTCCTCGGCGGGGCCGGGCTTCTCCTGTACGACGTGGCCGCCGTCCGCGCCGACCGCCGGGCCATGGCCTGGCGGCGTGAACTCGCCGACGGACTGGCCACCCGGCCGCTCGACGACACCTGGGTCGTCCTCGGAGCCGCCCTCGCGTGCGCCCTCGGCCTCTGGCTGCTCGTCCTCGCGCTCACCCCCGGGCTCCGTGCCGTCCTCCCGATGCGCCACGAACACGCCGACGTCCGTGCCGGACTCGACCGGGAGGCGGCGGCCCTGACCCTGCGGGACCGGGCCATGGAGGTCTCCGGAGTGCAGTCCGTACGGGTCCGCGCGGGCCGCGCCAAGGTCTCGGTCCGCGCGCTCTCGCACTTCCGCCCGTTGGACGAGGTCCGCGCCGACCTGGAACGGGTCCTCACCACCGGCGTCGGTGAACTGGGCCTCGCCCGTACGCCCGCGCTGACGGTACGGGTGGCCCGCCCGCCCAGGAAGGGGTGACCCGGTGACGGTCGTCCTCCGGCGCGTCAACCGCGTCCTGCTCGCCCTCGCCGGGCTGCTGCTCCTCGTCGGCGGCGGGGCCGTCCTCGCCGCCGCCCTCGGTTCCTCCCTGCCGTCCTGGTGGCCCTGGTCGGGCCGCTCCGACGTGCTGCTCTCCACCGCCGACCGGCAGCGGTGGCGGGACGAGGGCTGGTGGTGGCCGGTGGTCATCGCGGCCCTCGGGATCGTCGTCCTGCTCGCCCTGTGGTGGCTGGTCGCCCAGTTCCGGCGGGCCCGGCTCGCCGAGGTCCTCGTCGACACCGGCGACGGAGAGGCGGCCCTGGTGCGCGGCCGGGCCCTGGAGGGCGTCATGGAGGCGGACGCCACGGCCCAGGAGGGGGTGGCGCGGGCCAAGGTCGCCCTCACCGGCCGCCGGGCCGCGCCCCGCACCCGGGTGGCGCTCCGTCTGGAGCCGTACGCGGCCCCGGGCGACGCCCTGACCGCCCTCAGCTCCGAGGCCCTCGCCCACGCCCGTACGTCCACGGGGCTGCCCGCACTGCCCACCGAGGCGCGGCTGCGGGCCGTGAAGCACCGGGCCCGCCGGGTGACCTGACGGCGGGACCGGGCCCCCGGGCCGGTCCCGACGGCGGGCCGGTGACGCCCCGGAAGGAGCCTCAGGCCCGCCTACCGGCCCGGAAGCAGCCGAGGGCCGTCCGACGGCGGCTCAGAAGCCGCCCCGCGCCCCGCCGTCCACCGGGAGCATCACGCCCGTGAGGTAGGAGGCGGCGGGGGAGAGGAGGAAGGCGGCGGTCCTGCCGAACTCCTCGGGGGTGCCGTAGCGGCGCAGCGGGATCCCGGCCTGGTTGGCGGCGCGGGCCGCGTCCGCGTCGCCGGAGAGCGCGTCGAGGGAGCGCACCCGGTCGGTGTCGATCCGGTGGGGCAGCAGTCCGACGACCCGCACCCCGCGCGGGCCCAGATCGTTGGCGAGGGACTTCGCGAAGCCCGCCAGGCCGGGGCGCAGCCCGTTGGAGATCGTGAGGCCGGGGATCGGCTCGTGGACGGACGCGGACAGGACGAAACCGATGACCCCGCCCTCGGTGAGGGTCTCCGCAGCGGCGCGGGCGAGCCGTACGGCCCCGAGGAAGACCGTGTCGAAGGCGGCCGTCCACTGCTCGTCGGTGTTGTCCGCGGCGAAGCCGGGGGCCGGGCCGCCGACGCTGATCAGGACGCCGTCGAAGCCGCCGAACCGGGACCGGGCCTCGGCGATCAGCCGGGCGGGGGTCGCCGGGTCGGTGTTGTCGGCGGCGACGCCCGCCGCGTCCGGGCCGAGCTCCGCCACCGCCTCGGCGACGGTCTTCTCCTCGCGCCCGGTGATCAGCACCTTGGCGCCCTCGGCGAGCAGTGCCTCGGCGGAGGCCCGCCCGAGTCCCCGCGTCGCCCCGGTCACCACGTACACACGGTCCTTCAGTCCCAGATCCATGACGCCTATCCTGCCGGTTCGGAATCGTCCCGGGCCAGTGCGAACGCGGTGCCCACCAGGCCGATGTGGCTGAACGCCTGCGGGAAGTTGCCCAGCTGGCGCCCCGCCACCGGGTCGTACTCCTCGGCGAGGAGGCCCACGTCGTTGCGGAGGGCCACGAGCCGCTCGAAGAGCGCGCGGGCCTCCTCGGTCCTGCCGGTCAGCCGGAGCGCGTCCGCCAGCCAGAACGAGCAGACCAGGAAGGTGCCCTCCTGGCCCGGCAGCCCGTCGACCGCGTCCGAGGGGGTGTAGCGGCGGACGAAGCCGCCGTGCGTCAGCTCGGCCCGTACCGCGTCGACCGTCCCGATCACCCGGGGGTCGTCCGGCGGCAGGAAGCCGACCTGGGGGATGAGCAGGGTCGCGGCGTCGAGTTCGGCGGAGCCGTACGACTGGGTGAAGGTGTTGCGGACGGGGTCGTACCCCCGGGCGCACACCTGTTCGTGGATCTCGTCGCGCATGGCCCGCCACCGTCCCGCGTCGCCGGGCAGCGAGGGGTCGGCCTCCAGGGTGCGGACGGCGCGGTCGGCGGCCACCCAGGCCATCACCTTGGAGTGGGTGAAGTGGCGGCGCGGCCCGCGCACCTCCCACAGGCCCTCGTCGGGTTCGCGCCAGGTCGACTCCAGGAAGCCGAGCAGGCTCAGCTGGAGGTTCCAGGCGTGCCGCTCGGCCGGGATGCCCGCCAGCCGGGCGCGGTCGAGGGAGTCCATGACCTCGCCGTAGACGTCGAGCTGGAACTGGTCGACGGCCGCGTTCCCGGTCCTGACCGGGGCGGAGTCGCCGTACCCCCGCAGCCACGGCAGGCTCGTCTCGGGCAGTCTGCGCTCCCCGGCGGGCCCGTACATGATCTGGAGGTCGGCGGGGTCCCCGGCGACGGAGCGCAGCAGCCAGTCCCGCCAGGCGGAGGCCTCCTCGACGTATCCGGCGGCGAGCAGCGCGCCGAGCGTGAGGGAGGAGTCGCGGAGCCAGCAGGCGCGGTAGTCCCAGTTGCGGACGCCGCCGATCTCCTCGGGCAGGGAGGTGGTGGGGGCGGCCACGATCCCGCCGGTCGGGGCGTAGGTGAGCGCCTTGAGGGTGATCAGGGAGCGCATCACGGCCTCGCGGTACGGGCCCCGGTAGGTGCAGCGGGCGGACCACTCGCGCCAGTCCGCGAGGGACTGTTCGAGGGCCTGGTGGGGGTCGACGAGCTCGGGCCTCGGCTCGTGGGAGGGGTGCCAGGTGAGGACCCAGGCGACCTTCTCCCCGGCGGACACGGTGAAGGAGGAACAGGTGGAGAACTGCTGGCCCCAGGTCTTCACGGGGGGATCGCTGCGCAGCCACACGGCGTCGGGTCCCGCGACGGCGACCCGGTGTCCTTCGGAGCGGCGCATCCACGGCACGATCGATCCGTAGTCGAAGCGCAGCCGCAGGACGGCGCTCATCTCGACGGTGCCGCTGACGCCTTCCACGATCCGCATCAGGTCCGGGGCCTTGTCCCGCTGCGGCATGAAGTCGACGACCTTGACGGTGCCGGTGCGGGTCTCCCAGTAGGTCTCCAGGATCAGGGAGTCCTCGGCGTAGCGCCGCTCGGTGCAGGTCGTGGCGCCCTTGGGGGCGATCCGCCAGTGGCCGTTCTCCTCGTCACCGAGGATCGCGGCGAAGCAGGCGGCCGAGTCGAAGCGCGGCAGACACAGCCAGTCGACCGATCCGTCGCGGCCGATGAGCGCGGCGGTCTGCAGGTCGCCGACGAGGGCGTAGTCGTCGATACGTTGTGTCACGCTCTGGGCTGTTCCCGGAAGCGGCGACGGTCAATCAGCGGGACGGGACGGCCGCGGCGGTCTCGGGCTCCGGTTCGGGGGTCCCGGCCGGGCCGGAGACGGCAGAGGTCTGCCGGTCACGCTTCTCCCGGCGGACCAGGACCACCCAGCCGACGGGCACTCCGGCGGCGAAGAGCCACCACTGGACGGCGTAGGCCATATGGGCGCCGATGGACTCGTGGTCGGGTTCGGGGATCTGCTCGGGGGTGTTCCCCGCGGGCTCGGGCGCGGTCTGCTCGACATAGCCGCCGAGCACCTCGCGGCCGATCAGCTCGGCCTGCTGCCGGCTGTTGATGAGCATGACCTGACGGTCGGGCAGGCCCTTGAGGTCCTTGATGCCGCTGGCGCCGGTGGTCTCGTCGGCCTTGAGACGGCCGGTGAGCGTGACCTCGCCCCGGGGGGCGGGCGGCACGGGCGGGAAGGAGTACTGGTCGGAGGCGGCCGGGATCCAGCCGCGGTTGATCATGACGACCTTGCCGTCCCGGAGGACCAGCGGGGTGAGGACGTGCACGCCGACCCGGTCGTCGGAGGAGGTGCGGCGGCGGACCACCACCTCGTGGGCGGTGTCGAAGGTGCCGGTGACGGTGACGGGCCGCCAGTAGTCCTCGCGGGGGACGGTGTGCCCGGGGGAGGTGAGCCGTTCGACGGGCACCGGCTCCGCCGCGACGCTGTCCGCGATCAGGCTGTTCTGGGCGACCCGCCGTTCGTGCCGGTGGAACTGCCAGAAGCCCAGCTCGATCATCGTGGGGACGAGGACGAGGGCGATGAGGGTGAGGATCACCCACTGCCGGGACAACAGGAAGCGGTACACCCCATGACCGTACAGCGGGGGCCCCGGGGCGCACGCAGGGGGGTTCGGCTCGGCCGCCGTCGGCGCGGGCGGGAGGGCCGCCCGGTCCGGTGGGCGCTCGCACGGTGGCAGCGCCCTGGTGGGAGCGCGGCTGTTCGCCCCGGGGCGCGCGTGGCGCGGTGGGCGCGGGGCGGCCGGTCGGCCTGGCGCGGTGTACGCGGCCGGGGCCTGCTCCGCCCGGCCGGGCCGGTGCGGGGTGTGCGGCCGGGGTGGCGCGCGTGGCCGGGCGGTCCGTCAGATGGGGTGCGCGGGGTGGCGGTGGCTGGTTCCGGTGGTGCGCGGGGCGGTGACTGGTTCCGGTGGGGTGCACGGGTGGTGGTCGGTCCCAGCGGTGCGCGGGGCGAGCGCGGCTGGTTCCGGCGGGTGCGCGCCGTGGCGGGCGGCCCGTCCCGGTGGCGCGCGTGGGGGACGCCTCGCCCCGGGCCGGAGCGCGCGCCGGGTGGCGGGCTCGTAGCGGCGCGAGCACCGGGGCCGGAGCGCGCTCCGGGGGTCGGCTCGTACCGGCGTGGGCACCGGGCTCCGGCTCGTACCGGAGCGAGCCGCGAATCGTTTCCTCACACTCGGTCGACGATGCCCACCTTCCCCTCCGCGCGGGCGCAGTGGCCGCCGCAGTACCAGCTGCCGTCCACTTCGACGCCCTGTCCGATGATCTGGACCCGGCAGTGCTCGCAGAGGGGCGCCATGCGGTGGATGGCGCAGGCGAAGCAGTCGAAGACGTGCACCGCGCCCTGCGCGTGCACCTCGAAGGACATGCCGTATTCGTTTCCGCAGACCTCACAACGTGCCATGCGCCACAGGGTGGGGCGCACGGCGGGCGGGCGCGGGGCGCCGCGCCCGCCGTGCCGGGGGCGTCACCCGTCTGCCGGGGCCACGTCCCGCAGGAGCTGCGTGTAGGCGGCCTCGTCCACGATCGGCGTGCCGAAGGACTTGGCCTTGACGGTCTTGGAGGTGGCGGCGTCCGGGTCGTTGGTGACCAGCAGGCTGGTCAGCCGGGAGACGCTGCTCGCCACGTGCAGCCCCGCGTCGACGGTGCGGTCCTCCAGGAGCTCGCGGTCGACGGAGGTGTCACCGGAGAAGGCGATCCTCATGCCCTGCTTGAGCGGTTTGTCCGACTGGTAGCGGCCGGGGTTGGGGTGCGGGCACGCCGGACGCTTCCGCGCGGGGCGCCAGCTGCCCGCCCGGTAGGACGACGAGGACGCGTACGCGCCCTGACGGCCGATCCGCGGCTCCGTCGGCGACGCCGCCCACTCGGTCAGCGGACGGCACTCCAGGAGCGGCAGCCGGACGCCCCGCTCCGCGGCCGCGTGCAGGCTCGGCCGGAACGCCTCGGCGAGCACCCGGGCGTCGTCCAGCGCGTGGTGCGCGCGCTGCTGCACCACGCCGAAGTGCGCGGCGAGCGACTCCAGCTTGTGGTTCGGCAGCGGCAGCGCCAGTTCCTTGGCGAGCGCGATCGTGCACAGCCGCTGGCGCACCGGTGCCGCGGACTCGGCCCGCGCGTACTCCCGGGCGATCATCTGCCAGTCGAACATCGCGTTGTGCGCGACCAGGACCCGGCCGTCGAGGCGCGCCGCGAACTCCGCCGCCACCTCCGGGAAGAGCGGCGCGCCCGCCAGGACGTCACTGGTCAGCCCGTGGATCCAGACCGGGCCGGGATCGCGCTCCGGATTGACCAGGGTGTACCAGTGGTCCTCGACGTTCCCCTGGGCGTCGAGCCGGTAGACGGCGGCCGACACTATCCGGTCGTCGCGGGCGAGTCCGGTGGTCTCCACGTCGACCACCGCGTACCCCTCCGGGTAGGCGGCCGGCCACGTCGCTGCAGTCGTACGGTCGTCAAGCACGGTCACTGAGAATACGGCCCGCCACCGACACCCCCGTCCCCGGTGCCCCCGGCGGCCCCCCGGAGCAGTCCGTCGACCAGCGCCCGCACCGCGTCCACGAACAGCCGCTCGGTGTCGACCGGGGCGGCCAGGGCCCGCGCGAGGGGCCCGTCGGACTCCACCCCTCCGACGTCCCGCGGCTCGTCCCCACCCGGCGCCCCACCAGGCTCTTCACCCGGTTCCTCGCCGGGCTCCTGGACCGGCGCCCGCTCCCGGGCGCGCTCCACCAGTACGTATCCGACGACCTGGAACTGCACCGCGCGGACCGCCCCCGCCGCCCGCGCCCCGCGCAGCCCCGCCGCGTGGACCTCGTGCACCAGGGCCCGCCGGGAGGGCAGGAACATGCGCTCGGTCAGCCCCCGTTCGTGGACCATCGCCACCAGGTGCGGCCGTTCGAGCAGGGCGCGGCGCAGCGCGCGGGCGACCGAGACGATCCGCTCGGCGGGGGTCCCGCCGCGCGGCCGGATCGTGCCCAGATCGGCGACCGTACGGGCGACCAGCGCGTCCAGGAGCGACTCGCGGTTGCCGACGTGCCAGTAGATCGACGTGACCGCGGTGGAGAGCGCGGCGGCGAGCCTGCGCATGGTCAGGGCGTCCGGGCCGTGCTCCCGCACCAGGGCGGCAGCGGTGTCCAGGACCTCGTCCCGGGTCAGCGCCGAGCGTGCCATCCGAATCCTCCGAACTCCCCCGCGTGCACGGCTCTTTACCCTTCGGGGCCAGCGGTGTAACTGTGTTACAGGCTGACGGTCCCGAAAGGCGGTACCTCATGGCACGAGTACGGTACGGGGCGCGCACCGACGCCGAGGCGGCGGCGGCCCGCGAACGGAGCGCGAAACTCCCCGACATCTGGTCCACCGGGGTGGTCGCCCTCTGGGAGACCGACCCGGACGTCGTCGCGGCGGTCCTGCCGCCCCCGCTGAGACCCACCGGGCGGCCCCTGGTCCGCGCCACGGTCAGCAGGGTCGAGCTGTCCGGCTATCCGCTGGGCGCCGGTTCCGTGGCGGTCGCCGCCGCCCACGGAGACCGGCGGGGCTGGTACCCGCTGGTCATGCCGATGACCCACGAACGGGCCCTGACCGGCGGCCGGGAGGTCTTCGGCGAACCCAAGAAGCTGGGCGAGGTCACCGTCGAGCGCGACGGCCCGGTGGTCCGCGCCGCCCTGGCCCGGCACGGCATCGCGTTCCTGGAGGTGCGCGGCGCGGTCTCCGGGCCGCTGCCGCTGCCGGACCCCGTCGAGAAGACCGACTTCTACTTCAAGTTCCTGCCCGGTGTGGACGGCACCGGCTTCGACGCCGACCCCGTCCTCGTCCACTGCGTCCGCGACGAACGGGTGCGGAGGCTGGAGCGGGTCACCGGTGACGTCGTGCTCCGCGAGTCCATGTACGACCCGGTCGCCGACCTCCCCGTCCGCAGGCTCCTGGAGATCACCCTCGGCGAGAAGACCTCCGCCCAGCGGGGCAGGGTCGCCGAACGCGTGTCCGCGAGCGCCCTGCTGCCCTACGTCCACCAGCGCTACGACGACCCGCTGCACCTCCTCGACGGACCTCCGGAAGGGAGCGCCTGATGGAACTGCGCGAGGGACAGGTCGCCGTCGTCACCGGGGCGGCGAGCGGCGTCGGGCTCGCCCTGGCCCGCCGGTTCGCCGCCGAGGGCCTGGCGGTCGTCCTCGGGGACGTCGAGGAGGACGCCCTCGCGGCGGCGGCCGACGAGCTGATGGCGGGCGGAGCGCAGGTCCTCGCCCGGACGGTGGACGTCTCCGACCCGGAGGCGGTACGGGCGTTCGCGGACGCCGCCTACGACACCTTCGGCGCCGTCCACGTCCTCTGCAACAACGCGGGCGTCGGCTCGGGCGCCGAGGGCCGCATGTGGGAGCACGAGCCCAACGACTGGAAATGGGCCTTCTCCGTCAACGTCTGGGGCGTCTTCCACGGCATCCAGGCCTTCGTCCCGCGCATGATCGCGGGTGGCGCGCCGGGCCATGTCGTCAACACCTCCTCCGGCGACGGCGGCATCGCCCCGCTGCCCACCGCCTCCGTGTACGCGGTCACCAAGGCGGCCGTCGTCACCATGACCGAGTCGCTCTACGCCCACCTCAGGGCCGAGGACGCGCGCGTGGGCGCCTCCGTGCTCTTCCCCGGGCCCCACATGCTCCGCACCGGTCTGTGGGAGTCGCACCGCAACCGGCCCGGGCGGTACGCCAAGCAGCGCCCCCGCCGCACCCCGTACCGCACCCTCGACCAGTGGGAGGCCGCCATGAAGGAGGCCGGTCACGAGGTCGTCTTCACCCCGGTGGAGGAGGTCGCGGAACACGTCGTGGACGGCATCCGCGCCGACCGCTTCTGGATGCTGCCGGAGAGCGCGCACAGCGACCGGCAGATCCGGGCCCGCGCCCGCTCCATGCTCGACCGCGCCGCCCCCACGTACCTGGAGAACTTCATCCTCGACCGCACCGACCGCACCGACCGCACCGACCGCACCGACCGGGACCTGCCGGGACCGTCCGCACCGACCCGGGCTGACTGAGACCGACCGGTACTGACAGGGACTGACCGGAACCGTCCGTACTGACCCGCACCTACCGGGACCGACCGCACCGACCGAGACCGAGGGCACCCCTATGACCGAGGACGCCGACACGCCGTACGAGGACCCCTATCTGATCATCTCCTCCGACTGCCACGCCGGGCTGCCCACCGAGGAGTACCGGCCCTACCTCGACCCCCGCTTCCACCGCGCCTTCGACGGCTTCCTCGCCGGACGGGACGCCCGCCGCGAGGCCATGACCCGGCTCGGGGTGCGCAACGAGGCCTTCGCCGACCGCTGGTTCCACGACCACGAGGAAGGACTGCGCGGCGGCTGGGACCCCGTACAACGGCTCAAGGAACTCGACGGCGACGGGATCGCCGCCGAGGTCGTCTTCCCCGACGCGGACGCCGTCGACAGCGGGACCGCCGCTCCCTTCGGCGTCGGACTCGGCCTCTCCGGCGACCAGGACCCGGAGCTCGGCATGGCGGGCGCGCGGGCGCACAACCGCTGGCTCGCCGAGTTCGTCGGGCAGAACCCCGCACGGCACCGGGGGGTCGCTCTGCTCCCGGTCACCGCCGACCCGGTGGAGGTCGTCGCCGAGATCCACCGCGCCAGGGAGTCCGGGCTCGGCGCCCTGATGATCCCGTCCATGTGGGTCGACAAGGCCCCCTACCACGACCGGCGTTACGACCCCGTCTGGGCCGCCGCCGCAGAGACCGGGATGCCGCTGCTCACCCACTCCGGGGCCGCGCCGCGCGAGGAGTACGGCGACCACCTCGGCATCTACGTCTCCGAGGTCACCTGGTGGCCCGCCCGGCCGCTGTGGTTCCTGCTCTGGTCCGGCGTCTTCGAACGCCACCCCGGACTGCGCTTCGGGATCGCGGAGTCCGGCTGCTGGTGGCTGCCGAACCTGCTGTGGTTCATGGACCGGCTCTACCTCGGCGCGCACGGCGGCAAGAAGCTCTCCCCGTTCGCCGAGCTGAAACGGCCGCCCAGCGAGTACCTGGACCGTCAGGTCTTCGTCTGCGCCACCAACACCAAACGGCGCGAACTCGCCCAGCGGTACGAGATCGGCGTCGACAACATCCTCTGGGGCTCCGACTTCCCGCACCCCGAGGGCACCTGGCCCGACACCCGGGGCTGGCTCCGCCGCACCTTCCACGACATCCCGGTCGCCGAGACCCGCCGGATGCTGGGGCTCGCGGCGGCGGAGGTCTTCGGCTTCGACACCGAGGCGCTCGCCCCGCTCGCCCGCCGCATCGGCCCGACCCCCGCCGACCTCGGCCAGAGCCCCGACCAGGCCGCCGTGGAGGCCTCCTGGGCCCGCTCCCGAGAAGTCGGCCGGCACTGGCTCACCGACCACGACTTCCCGGTCCTGGGGGTGACGCCGTGACCGACCGGTACACGGTGATCTCCGCCGACTGCCACGCGGGCGCCGACCTCCTCGACTACCGCCCCTACCTGGAGAAGAAGCACCACGAGGACTTCGACGCGTGGGCCGCCTCCTACGTCAACCCCTACGAGGACCTGCTTGCCGACACCGCCGACCGCAACTGGAACTCGGCGCGCCGGACGGCCGAACTGGAGGCCGACGGCATCGTCGCCGAGGTCGTCTTCCCCAACACCGTCCCGCCGTTCTTCCCCAAGGCCGCGCTGATGGCCCAGCCGCCCACCCGGGCCGAGTTCGAGCACCGCTGGGCCGGGCTCCGCGCCCACAACCGCTGGCTCGCCGACTTCTGCGCCCAGGCACCGGGCCGCCGGGCGGGCGTGGCACAGATCCTCCTCAACGACGTGGACGAGGCCGTCGCCGAGATCCGCCGCGCCCGCGAGGCCGGGCTCACCGGGGGCGTCCTGCTGCCCGGGGTCCCGCCCGGCTCGCCCGTGCCCGAGCTGTACGCGCGGGCGTACGACCCGATCTGGGCCGTCTGCGCCGAGCTGGCCCTGCCCGTCAACCACCACGGCGGTTCGGCGTCCCCGCCGCTCGGCGACGAACCGGCCGCCCGCGCGGTCTTCATGGTGGAGACCACCTGGTTCTCCCACCGGGCCCTGTGGCACCTGGTCTTCGGCGGCGCCTTCCACCGCCACCCCGGGCTCAGGCTCGTCCTCACCGAACAGGGCTCGGGCTGGATCCCGGGCGTGCTCGCCATGCTGGACTACTACCACGGGCGGCTGGTCGCCGCCTCGGCCGCCGGGGCGGGCACCGCCGAGTCGAAGTTCGGTGCCGGGCTCGCCGCCGGGATGGGGAAGGGCCCCAGCGAGGTCTGGCGCGACCACTGCTTCGTCGGGGCCAGCTTCATGCGCCCCCACGAGGTCCCGATGCGCGACCGGATCGGCCTCGACAAGATCATGTGGGGCAGCGACTACCCGCACGACGAGGGCACCGCCCCGCACTCCCGCGAAGCGCTGCGGATCGCCTACGCGGGCCTGCCGAGGGACGAGGTCGCGGCGATGGTCGGCGGCAACGCGGCCCGCGTCTACGGCTTCGACCTCACCCTCCTCGACGCCCTGGCCGCCGTCCACGGCCCGTCCGTCGAGGAGATCGCCGAACCCCTCAAGGAGGTCCCGGCGGGCGCCACCAGTCCGGCCTTCGCCCGGGGCGGGTCGGTCCGCGTCTGGTGAACCACCGGGTGCGACCCTCCTGACGTGACCGATTCGTCCTTTCCCGTCCATGACGCGGCCCACGGCGGCAGTCTCGGCCCCCGTCTCAACTGGCTCCGGGCCGCCGTGCTCGGAGCCAACGACGGCATCGTCTCCACCGCGGGCCTCGTCGTCGGTGTCGCGGGCGCCACCGAGTCCCACGACGCCCTGCTCACCGCGGGACTCGCCGGGCTCGTCGCCGGATCGATGTCGATGGCGGCGGGGGAGTACGTCTCCGTCTCCACCCAGCGCGACTCGGAGCGGGCCGCGCTCGCCCAGGAGAAGCGCGAACTGCGGGAGGAACCGGAGGCCGAACTCCGCGAGCTGACCGGGCTGCTCGCCGGACACGGCCTCTCCGCCGAGGTGGCCCGCGAGGCCGCCGAACAGCTCACCGCCCGCGACGCGCTGCGCGCCCACGCGCGCGTGGAGCTGGGCATCGACCCCGACCGGCTCACCGTCCCCTGGCACGCCGCCGCCGCCAGCTTCCTCGCCTTCACCGTCGGCGCCCTGCTCCCGCTCCTGGCGATCGTCCTCCCCCCGGCCTCGGCCCGCCTCTGGGTCACCGTCGTCTGCGTCCTCGCCGCCCTCGTCCTCACCGGCTGGTGGAGCGCCCGCCTCGGTGCGGCCCCCACGACCCGGGCGATCCTCCGCAACGTGGCGGGCGGCGCCCTGGCGATGGCGGTCACCTACGCGACGGGAGCACTGCTGGGAGTGGCGGGCGTCTGAACCAGGCCCCTTGCGAGGGCCGCGCCCCACCCCTTGTCGGAAGGCTCCAAAGCTTGCTGACAAGCCGTCTCGCATACTTGTTGGTAACCACGTCTAGCCGCGCCCCCGCCCCCGCCTCTACCGTCGTCGGCATGTCGAACCTGCCCGATGTCGTGCTCTGGTCCATACCGGCGTTCGTCCTGCTCACCGTCGTGGAGGTGGTGAGCCACCGGATCCGTCCCGACGAGGACGCCGCCGGGTACGAGGCCAAGGACGCCGCCACCAGCCTCGGCATGGGCCTGGGAAGCCTCTTCTTCGACGCCTTGTGGAAGATCCCCGTCGTCGCGGTCTACACCGCCGTCCACGAGCTGACCCCGCTCCGCGTCCCCGTCCTGTGGTGGACGATCCCGCTCATGCTGCTCGCGCAGGACTTCCTCTACTACTGGCAGCACCGCGGCCACCACGTCGTCCGCGTCCTGTGGGCCTGCCACGTCGTCCACCACAGCAGCCGCAGGTTCAACCTCACCACCGCCCTGCGCCAGCCGTGGACCAGCGTCACCAGCTGGCCGTTCTACCTGCCGATGATCGCCCTCGGGGTCCACCCGGCAGCCGTCGCCTTCTGCTACTCGGTCAACCTCGTCTACCAGTTCTGGGTCCACACCGAACGCGTCGGCAGACTGCCCCGCCCCTTCGAGTACCTCCTCAACACCCCCTCCCACCACCGCGTCCACCACGCCTCCCAGGGCGGCTACCTGGACCGGAACTTCGGCGGCATCCTCATCGTCTGGGACCGGATGTTCGGCTCCTGGGTGGGCGAGACCGAACGGCCCGTCTACGGACTCACCAAGAACATCGGGACCTACAACCCGCTGCGCGTCGCCACCCACGAGTACGCCGCCATCGCCCGCGACCTGCGCACCGCGCACGGCTGGCGCGAACGCGCCGGACACCTCTTCCGCGGCCCCGGCTGGCAGCCCTCCGCCCCCGCCGCCCGCCCCGACACCCGACCGACCGCCCCCACCGCCCCGGAGGCGACCGCGTGAACACCGCCACCCCCGCCGACACCGCCCGCACCACCCCCCGTACCGTCTCCCGCGTCCTGCTCGCCGCCTTCGTGCTCGCCGCCGCCGCCGACCTGCTCTCCCTGCTCGCCGGGGCCGACCTCGGCCACCGGATCGCCAAGCCCCTCCTGCTGCCGCTGCTCGCCGCGTACGCCGTCACCCGGGGCGCCCCCCGGCTGCTGACCGCCGCGCTCCTCTTCGGCTGGGGCGGCGACGTCTTCCTGCTCCTCGACGCCGACTGGGCCTTCCTCGTCGGCATGGGCTCCTTCGCCGTGGGACACGTCTGCTACCTGGTCCTCTTCGGCCGCCGCCGCACCTCCCCGGCACTCGGCGCCCTCTACGCCGCCGCCCTCGTCGGCACCGTCCTCCTCCTCTGGCCCGACCTCCCCGCCGACCTGCGCCTCCCGGTCGCCTGCTACTCCCTGCTGCTCACCGCCATGGCCTACCGGGCCAGCTCCCTCGGGCTCGCGGCGGGCATCGGCGGCGCCCTCTTCCTGCTCTCGGACACCCTCATCGCCGCCGGGATCGCCGACTGGCCCCAGCTGCCCGCGCCCGACTTCTGGGTCATGCTCACCTACCTCGCCGCCCAGTACCTGCTGACCTCGGGCGCCCTCCGTGCGCTGTACGGTGAAAGTCGTACAAACGTCTGACAGCAAGGACCGTCCGTCATGCGCGCCACCACCATCCACGCCCCGTTCGACCTGCGCGTGGAGGACGTGCCCGACCCGGTGCTCCAGGACCCCACCGACGTCGTCGTCCGCGTCCTGCGCGCCTGCGTCTGCGGCAGCGACCTGTGGGCCTACCGGGGCGAGTCGGCCCGCCGCCCCGGCCAGCGCATCGGCCACGAGTTCCTCGGCGTCGTGGAGGCGGCCGGCCCCGAGGTCACCGGCTTCACCACCGGCGACCTCGTCGTCGCCCCCTTCGTCTGGTCCGACGGCACCTGCGACCACTGCGCCGAGGGCCTCCAGACCTCCTGCCCGCGCGGCGGCTTCTGGGGCTCGGTCGGCTCCGACGGCGGCCAGGGCGAGGCCGTCCGGGTGCCCTTCGCCGACGGCACCCTGGTCAAGCTCCCCGCCGACGCCGCCTCCGACGACCGGCTCCTGACCGCCCTGCTCGCCCTCTCCGACGTCCTCGGCACCGGCCACCACGCCGCCCTCGGCGCGGGCGCCCGGCCCGGCGCCACCGTCGCCGTCGTCGGTGACGGAGCCGTCGGCCTCTGCGGTGTCCTCGCCGCCAAGCGCCTCGGCGCCGAACGGATCATCGCCCTCGGCCGCCACACCGCCCGCACCGACATCGCCCGCCTCTTCGGCGCCACCGACGTCGTCGCCGAACGCGGCGAGGCCGCCGAGGCCGCCGTCCGCGAACTCACCGGCGGCCAGGGCGCCCACGGCGTCATCGAGGCCGTCGGCACCGAGCAGTCCATGCGCACCGCCGTCGCCATCGCCCGGGACGGCGGCTCCGTCGGCTACGTCGGCGTCCCGCACGGCAGCGGAACCGGCCTCGACCTCTCCGTCATGTTCGACCGGAACATCGCCCTGCGCGGCGGCGTCGCCCCCGTCCGCGCCTACATCCCGGAGCTGCTCCCGGACGTCCTCGACGGCACGATCGACCCGTCACCGGTCTTCGACCTGACCGTCGGCCTCGACGGCGTCCCCGGCGGCTACCGGGCCATGGACGAGAGGACGGCGCTCAAGGTCCTCGTCAAGCCGTGAGCCAGCGGGGGACGTCGGCCCCCGCGACCCCCGGCGGACGCGACCAGTCACCCGGCCCGCCCTCGTACGACACCGGCGACCGCGCGTACCGCAGCCTGCCGAGCGGCCCGTCCGACTCCGCGAGGTACGGCTCGGGCCGTACGGGGGCACCGCCGGTGCCCCCGGGCCCGTGGGGGAGGGACGGCGCGTGCGTCAGCCAGTGGCCCGTCCGCGCCAGGCCCAGCCGGACCAGCCTGCTCCCGCCGTCCCGGTCCTGCTCGGTGAGCGACCGCAGCACCGCCGCCGCCAGGAGGTAGCCGGTGCCGTGGTCCAGGGCCTGCGCGGGCAGCGCGCCCGGAGCGTCCGCCGACCCTTCCGTGACCGCGATCCCGGTCGCCGCCTGCACCAGGCTGTCGAAACCCCGCCGCCCGCCCCAGGGCCCGAAGTCGCCCCAGGCGGAGAGCCGCGCGGTGACCAGGCCCGGTGGTCGGCCGGTGCCGGTGAGGAAACGGTCGAGGGCGCCCGGCCGGTAGCCGGTGACGAGCACGTCGGCGGCGCCGAGGAGTTCCCCGAAGGTCCGCAGGTCGGACCGGCGGGTCAGGTCGAGCGCCGAGGTCCGCTTGCCGACGTCGGTGTCCGCGTGCTGGTCGGGCAGCTCCGGACTGTCCGGCGGGTCGATCCTCAGCACGTCCGCGCCGAGCAGCGCGAGCGTCCTGGTCGCCACCGGTCCGGCGATCACCCGGGTCAGGTCGAGCACCCGCAGGGGTCCGTGGCGCCGCCGGGGCGGGGCCTCGTCGAGCCGCTCCCGGGTCAGCACCGGGCGCGCCGCCACCTCCCGGCCCTGCTCGTGCGCCGCCCACTCCCCGGGCGTGCGCAGGGCCACGGCCAGGCCCCCGGCCGCGTACACCGCCGTCTCGGTCCCGACGGCCGTGCGCTCGCCGATCGCCGCCGCCACCGCCGCCACGGTCTCCGTGACCCCCACGGCCTCGTCGCGCACACCGAGCGCGGACAGCAACGCGGCCCGGTGGTGCGGGTAGTTGGCATGGGTGCGGACCCAGCCGTCGCGGGCCCGCCAGAACCGGGACAGCGGGGCGAAGTTCACCGGGGCCCGTCCGTCGATCCGCAGCTGGCGCTCGCTGACGAAGGCGGTGGCGACGGCCCCCTCGTCCACCCGCACCGGGCCGGGCAGTCCGGCCCGTTCGACGGCGGCGAGCCCGGCGACCGCGACCGTGGCACGGGCCAGGTCCCGCACCGGCAGCCGCGCGGGCAGCACCCCGGCGGGCCCGCCGTACTCCACCCGGTCGAGCAGGGCGGGATCGCCGCCCAGGGCCGACCACAGCGACTCCGTACCCCTGCGCACCGTGTTGTCCATGGGGCCAGTGTGGCACTGGGTGCCATGCGAAGGGCCCTGGCGCGAAACTGCCGCACCAGGGCCCTCGTTCGAGCCCCCGCCGTGGCCGACGGGCTCTCGTTCACACACCCGCCGTGGCCGACGGGCTTCGTCCACCGGCCCGCCGTCACCGACGGGTCAGCGTCCACCGCACCCGGTGGTCACCGGAGTGCGGTGCCCCGTGGAGCTACCGCCGTCAGGGGCGGACGGCGTCCAGCGCGTCGATCAGACCGACTCCGTAGAAGCCGTTCTTGTTCTTGCCGCCCTCGCAGACGGCGTCGATCTTGCCGTCACCGTTGATGTCGTACGGGTTGGTGCACGCGCGCTTGTCGGCCTGCGCGTACAGCAGCGCCTTCAGGGTCGCGGGGCCCGCCTTCGGGAACGTCGACTTCAGGAGCGCGAGGACGCCCGCCGCGTGCGGCGAGGCCATCGACGTACCGGCCTTGTAGTTGTAGCCGCCGTTGACCGTGGTCGACAGGATCAGGCCGTTGGTCGCCGGGGCGTCCGGGGTCTGGTACGCGGTGCGGTCACCACCGGGGGCGGCGATGTCGATGACGCCCCGGCCGTAGTTGGAGTACGAGGCCTTCAGGCCCTTCGCTCCGGTCGCGGAGACCGTGACGACGCCCGGGAGCATCGCCGGGTAGTCCAGGCACTCCTTCGGGTTGATGACACGGTCGCCCGGGGTGCTGTCGTTCGGGCTGCTGTTGTCGACGATCGAGTCGGCGGCCAGGTCGAAGTTCGAGTTGCCGGCTGCGGCGACGTTGACCGTGCCCTTGCGCTCCGCGTAGCGGCTGGCGCGGGTGACGGCCTCGATGAGGGCCCCCTGGTCCGCGTCGTTCTTGCACGCGAACATCCACGGGTCGGTGTAGTAGCTGTTGTTCGTGACGGCGATGCCGTTCTCGGCCGCCCAGACGAAGCCGCAGACCACTGCCTCGGTGTAGAAGAAGCCGTCCGGGGTGGACACCTTGATGCCCGCGAGCTTCACACCGGGGGCGACACCGGTGATGCCGATGCCGTTCTTCGCGGCGGCGATCGTACCGGCGACGTGGGTGCCGTGGTCGCTCTCGCCCGCCTTCGGACGCCAGGAGCCGGGCGTGGTGTCGGGCTTGCCGGACACGCAGTTGGCCGAGGCCTTGGCGTTGAAGTTCGGGGCCAGGTCCGGGTGGGTGTCATCGACACCGGTGTCGATGACACCGACGGTGACGCGCTTGCTGCCCAGGGTCTTCTTGTGGGCCTTGTCGGCCTTGATCGCGGGGAGGTCCCACTGCAGGGGCTCAAGGGCGTCCTGCTCGTCCGTGGCGCGGGCCGCGGCGGCCTTGGCCTCGGCCTCGGTCAGGACCTGGGTGCCGCCGCCGATCGCGTTGTCGCTCTGCACGGAGAGCGGAGCGGTACGGGTCGAACCGGCCGACACCACACCACGGGCCTTGCGGATCGTCTTCGCGAACTCGGGGTTCTGCGAGTGGACGACTATGACGCCTATCTGGTCGTACGAGATGACCACCTCGCCACCCGCGGCGGCTATGGCCTTCTTCACGGAGGCGGCGGTCTTGCGGCCGTCCCCGACGTTCACGACGTACGACAGCTTCGGGCCGTTCGTCGCCGCGACCGCGGCCGCCGGAGCGTCACTCAGTTCCGCGGCGGAGGCGGCGCCGGAGGGAAGGAAGCCGAGCGAGGCCGTGAGCGCGAGACCAACCGGCAGAGCGAGAGCTCGGCCGCGCCTCGATCCCAGATGAGCCATGGGTTCTCCACATCATCCGTACGTGTCCGTCCGCGCGCGGGTTTACGCACGAACAGGTGTATGACGAGTGAAGCTATCGCTGATCTTCCTCAGCCTTCAATGAGTTGAGAAGACTTCATGAAGATCTGCGCAAGAAAATCTCCCGGTGAACCGCTTCGCTTCCCGCTCCGTGCCGTTGTGCAGGGGAGGGGTTCCAGCCGGAACCCCGTCGTCCGCACCCCGGGTGAGGCCCCCTTGACCACGCCGTCCATTCCCGCGTCACGAGGAGATTCCGTGGCTACCGAAGCACCGCCGCCCAGAGACGGCACGGAGACCGCCACCGGTCCCGCACAGCCCACGACGGAGGAGTTCGTCGAGGTCCAGCGGAGCGGGGAGTTCGGCGAACTGCGGCACACCTACCGCTCGTTCGCCTTCCCGCTGACCCTGGCCTTCATCGCCTGGTACCTGCTGTACGTGCTGCTCTCCAACTACGCGGGCGGCTTCATGGGCGCCAAGGTCTTCGGCCACGTCAACGTGGCCCTCGTGATGGGCCTCGGCCAGTTCGCCACGACCTTCCTCATCGCCTGGCTCTACTCGCGGCACGCGGCACGCCGCCTCGACCCCAAGGCCGAGGCCATCAGAACCCGTATGGAGGGCGACGCATGAGCACCCCCGTCCTGCTCGCGGCGGGCAACGCCACCAGCGAGCACCGGCCGCTGATCATCGCCCTCTTCGGGGCCTTCGTCATCGCGACCCTGATCATCACCGTCTGGGCGGGCCGCCAGACCCGCAGCACCGCTGACTTCTACGCGGGCGGCGGCCAGTTCACCGGCTTCCAGAACGGCCTCGCCATCTCCGGCGACTACATGTCCGCCGCGTCCTTCCTCGGCATCAGCGGCGCCATCGCCCTCTACGGCTACGACGGCTTCCTCTACTCGATCGGCTTCCTCGTCGCCTGGCTCGTCGCCCTGCTCCTGGTCGCCGAACCCCTGCGCAACTCCGGCCGCTTCACCATGGGCGACGTCCTCGCCTACCGGATGCGCCAGCGGCCCGTCAGGACCGCCGCGGGCACCTCCACCATCGTCGTCTCGATCTTCTACCTGCTCGCCCAGATGGCCGGCGCCGGCGTCCTCGTCTCGCTGCTGCTCGGCATCACCAGCGACGGCGGCAAGGTCGCGATCGTCGCCCTGGTCGGCGTCCTGATGATCGTCTACGTGACCATCGGCGGCATGAAGGGCACCACCTGGGTGCAGATGGTGAAGGCCGTCCTGCTCATCGCGGGCACGCTCCTCATCACCTTCCTCATCCTCCTCAAGTTCGACTTCAACCTCTCCGACCTGCTCGGCGCCGCCGCCACCAACAGCGGCAAGGGCGACGCCTTCCTGGAGCCCGGCCTCAAGTACGGCGTCAGCGCCCTGTCGAAGCTGGACTTCCTCTCGCTCGGCATCGCGCTGGTCCTCGGCACGGCCGGTCTGCCGCACATCCTGATCCGCTTCTACACGGTGCCGACCGCCAAGGCCGCCCGTAAGTCGGTCAACTGGGCCATCGGCATCATCGGCGGGTTCTACCTGATGACGATCGTCCTCGGCTTCGGCGCCGCCGCCCTGCTGAAGAACAGCGACATCATCGCCTCCAACAAGGCGGGCAACACCGCCGCCCCGCTCACCGCCCTGGAGGTCGGCGGCGGCGCGGGCTCGACCGGCGGCGCGATCCTGCTGGCCGTCATCTCGGCCGTCGCCTTCGCGACCATCCTCGCGGTCGTCGCCGGACTGACCCTGGCCTCCTCCTCGTCGTTCGCCCACGACATCTACGCCAATGTGATCCGGCGCGGACAGGCCACCGAGAAGGAGGAGATGCGGGCCGCCCGCTGGGCGACCGTCCTCGTCGGCGTCGTCTCCATCGCGCTCGGCGCCCTCGCCCGCGACCTCAACGTCGCCGGTCTGGTGGCCCTGGCCTTCGCCGTCGCGGCCTCCGCCAACCTGCCGACGATCCTCTACTCGCTGTTCTGGAAGCGCTTCACCACCCAGGGCGCGCTGTGGTCGATCTACGGCGGGCTGGCCTCCTCCGTCGTCCTCGTCCTCTTCTCCCCGGTCGTCTCCGGCGGCCCGGCCTCGATGTTCAAGGGCGTGGACTTCCACTGGTTCCCGCTGGAGAACCCCGGCCTCGTCTCGATCCCGCTCGGCTTCCTCCTCGGCTGGCTCGGCTCGCTCCTCTCCAAGGAGGAGCCGGACGCGGGCAAGTACGCCGAGCTGGAGGTCAAGTCCCTCACCGGCGTCGGGGTCGGCGAGGCGGTGAAGCACTGACCGGAGCGCAGCGGTCCGTACACGGTCCGCGACCACGGGGAGGCCGCGTCGTAGAGTCCTACGACGCGGCCTCCCCGGTCCCGTGACAATCTGCCCTCCTCGCTGTCCGAGGGCTCACGTAGTCTCAGAACACACGCATCCGCACCACGCGTCCGCAAGACGGGAAGGGGGCCCACAGTGCTCATCGACACCTACGGCCGGGTGGCCACCGATCTCCGCGTCTCGCTCACGGACCGCTGCAACCTGCGCTGCACGTACTGTATGCCGGAGGAGGGCCTCCAGTGGCTCGCCAAACCGGACCTGCTCACCGACGACGAGATCGTCCGTCTCGTCCGCCTCGCCGTCACCCGCCTCGGCGTCACCGAGGTCCGTTTCACCGGCGGTGAACCCCTGCTCCGCCCCGGTCTCGTCGGCATCGTCGAGCGCTGCGCGGCCCTGGAGCCGAGACCCCGGATCTCCCTCACCACCAACGGCATCGGCCTCAAGCGCACCGCCGCCGCCCTCGCGGCCGCGGGACTCGACCGCGTCAACGTCTCCCTGGACACCCTGCGCCCCGAGGTCTTCAAGGCGCTCACCCGGCGTGACCGCCACCGGGACGTCCTGGACGGCATGGCCGCCGCCCGGGACGTCGGACTCGCCCCGGTCAAGATCAACGCCGTCCTGATGCCGGGACTCAACGCCGACGAGGCCCCCGATCTGCTCGCCTGGGCGATCACACAGCGGTACGAGCTCCGCTTCATCGAGCAGATGCCGCTGGACGCCCAGCACGGCTGGAAGCGCGACGGAATGATCACCGCCGGTGACATCCTGGAGTCCCTGCGCACCCGCTTCACCCTGACCCCCGAGGGCGCCGACGAGCGCGGCTCGGCCCCCGCCGAGCGCTGGACCGTGGACGGCGGACCGCACACGGTCGGCGTCATCGCCTCCGTCACCCGCCCGTTCTGCCGGGCCTGCGACCGGACCCGGCTCACCGCCGACGGGCAGGTGCGGACCTGTCTGTTCGCCACCGAGGAGACGGACCTGCGGGCCGCGCTCCGCTCCGGCGCACCGGACGAGGAGATCGCCGCGCTGTGGGAGCGGGCGATGTGGGGCAAGAAGGCGGGCTCGGGCCTCGACGACCCGAGCTTCCTCCAGCCCGAGCGCCCGATGTCAGCGATCGGCGGCTGACTCCCACTCGGCGAGCGGGACGACGTCCTTCAGGAAGCCCCGTACGCTCAGGAACTGGGAGAGGTGCTCGCGGTGTTCGTCGCACGCGAGCCAGGTCTTGCGCCGCTCGGGCGTGTGCAGCTTGGGGTTGTTCCACGCCAGGACCCAGACGGCGTCGGCGCGGCAGCCCTTGGCGGAACAGATCGGATTCTCTTCGCTCATCCGGTCATTGTCCGGCAAAGGCGATGCCGAGCAGCCACGGGGGGAGCTGCCCGGCATCGGTCTGTCGCTCCGACGGGGGATGCGGAGCGCGTACGCAGTATGTCACGGCACCTGGGGTGCGGTGCACCGGAACTTCATGATTGATCTGATGCTTTTACTGAGGTTCCGGCCACTGTCAGTGACTCATTTCCGGCCGCTCGAAGGGTCGTCGTCCCGGCCCTCCGGGGCCTCGTCGGAGGCCAGCGCCGGACGTACCGGAGCCGGTACGAAAGTGGAGGGAAGGGACGGAGTCGACTCGCGGCCCGCGTTCGCGACGACCACGGCGACGTAGGGGAGCAGGATGCCCAGGGCCAGCGCCACGACGGCCACGTGCCGCTCGACGTTCCACAGCACCGCCGCCGCGATCACGGACAGTGTGCGGACCGTCATGGAGATGATGTAGCGCCGCTGCCGCCCCCGCACGTCGTCGGCGAGCCCCTGCCGGGCCCCCGTGATCCGGATGACCTCGCTTCCGCCGCGCTTCCGCATCGTCCTCCACCATCCGCCGCTCGCGCCGGACCCTCCCCGGTCCGGACCTCGCTCCACGGTACGCCCGCCCTCCCGCGCCGACGAGACCGGGGCACGGATGGCGGTGTCCGACATGCGCCGTGCGGAGGATGGGCCGAGACTGGGCGCAGACCCACAGAAGGAGGCGACCATGGGCTGGTTGTGGGCGATCATCGTAGGACTCGTCCTCGGTCTGATCGCGAAGGCGATCCTGCCGGGGAAACAGCAGATCCCGCTCTGGCTGACGATCGTGTTCGGCATGGTCGGCAGCCTTCTCGGCAACGCCGTAGCGACCTGGATCGGAGTCAACGACACCAGCGGCATCGACTGGATCCGCCATCTGCTCCAGCTGATCGGCGCCATCGTGGTGGTCGGAGTCGGCGACATGCTCTGGGTCTCGATGAAGGGCAACAGACAGCGGAGCTGACCCGCACGGAGAGCAGCGGAGAACCGGAGGCCCGGTGCCACACCTCAGGTGTGGCACCGGGCCTCCGGGTCTCCGCTGCTCTCCTGCGGAAGGACTCACGGCAAGCGGCTCGTGAGGCCCTTCACCCGTGCGAGGCCCTTCACCCGCGCGAGCCCTTCCCGTGAAGCACTCGCGCGAAAGGCCGCATGGGACATCCGCTCACGGGAGAAGGGCTCGCGCCGAAGGGGTCACGCCCCCGCGAACTCGATCGCCGCCAGGTTCTTCTTGCCGCGCCGCAGCACCAGCCAGCGCCCGTGCAGCAGGTCGTCGGCCGACACCTCGGCGTCCTCGGCGGTGACCTTCACGTTGTTCACGTACGCCCCGCCCTCCTTCACCGTGCGCCGCGCCGCCGACTTGCTCGCCACCAGACCGACCTCGGCGAACAGGTCGACGACCTGGCCCAGCTCGGTCACCCGGGCGTGCGGCAGCTCGGACAGGGCGGCGGCCAGCGTCGCCCCGTCCAGCTCGGTCAGGTCGCCCTGCCCGAACAGCGCCTTGGAGGCGTCGATGACGGCCGCGCACTGGTCGGCGCCGTGCACCAGGGCGGTCAGCTCCTCCGCGAGCGCCCGCTGCGCGGCCCGTGCCTGCGGTCGCTCGGCGGTCTGCGCCTCCAGCGCCTCCAGCTCCTCGCGGGACCTGAAGGACAGGATGCGCAGGTACGTGGAGATGTCCCGGTCGTCCACGTTCAGCCAGAACTGGTAGAACGCGTACGGGGTCGTCATCTCCGGGTCCAGCCAGACGGCCCCGCCCTCGGTCTTGCCGAACTTGGTGCCGTCCGCCTTCACCATCAGCGGGGTGGCGAGCGCGTGCGCGTGCGCCCCCGGCTCCAGGCGGTGGATCAGGTCGAGACCGGCCACCAGGTTGCCCCACTGGTCCGAGCCGCCCTGCTGGAGCGTGCAGCCGTACCGGCGGTACAGCTCCAGGAAGTCCATGCCCTGGAGCAGCTGGTAGCTGAACTCCGTGTAGCTGATGCCCTGCTCGGACTCCAGACGGCGGGCCACGGAGTCCTTGGTCAGCATCTTGTTGACCCGGAAGTGCTTGCCGATGTCCCGCAGGAACTCGATCGCCGACAGACCGGCGGTCCAGTCCAGGTTGTTCACCATGACCGCGGCGTTCTCCCCCTCGAAGGAGAGGAAGGGCTCGATCTGGGTGCGCAGCCGGTCCACCCAGTTCGCGACCGTCTCGGGGTCGTTCAGGGTGCGCTCGGCCGTCGGCCGCGGGTCACCGATCTGGCCGGTGGCCCCGCCGACCAGCGCCAGCGGCCGGTGCCCGGCCTGCTGGAGCCGGCGGACGGTGAGGACCTGCACCAGGTGCCCCACGTGGAGACTGGCCGCGGTCGGGTCGAAACCGCAATAGAACGTCACGGGACCGTCCGCGAGAGCCTTGCGCAGTGCGTCCTCGTCGGTGGACTGGGCGAAGAGCCCGCGCCACTTCAGCTCGTCGACGATGTCGGTCACGATCGTCCGTCTCCTCGTGATGTGTGGTGGGAGTAGTTGTTTCGGCCAGTCTAGGCGGGTCAGACCCCCTTGCTGACCGAGCTCATGTTGAAGTCGGGCACCCGCAGGGCGGGCATGGCGGCCCGGGTGAACCAGTCGCTCCACTCGCGCGGCAGCGTCTTCTCCGTCCGGCCCGCCTCGGAGGCCCGCGACAGCAGGTCCACCGGCGACTCGTTGAACCGGAAGTTGTTGACCTCGCCGACCACCTCGCCGTTCTCGACGAGGTAGACGCCGTCCCGGGTCAGACCGGTCAGCAGCAGTGTCGCCGGGTCCACCTCGCGGATGTACCAGAGGCAGGTCAGCAGCAGACCGCGCTCGGTGGCGGCCACCATCTCCTCCAGGGACTTCTCGCCGCCGCCGTCCAGGATCAGGTTCCCCGCTCCCGGCGCCACGGGCGAGCCGGTGAGGGCCGCCGTGTGCCGGGTGGTGATCAGGTGCGCCAGCTTCCCGTCCCGGACCCAGTCCACCGGTGCGACCGGCAGCCCGTTGTCGAAGACGGACGAGTCGTCGCCGGAGGAGTGCGCGATCACGAACGGCGCGGACTCCAGGCCCGGCTCGTTCGGGTCGCTGCGCAGGGTCAGCGGCAGCGGGGAGAGGGTCTCGCCGAGCCGGGTGCCGCCGCCGGGCTTGGAGAAGACCGTACGGCCCTCCACCGCGTCCCGGGCCGTCGACGACCACAGCTGGTAGATCAGCAGGTCGGCCACGGCCGTCGGCGGCAGCAGCGTCTCGTACCGCCCGGCGGGCAGCTCGATCCGCCGCTCCGCCCAGCCGAGCCGGGTCGCCAGCTCCGCGTCGAGCGCGGCCGGGTCGACGTCCTTGAAGTCCCGGGTGGACCGGCCCGCCCAGGCGGAGCGCGAGCGGTCGGGGGACTTGGCGTTCAGCTCCAGGGTGCCGTTCGGCTGGTCGTGCCGGAGCCGCAGCCCCGTCGACGTCCCCAGATAGGTGGAGGTCAGCTCGTGGTTGGCGAAGCCGTACAGCTCGCGGCCACCGGCCCGAGCGCGGGCGAAGGCCTCGCCGAGCGCCGGAGCGAAGTCGGCGAACACGGCGGAGGAGGTCTCCACCGGGGCGTCCGTGAAGTCGGGCGACGAGGGCACCCCCGTGACCAGCGGCTGCGCGTCCTCGGCGGGTCCCGCGGCGCGCGCGGCCGCCTCGGCGGCCCGTACCAGCGGCTCCAGGTCGTCGGCGGTCACGGCGGACCGGGAGACGACACCGGAGGCGGTGCCCCGGGAGCCGTCGACGGTCGCGACGATCGTCAGCGTCCGGCCCCGGGTCACGCCGTTGGTGGTGAGCGCGTTGCCCGCCCACCGCAGATTGGCCGAGGACTCCTCGTCCGCGATGACGACGCACCCGTCGGCACGGGACAGCTCAAGGGCCCGCTCGACGATCTCGTACGGCTTGCTGACGCGGCTCATCGACCGGCCTCCTGCGTCGTGTTCAGGCTGTGCCTGCCCGGGTGACGACCCCCGGACCCCCAGCGGATCGTGTGGCGGACGTTCATCGACCGGCCTCCTGCGTCGTGTTCAGGCTGTGCCTGCCCGGGTGACGACCCCCGGACCCCCGGCGGATCGTGTGGCGGACGTTCATCGACCGGCCTCCTGCGTCGTGTTCAGGCTGTGCCTGCCCGGGTGACGACCCCCGGACCCCCGGCAGATCGTGTGGCGGACGTTCATCGACCGGCCTCCTGCGTCGTGTTCAGAATGTTGACGCCCCGGAAGAGGGCGGAGGGGCAGCCGTGGGAGACCGCGGCGACCTGGCCCGGCTGGGCCTTGCCGCAGTTGAAGGCGCCACCGAGGACGTACGTCTGCGGGCCGCCGACCTGCTCCATCGAGCCCCAGAAGTCGGTGGTCGTCGCCTGGTAGGCCACGTCCCGGAGCTGCCCGGCCAGTCGGCCGTTCTCGATGCGGAAGAAGCGCTGCCCGGTGAACTGGAAGTTGTAGCGCTGCATGTCGATCGACCACGAGCGGTCGCCGACCACGTAGATGCCCCGCTCCACCCCGCCGATCAGGTCCTCGGTGGACAGCCCGCCGGGGTCCGGCTGGAGCGAGACGTTCGCCATCCGCTGCACCGGCACGTGCGCGGGGGAGTCCGCGAAGGCACAGCCGTTCGACCTGCCGAGCCCGGTGAGCTTCGCGATCCGCCGGTCCAGCTGGTAGCCGACGAGCGTGCCGTCCTTCACCAGGTCCCAGCTCTGCCCCTCGACGCCCTCGTCGTCGTACCCGATCGTCGCGAGCCCGTGCTCGGCGGTCCGGTCGCCCGTCACGTTCATGATCGAGGAGCCGTACGCCAGCTTGCCCAGCTGGTCGAAGGTGGCGAAGGACGTGCCCGCGTACGCCGCCTCGTAGCCGAGCGCCCGGTCCAGCTCGGTGGCGTGGCCGATCGACTCGTGGATGGTCAGCCAGAGGTTCGACGGGTCCACGACCAGGTCGTACCGGCCCGCCTCGGCGCTGGGCGCCCGCATCTTCTCGGCGAGCAGCCCCGGGATCTCGTCCAGCTCCCTGTCCCAGTCCCAGCCGGTGCCGGTCAGGTACTCCCAGCCCCGCCCGGCCGGCGGGGCGATCGTCCGCATCGAGTCGAACTCGCCGGTCGTCTCGTCGACGGCCACCGCCGTCAGCTGCGGGTGCAGCCGGACGCGCTGCTGCGTGGTCACGGTCCCCGCCGTGTCCGCGTAGAACTTGTTCTCGTGGACGGTGAGCAGCGAGGCGTCCACGTGCGCCACGCCGTCCGCGCGCAGCAGCCGCGCGCTCCAGTCGGCGAGCAGCGCGCTCTTCTCCTCGGCGGGCACCGAGAAGGGGTCGATCTCGTACGAGGAGATCCAGACCTTGTCCTCGTGCACCGGCTCCGCCGCCAGCTCCACCCGCTCCTCGGACCCGGCCGCCGTGATGACCCGCGCGGACAGCTGGGCCATGGCCACCGCCTGCGAGGCGACCCGGGCGGCCCCGTCCATGGTCAGGTCCACCCCGGAGGCGAACCCCCAGGCCCCGCCGTGCACCACCCGTACCGCGTACCCGAGGTCGGTGGTGTCCGAGGAACCGGACGGTTTGGCGTCGCGCAGCCGCCAGGAGGCGCTGCGCACCCGCTCCAGACGGAAGTCGGCGTGCTCGGCACCCAGCGCGCGTGCTCGGGCGAGCGCCGCGTCGGCGAGCGCCCGCAACGGCAGCGCGACGAACGAAGGGTCGATCTGATGGACCACGAGCGGCCTCGCTCTCGGCGATCAAAAGGCGGCGGTTGGACTGCCCGCGCAGTCAATCACGCCTCGGGGCGCGGGGGCGGCGCATTGTCGCGCTCCGCCGTCCCGGGGCGCGCGGGGACGGCGTGCGGCGCAGACGGGAGCCCTGTACGGATCCCCCGCCAGGCCCCCGAGCTGTAGGGACTCGACAGTTGCGCCGGTATGCGACTGTCGGAGGTCGATTCCTCATGTCGGGAGCGATACCGATAGGTTTTCGGCTACCAGACCGCTATCGAAAGGGTGATCCGTTGAGCCGCTCGGTTCTCGTCACCGGAGGAAACCGGGGCATCGGCCTCGCCATCGCCCGCGCATTCGCCGAGGCGGGCGACAAGGTCGCCATCACGTACCGTTCCGGCCTGCCGCCGGAGGGGTTCCTCGCGGTGAAGTGCGACATCACCGACAGCGATCAGGTGGAGCGGGCGTACAAGGAGATCGAGGAGAAGCACGGTCCGGTGGAGGTCCTCGTGGCCAACGCCGGCGTGACGAAGGACCAGCTCCTGATGCGCATGTCCGAGGAGGACTTCACGTCCGTCCTCGACACCAACCTCACCGGCACCTTCCGGGTCGTCAAGCGCGCCAACCGGGGGATGCTGCGCGCCAAGAAGGGCCGGGTCGTCCTGATCTCCTCGGTCGTCGGTCTGCTGGGCTCCGCGGGCCAGGCCAACTACGCCGCCTCCAAGGCGGGCCTGGTCGGTTTCGCTCGTTCCCTCGCGCGTGAGCTGGGCTCGCGCAACATCACGTTCAACGTCGTCGCCCCCGGCTTCGTCGACACCGACATGACCGCGGTGCTCACCGACGAGCAGCGCGCGGGCATCGTGTCGCAGGTGCCGCTGGGCCGTTACGCGCAGCCCGAGGAGATCGCCGCCGCGGTGAAGTTCCTCGCCTCGGACGACGCCTCGTACATCACTGGAGCCGTCATCCCGGTTGACGGCGGATTGGGCATGGGTCACTGATCACATGAGCGGAATTCTCGAGGGCAAGCGCATCCTGATCACCGGTGTGCTGATGGAGTCCTCCATCGCCTTCCACGCCGCGAAGCTGGCCCAGGAGCAGGGTGCGGAGATCATCCTCACCGCCTGGCCCCGGCCGTCGCTGACCGAGCGCATCGCCAGGAAGCTGCCCCACCCCGACAAGGTCAAGGTCCTGGAGCTCGACGTCTCCAACGACGAGCACCTCGCGCGCCTCGAAGGCCAGGTCCGCGAGCACCTCGGTGACCGTCTCGACGGCGTGGTGCACTCGATCGGCTTCGCTCCGCAGGACGCGCTCGGCGGCAACTTCCTCCACACGCCGTTCGAGTCGGTCGCCACCGCCATGCACGTCTCGGCCTTCTCGCTGAAGTCCCTGACGGTGGCGCTGCTGCCGCTGATGACCGAGGGCGGCTCCGTCGTCGGCCTCACCTTCGACGCGCAGTACGCCTGGCCGCAGTACGACTGGATGGGCCCGACCAAGGCGGCCCTGGAGGCCACCAGCCGTTACATGGCCCGTGACCTGGGCAAGCAGAACATCCGCTGCAACCTGATCTCGGCGGGTCCGCTCGGATCGATGGCCGCCAAGTCCATCCCGGGCTTCGACGGACTCGCCTCCGTCTGGGACAGCCGCTCCCCGCTGGAGTGGGACCTCGCCGACCCGGAGCCGGCCGGCCGCGGCATCGTGGCGCTGCTCTCCGACTGGTTCCCGATGACGACGGGCGAGATCATCCACGTCGACGGCGGTCTGCACGCGATCGGCGCGTGACCGTCCGGTACCTCGTGCGGCCGTCCGGTACCTCGTGCGACCGCCGGACACCGGGTGACCGTCCGGTGCCCCGTGCGACCGTTCCGCGTCACGCCTGAGCGGGCTCGGACCCTTCGTCCGTCCGTCCCGTTCCTCCCGTCACGGTCTCCGTGACGCCCCAGGGCCGTGCGCCCGCCCCCGCCGGGCGGTGCACGGCCCTGGGCGTTCCGCAACTCCTGCCCGACTCGAAAAGTCACGCGAACCACCCCAGACTGGGGCGGAGCGTGATGTTCCTGCTACGGGTGGGGAGGAGGTGCGGACATGCGCGTCACCCGGCAAGGACTCGCCGTCTCCGTCTCCGTCGCGGTCCTCTTCACCGGCATGGCCGTCGCCGCCGAGGTGCGGGCCGCGCCCGCCCCCGCCGAGGACCTTCCGGCCGCCGCACCGGCGCGGCGGGAGAGCGGGGAGCCGGAGAACTTCGGCGCCTCCTGCCGGACCGTGGTGCGGGGCTCCCACGTCACCGCGCACTGCCAGAACCCGTACCTCATCACCGACCGGGTCCGGCTGCACGTCGAGTGCGACCGCTGGTGGGACGTGGACACCGACAGCACTCCCGTGGAGGTCGGCCCCGCCGACTACGGCCGGCTCGACGGCCGCTGCTGGAAGGAGGTCCGGGCCGCCTGGCTCACCCACCAGCCCGCGGACCGGACTCCGGCTCCGGTACGGGGCTCCTGAGGCACATGAAGGGGTAACCGGCCGCCTCCGCGCCCGCCCGCTCGGCGTCACCCTCCCGGACGGCGTCCACCAGACGCGCGTGGTCCATGTGGTTCTCCGGCCGCAGCACCCGCCCGATGTCGTCGCGCAGCCACTGCCGCAGCAGATCGCCCAGGTCGGCGTAGAGCTCGGTGAGCACCTCGTTGCCCGAGGCGGCGACGACCGCGTGGTGGAAGGCGGCGTCCACGGTCACGAACCGCTCCGCGTCCCCGGACTCCCACGCCTCGTCCCGTCGTACGAGGAGCGCGTCGAGCTGCTTCAGGTCCCGCTCGGTGCGCCGGACGGCGGCGAGCCGGGCGGCGGCGGACTCCAGCGTCGAGCGCAGCTCGGCGACGTGCCGGGGGTCGGAGCCCGCGAAGCGGCGGTGCATGACGCCCGCCAGCTCACTGGTGGCGATGACATACGTCCCCGAGCCCTGGCGGATGTCGAGGAGTCCGTTGTGGGCGAGCGCCCGCACCGCCTCGCGGACCGTGTTGCGGGCCACCCCGAGCTGCTCGACCAGCTCGGGTTCGGTCGGGATGCGGGAACCCACCGGCCACTCGCCCGAGGTGATCTGGTTCCGCAGCTCGGCGATCACCTGATCGGAGAGACCTGCGCGCCGCGGGTGACCGAGGGCCATGGAGCACCTTCCGTTCGTTCGAGATTGGACAACCAATCATCCCATGATTCTATGATGTCCTCATGCCAGACGAGCCGAAGACCCTCGACCCCGCCGCACGACCGGCCGGGAGCACCGCCGCGGACGGTGCCGTCGGCGCGGCCACCTCCGTACCGGCCACCTCCGCACAGGCCACCTCCGTACCGGTCACCACCGCACAGGCGGTCTCCGCACCGGTGACCTCCGCGAAGGCGAACGGAAGGGCCGCCACCGACTCTCCCGCACCCGCCCCGGCGCTCCGCTGGACCCTCGGTCTCGTCACCGTCGGCCTCGTCCTCGCCGCGCTGAACCTGCGCCCCGCCATCACCAGCCTCGGCGCCCTCCTCGAAGACGTCAGCGCCGACCTGCACATGAGCGGCAGCCTCGCCGGGGTCCTGACCTCCGTGCCGCCGCTCTGCTTCGCGGTCTTCGGCATCACCGCCCCGCGCCTCGCCCGCCGCTTCGGCCCCGCCGCCGTCGTCTGCGCGGGCATGGCCGCGATCTTCGCCGGGCTGCTCCTGCGGTCCTTCGCCACCGGCACCCCCGCCTTCCTCGCCGCCAGCGCCCTCGCCCTCATGGGCATCGCCGTCAGCAACATCCTGATGCCCGTCATCGTCAAGCGGTACTTCCCCGACCGCGTCGGCAGCATGACCGGCCTCTACTCCATGGCGCTGGCCCTCGGCACCTCCCTCGCCGCCGCCGCCACCGTCCCCGTGACCGAGGCCCTCGGCGGCGACTGGCGTCTCGGCCTCGGCATCTGGGCGGTCCTCGCGGCGCTCGCCGTGCTGCCCTGGCTGCCGCTGGTGCGCGACCGCACCCTGACCACGGCCACGTCCCCGGGCGCACCGGCCACCACCGCCCCCGCCGGGGCCGCGCCGACCGGCGGGTCCGGCCCGGTCGCGTCCGCCGCCGCCCCGCGCGTCGGCCGCAGCCCCACCGCCTGGGCGCTCGCCGTGTTCTTCGGACTCCAGGCGACCGGCGCCTACATCACCATGGGCTGGATGCCGCAGATCTTCCGTGACGCGGGCGTCTCCGCCTCCACCGCGGGCGTGCTCCTGGCCGTCACCATGGTCATGGGCGTCCCGCTCGCCTTCGTCATACCCCGGCTCGCGAGCCGGATGAGGACCCAGGGCCCGATCGTCGTCGTGCTCGGACTCTGCGGACTCACCGGCTACACCGGCCTGTTCCTCGCCCCGGCCGGGGGCGCCTGGGCCTGGGCCGTCCTCCTCGGCATCTCCAACTGCGCCTTCCCGCTGGCCCTCACCATGATCGGGATGCGCTCGCGCACCGGCGTCGGAGTCGTCCGGCTCTCCGCCTTCGCGCAGAGCGTCGGCTACCTCATCTCGATCCCCGGCCCCCTCCTCGTCGGCGTGCTCTACCAGCACAGCGGCGGCTGGGGCCTGCCGATCGCGCTCATGGGCGGACTGATGATCCCGCAGATGATCGTCGGCACCCTGGCGGGGAGGGACCGGACGGTCGAGGACGAATGCTGAGATGCGAGACTGTTCCCATGCCAGTCCTCGAACCCAACCCCCCGAACGGCCAGAAGAAGCTGCTCATCGTCTTCGGCGCCATGATCGGCATCACGGTCGTCATCGGCGTCATCGCCTCCCTCGCCTCCCCCTGACACCCCGGCACCCCCACCCCGGGGTGGGGGTAACCCCCGCATCCCCTAGGGGGCACGTCTCAGGGTGAAGTGGGTGGATCACCTGATGGGCCGGAGGGTCCGCGATCCCTAGGTTGGAGACACAGGGAAAACGGAGACTCTCACCCATGGAGGCGGTCATGTCGGCCCACACGTACACCCGGGACCGGCCCACGGCGAGCGGCGTCGACACCCGGCTGCCCTGGTGGGCCCTGGCCCTTCCGGTGGCCGCGTTCCTCGCCCTGCTGTTCCTGATGACCGGGTCGGGAGAGGCCCAGGCACCCCTCGGGGCCCATGGGGTCGGAGGGTTCCTGGAGCGGGTCCAGCAAACGCTCTCTCTCTGAGTCGACACGGCCTGTTTCATGCGAAGCTGAGCACCATGAGCGTCGACACACCCCGCAGGATCGCGCTGCTGCGACACGCCAAGGCGGACTGGAACCAGGAGTCGGACCACGAGCGCCCCCTCGCCGAGCGAGGCCGCGCGGACGCCCCCCTGGTCGGCCGCAAGCTCGCCGGGACCGGCATCGGCTTCGACCTGGCCCTCTGCTCGACCGCCCTCAGAACGCGCGAGACCTGGAAGCTGGCCGTGCAGGCACTGCCGGAGCGCCCCAGGACCGTGTACGAGGAGCGGTTGTACGAGGCTTCGCTCGGTGAGCTCATCGCCCTGCTCAACGAGGTGCCGGACGAGGTCTCCGACCTCCTGGTCATCGGGCACAACCCGGGGATGCACGCGCTCGCCGACGCCCTCGCGGGCGAGGCCGAGGGAGACGCCCTGGCCCGGATGAACCGCAGCGGCTTCCCGACCTCCGCCCTCGCCGTCCTCACCTTCGACGGCTCGTGGAAGTCGGTCGAGCACGGTGTCGGCCGCCTGGCCGAATTCTGGACCCCGCACGCCTGAGCCACACCCACCCGAGCCCGATGCTCCGGCGCCCGCCCCGGTGACCGCTGCCGGGAGGGCGCCGGGCCGTCCTGAACCCGGCGCATCCGAGGGCCGCGCAGATGGCCGCCGCAGGAAAGGCGTCCGTGCCGCCCCGGTCCGGGTGCTCCCCAGCACGCTCGACGGCTCCGCGCTCCCTGCCCAGGCTGCCGGAGCCGTCCTTCCGCGTGCTTCGCGCCCCGGGTTCCGTACGGCCCTGATCCGTACGGAACCCGGCGCGTACGGCGCGACGGATCGCATCCGTACGGCCCTGACCACTACGGCCCGGCCCCGTACGGCGCGACTCCGCGCGGCCCGGACCCGCGGGCCAGAGCCCCGGCCCGCCGGGCCACCCGGCGCGTGGCGGAGCACGGTACGACGAAGGGGCCCGGCCGTCCGACGACGACCGGGCCCTCCCGTACGACTTCCGCTTCCGCCCGGCGGCCGCCCCGCCCGGCGCGGCAGATCCCGCCGGTGCGGCGGCCTTCCGCTCAGTGCAGCAGGTCCTCGCCGCCGTCCGCGGTCTCGACCTCCTCGCGGGTGATCCCCAGGAGATACAGCACGGTGTCCAGGAACGGCACGTTCACCGCCGTGTCCGCGGCCCGTCGCACCACCGGCTTCGCGTTGAACGCCACCCCGAGCCCGGCGGCGTTCAGCATGTCCAGATCGTTCGCCCCGTCGCCGATCGCCACCGTCTGCGCCAGCGGCACACCCGCCTCCTCGGCGAACCGGCGCAGCAGCCGCGCCTTGCCCGCCCGGTCCACGATCTCGCCGGTCACCCGCCCGGTGAGCCTGCCGTCCACGATCTCCAGGGTGTTGGCGGAGGCGAAGTCGAGCCCGAGCTGTTCCTTCAGATCGTCCGTGACCTGGGTGAACCCCCCGGAGACGACCCCCACCTGGTAGCCGAGCCGCTTGAGCGTACGGATCAGGGTCCTGGCCCCGGGCGTGAGCCGCACCTCGGCGCGGACCTTCTCGACCACGGAGGCGTCGAGCCCGGCCAGCAGCTTCACCCGCGCGTGCAGGGACTGCTCGAAGTCCAGCTCCCCGCGCATCGCCGCCTCCGTCACCTCGGCGACCTTGTCCTCGCAGCCCGCGTGCGCCGCGAAGAGCTCGATCACCTCGTCCTGGATCAGCGTCGAGTCGACGTCCATGACGACGAGCCGCTGGGCCCGCCGGTGCAGCCCGGCGGAGACCACGGCCACATCGACGCCGATGGTGTGCGCCTCGGTGGCCAGCGCCGTCCGCAGCGGCTCGGTCCCACAGCCGGATACGGCGAACTCGACCGCCGTGACCGGGTACTTCGCCAGCCGGAAGATACGGTCGATGTTGCCGCCGGACTCCGTGATCCTGGCCGCTATGGCCGCGGTCTGCTCCGAGGTCAGCGGGTTGCCCAGCACGGTGACGTGCGAGCGCCCCTCGCCCCGGGGACGGTTGTCACCGGTGCCGGAGATGATCTCGGCCTGGAGCTTCAGGGACTCGGCCCAGCTGTGCACGGTGGCCCGGAGCTCGCCCTGCGAGGCGACGGTCGGCTCGGTGACGAGCGCGCACAGGACGAGACGGCCGCGGGAGACGACCTGCTCGATGTCCACGACGTCGACGGAGTAGGCGGCGAGGGTGTCGAAGAGTCCCGCGGTGATCCCGGGACGGTCCTTCCCGAAGATCTTGACGAGAAGGGTGGGGACGTCTGAGGTCTGCGATGCGCTCATGGTGCTTCCACCGTATCGGGCACGCCCCGCCACCCGGCCCCCCGTCCCGCCCAGCGGACACCCGAGTGGTCGCGCGGACGCCCCGGAGGACCCCGTGCGGTACGCGCGGGCGCGCGGGCGGAAGCGCGCGGGCGGAAGCGAGCGGAGGCGAAGCGGGCGGAACGGAGGGGCGGAGGTTCCACCGGGTCCGCGCCCGGCCCGACTTCCGGAGAGGGGACCGGGCCTGAAATAGTTCCCCCCGGATGTTCGCCATCCCTGGACCCCCGGCGACGGGGGTACATCGGGGGACAAGTAGTGGGGCATGGAGTGCCGGAACTCGTACTGGAATTGAACGGAAGGACCTGGACGCTCGACCCGTCCAGGTCGTACACCCTGGGCCGTGATCCACAGGGTGACCTGGTCATCGACGACGCCAGGGTCTCGTGGCGCCACGCCACCATCAGCTGGGGCGGCCGGAGTTGGGTCATCGAGGACCACGGCTCCACCAACGGCACGTTCCTGCGGGGGCAGCGGATCCACCAGATGGAGATCGGCCCCGGCTCGGCCGTCCACCTGGGCAACGCGACCGACGGCCCGCGGCTGAATCTCGCCGCCGCCGGGCAGCAGGCCCAGCAGCCGCCGCAGCAGTCGCCGGTGGCCCAGCAGGTCCCGGCCCACCAGCCGGCCGAGCAGGCGGAGTGGGCCGGGCACGACGGCCCGCCGCAGCAGGCACCGCGGCACCAGGGCTGGCAGCAGATCCCGCCCGCACAGCCGCAGGCACCGCACCAGCAGGCACCTCACCAGCAAGCACCGCACCAGCCGATGCCGCACCAGCAAGCACCGCACCAGCAAGCACCTCAGCAGCAGGTACCGCACCAGCAGGGCCCCGACGGCGTCGCGGGGGCGTCGTCGGTCTACGCCGACCGCAGCCCGACCACCTTCCACCAGCTGGCGCTGGGCCGCGTCATGCGGATCGGCCGTGCGCTCGAGAACGAGCTGGTCGTCTCCGACCTCCAGGTCTCGCGCCACCACGCCGAGTTCCACTCGACGCCCGACGGACGCTTCGAGATCCGCGACCTCGGCTCGCACAACGGCACGTACGTCAACGGCCAGCCGATCCCCAAGGGCGGCGCCGCCGTCCTCGGACCGCAGGACATCGTCGGCGTCGGCCACTCGACCTTCCGGATCGTCGAAGGCCGACTCGAAGAGTTCGTCGACACCGGCTCGGTCTCCTTCTCCGCCCGCCACCTCACGGTCACCGTCGACGGCGGCAAGCAGATCCTCAAGGACGTCTCCTTCGGCGTCCCGGAGAAGTCGCTGATCGGCGTCATCGGCCCGTCCGGCTCCGGAAAGTCCACCCTCCTCAAGGCCCTGACCGGCTACCGCCCGGCCAACGAGGGTGACGTCCTCTACGACAACCGGAGCCTCTACAAGCAGTTCGCCGAGCTGCGCCAGCGCATCGGTCTGGTCCCGCAGGACGACATCCTGCACAAGGAGCTGACCGTCCAGAAGGCCCTGCGCTACGCGGCCAAGCTCCGCTTCCCCGGCGACACCGCCCCGACCGAGCGCGAGGCCCGGATCGACGAGGTGCTGCGCGAGCTGAAGCTCGACATCCACAAGGAGAAGAGGGTCACCTCCCTCTCCGGCGGCCAGCGCAAGCGCGTCTCGGTCGCCCTGGAGCTCCTCACCAAGCCCTCGCTGATCTTCCTGGACGAGCCGACCTCCGGTCTCGACCCGGGCATGGACCGCGATGTCATGCAGCTGCTCCGAGGCCTCGCCGACGACGGCCGTACGGTCCTCGTCGTCACTCACTCGGTGGCCGAGCTGGGCCTGTGCGACAAGCTCCTGGTGATGGCCCCCGGCGGCTCCGTGGCGTACTTCGGCCCGCCGGAGGAGGCGCTGAACTTCTTCGGCTACTCCACCTGGGCCGATGTCTTCTCCGCCTTCGAGAACTACCGCGACTACGACTGGGCGGGCCGCTGGAAGGGTTCGCAGCACTACCAGCTGTACGCAGCGGACATCGACGCCGTCGCCGCCCAGCCCGTGCAGATGCCGCACCAGTCGATGGTCCGGCCGCCGAAGCCGCAGGGCTGGGGCTCCCAGCTGTGGACCCTGATCCGCCGCTACGTCTCGGTGATCGCCTCCGACCGGGGCTTCCTGGCCCTGATGGTGATCCTCCCGGCCGTCCTCGGCGCGGTCTCGGTGGTCATCCCGGCCGACTTCGGCCTCGGCGCGCCCGAGCCGCCGGCCCGCTTCAACAGCGACGCCGGAACGATCATGCTGATCCTCGCGGTCGGCATGTGCTTCAGCGGCGCGGCCAACTCCGTCCGTGAGCTGATCAAGGAACGGGTCATCTACGAGCGCGAGCGGGCCACCGGCCTGTCCCGCTCGGCGTACCTGATGTCCAAGGTCATCGTGCTCGGCGTGATCACCGCCCTCCAGGGCGTCATCATCTGCGGCATCGGCTTCTCCACCCGGGCGCTGCCCGCCGAGGGCCTCCTCATGCCCCCGGCGATCGAGCTGTGCGTCCAGGTCATCGCCCTCGGCCTGACCTCGATGATGGTCGGCCTGGTCATCTCCGCGCTGGTGAAGACCGCCGAGAAGACCATGCCGCTGCTGGTCATGTTCGCGATCGTCCAGGTCGTCTTCACCGGCGTCCTCTTCCAGGTCTACGGTTCTCCCGGCCTGGAGCAGTTCGCCTGGCTGATGCCCTCCCGCTGGGCCATCGCGGGCGCGGGCGCCACGCTCGACCTGGGGCACCTGATGCCGCCGTGGGACCGGGACAACCCGCTCGACACCGACCCGCTGTGGGAGCACTCGGTCGGCCAGTGGAGCCTGGACCTCGGCGTCCAGCTCCTGATGGCGACGATCTGCTGCGTCCTGGTCGCGCGCCTGCTGCGCCGCCACGAGCCCGAGGTCATGCGCAAGTAGTGGTCGGGCGGTCCGTACGCCGAAGGGCGGCACCCCGGGTCAGGGGTGCCGCCCTTCGGCGTACGACGGCGCGGAGCGGCGGACCCGGTGCGGTCCGCGCGGGCTCAGTACGCGCTGTTGACGTTGTCGATCGAGCCGTAGCGGTCGGCCGCGTAGTTGGCGGCGGCGACGATGTTGGCGACCGGGTCGTACTGGTCGAAGGGGGTGCCGGGCACGTGGTACGCCTTGAAGGTCGGGTAGATGACCTGGAGCAGACCCTTGGACGGGACGCCGTTGACGGCGTTGATGTCCCAGTTGTTGATGGCGCGGGGGTTGCCGCTGGACTCGCGCATGATGTTCTTGTGCAGGCCGTGGTAGCTGCCCGGGATGTCGTGCTTGTCCATGATGAACAGGGCCTCGCGGATCCAGCCGTCGAGGTTGTTCGTGAAGACCGGGGCGCGGGCCGCGGAACGGTTCGCGGCCGCCTGCTCGGCGGCGCGCTTCTGCGCGTCCGCCTGCGCCTTGACCCGGGCGTCGGCCTTGGCCTTCGCCTCGCTCCTGGCCTTCGCGTCCGCCTGCGCCTTCGCGTCCGCCTTGGCCTTCGCCTCGGCCTCCTGCTTGGCCTTCAGCCCGATGGTGCTCTGCTGGTCGGCGATGCTGGCGGCCAGCGCCTTCGCCTGGGGGCTGCTCGCGTCGTACGACCAGGAGACCTGCTGCGTTCCGGAGAGGGCCTGCGGCTCCGTCTCGGTGCCGCCGTTCCCCGGGACGAGGGAGAGGGCGAGGGCCCCGGCAGCGAGGGCGGCCACACCGGCGGCGGCGGCCTTGTGGGTCTTCTTCAGACCACGACTGTGGCCAGGGGTGTTCGCAGACATAACGGACTACCTCTTCGAATCGCTGGGGGTCGCTCGGCCGGGGCGGCGCTGCGCCTGCTCGGCGGCGACGAGGGCAATTCTTAGCGGCGGCAAAATGCTGTGGCAAAGGTGCGACCTACGATCCCGGGTAGTGGATCAGGGTCCCGTGCACAGGCCACGGAAGGGCCCTGATGTCTGACTCGCCCCGCTCTGGGGCCGTACTGGAGCGCCCACTAGGCCACTTCGTAAGTGATGTGCGTCCTATGCGCGGGCTCACATCGCCCTTACCTCGAACTCACCCCACGTTGCTGAAGCAACGCATTCGGTGAGCGTCCTCCTCCTTGAGGGGGAGGAAATCCAGGGGCCCTGCGACCTAGGTCCCCGGTCCCGTCCGCCGAGGTCTCCGGACGGATACGCAGTGTCACGACCCGCCGGTACGGTGAACACATGAGCCATCGACCCAGCTCCGGCCTGGCCGCCGTGAGCACCGCCCTCCTCGCGATGAGCAGACACCTGGAGGTCCGCGACGTCCTCAAGACGATCGTGGCCTCCGCCCGCGAGCTGCTCGACGCGGAGTACGCGGCCCTGGGCGTCCCCGACGACCACGGCGGCTTCGCCCAGTTCGTGGTCGACGGCGTCAGCGACGAGCAGTGGAAGGCGATCGGCCCGCTGCCCCGGCAGCACGGCATCCTGGCCGCGATGCTCCACAAGGCCGAGCCCGAGCGGCTCGCCGACGTCCGCCGCGACCCCCGCTTCGAGGGCTGGCCGGACGCCCACCCCGAGATGTCCGACTTCCTCGGCCTGCCCGTCCGGGACGGCGACGAGACCCTCGGCGCCCTCTTCCTCGCCAACAAGCGCTGCCCCAAGGAGGACGGCCGCTGCGGCTTCACCGCCGAGGACGAGGAACTCCTCTCGATCCTCGCCCAGCACGCGGCCATCGCCCTCACCAACGCGCGCCTCTACGAGCGCAGCCGCGAGCTGACCATCGCCGAGGAGCGCTCCCGTCTCGCCCACGAGCTGCACGACGCCGTCAGCCAGAAGCTCTTCTCCCTCCGGCTGACCGCGCAGGCCGCCGCCGCCCTCGTCGACCGCGACCCCGCCCGCGCCAAGGACGAGCTCCAGCAGGTCGCCGCGCTCGCCGCCGAGGCCGCCGACGAACTGCGGGCCGCCGTCGTCGAGCTCCGCCCCGCGGCCCTCGACGAGGACGGCCTCGTCCACACCCTCCGTACCCAGATCCAGGTCCTCGACCGCGCCCACAGCGCCCGCGTCACCTTCGAGAGCACCGGCACCAGGGCCCTGCCCGCCGCCCAGGAGGAGGCCGTGCTCCGCGTCGCCCAGGAGGCCCTGCACAACGCCCTGCGGCACGCCGAGGCGGGGCACGTAGCCGTCTCCCTGGCCCGCGCGGGCCAGGGAGCCCGGCTGACCGTCACCGACGACGGCAAGGGCTTCGAGCCGCGTACGGTCCGCAGCGCGGGCCGCCACCTCGGCCTCGTCTCGATGCGGGACCGGGCGGGCGGCGTCGGCGGATCGCTCACCGTGACCTCTGCCCGGGGCGAGGGCACCACGATCGAGATGGAGGTACCCGGTGGCTGACAAGCGGATCCGCGTCCTGCTGGTCGACGACCACCAGGTCGTCCGCAGAGGACTGCGCACCTTCCTGGAGGTACAGGACGACATAGAGGTGGTGGGGGAGGCCTCCGACGGCGCCGAGGGCGTCGCCAGGGCCGAGGAACTGCGCCCCGACGTGATCCTCATGGACGTGAAGATGCCCGGCACCGACGGCATGGAGGCGCTGAAGCGGCTCCGGGGGCTCGCCAACCCCGCCAGGGTCCTCGTCGTCACCAGCTTCACCGAGCAGCGCACGGTGGTGCCCGCGCTCCGCGCCGGTGCCTCCGGATACGTCTACAAGGACATCGACCCGGACGCGCTGGCAGGCGCGATCCGCTCGGTCCACGCCGGGCACGTGCTGCTCCAGCCCGAGGTCGCGGGCGCGCTCCTCTCCCAGGAGGACTCGCCGGGCGGCACCGGCCGGGGCTCGACCCTCACCGAGCGGGAGCGCGAGGTGCTCTGCCTGATCGCGGACGGCCGCTCCAACCGCGAGATCGCCCGCGCGCTCGTCCTCTCCGAGAAGACGGTCAAGACCCATGTCTCGAACATCCTGATGAAACTGGACCTCGCGGATCGCACACAGGCGGCCCTCTGGGCGGTCCGGAACGGCCTCACCGACTGACGCGCCCCCGAACGCGCCGGGCGCACGACCGTTCAATACTTCATACCGTCGTGTGTATGTCCCCCGTTCGGCGCAACCTCACGGGAGGTACGGCGTTCTCCATGGCGTGCTGCGGCGGACCGGCCGCAGCGATGACCAGGAGGAAGTACACAAGTGAAGAACCTCAAGAAGGCCGCCGCCCTCACCATGGTCGCCGGTGGCATCGTCGCCGCCGGTGCCGGTGTCGCCTCCGCCCACGGGGCCGACGCCACGGGGCAGGCCCACCACTCGCCGGGCGTCGCCTCCGGCAACCTGGTGCAGGTCCCGGTCCACGTCCCCGTGAACGTCTCCGGCAACACGGTCAACGTGATCGGCCTGCTGAACCCGGCCTTCGGCAACGGCGCCTTCAACGGCTGACCCACCGCACGCAGAACCCGACCGGCCCCCGGCAAGCTCCGGGGGCCGGTCCCGCGCGTCCGGCCCCCGCGAGAGCACCGACCCCGGGCCGCACGGCACCCGAGCCCCCGGCCCCGGAAGCCGTACGCCCCACCCCTGCGCGTGGCCTTTCCGCCGTACGCCCGAGCGCACTCCGCGCCCCCGAGCAGTTCTACGCCCCCGGGGCCGTACGACTCCCCACAGGGGCGACCCGACTCCAGAGCCCGCGCCCCCGCCCACCCCCGCTCCGAGGGAAGGCGACCCCTATACACGGGCGGCGGGTCCCCCGGACGAGGCTTCGTCCCGCTCCCGCGCCTCCAGGCGAACGCGCGGGAGCTCGGGCCGCAGACCTCCGACCGGATCCACGCAGAAGCACTCCGGGACGGACGTACCCGAGCCGGACCCACCCCGAGGCAGACCCACCCGGGACGGACCCACCCCGAGCCGGACGTACCCGAGGCGAACCCACCCACGGCAGGTCTCAGACCCCCCGCTCCCGCTCCCTCTCCTCCACATACGCGTTGTACGCCGCCACCTGCGCCCGCCGGGCCACCCGCTCCACCGGCCGCAGCGCCGCCCCCCGTGCCGCCATCTCCGAGGCGCTCACCGCGCCCCCGTGCCCGTGGTCGTACGCCAGATCCACCAGCAGCCCCACCCGCTGCGCCAGCTCCAGGACCCGCACCGCCCGCGCCGGATACCCCGGTGCCAGCACCTCGCGCCCCACCTCCGCGCGCGCCCGGTACGCCTCCCGCACCGCGTCCGCCACCGGCCCCGAGGCCGCCACGTCCAGCCGGGTCAGGACGGCCGTCGCCTCCCGCAGCCCCTCCGCCAGCTCCCGCTCCGCCTCGCCCAGCGAGGGCACGTCGGCGGGCGGTGCCTCCCGCACCGGGAGGCACCGCCACACCACCGACACATGCGCGTCGCCCCTGGGCCCCGCCTCGGAGACCTCCGGCACGAGCCCGTACGGGGCGCCGAAGCCCACCACCGCCTCCTCCGCCTCCAGGGCGCGCGCGTTGAAGTCCGACGGCCCGCTCAGCCCCAGCGGATGCCCCGGCGCGGGCAGCGCCACCCGCCACCCGGTCACCCCGAGCCCCCGCAGCCGCCCGAGCGCCAGCGTCAGCCCCACCTGCCCGGCCTCACCCGGCAGCCCCTCGACGCGGTGCACCGCGTCCTCCCCGACAATGGCCAGCGCCGCCTCGTCCGGCGACACCACCCCGGCCAGCAGGGCATTGCCCCATGCGGCCAGGCGTCCTGAGCGTGGTTCAGAAAGCATCCCCCCAGACTAGGCCGCGCTCGCCGGCCCAAAGGAAGCCCTAGGGACCGGCCCGTCCCGCCGATAACGTAGGTTTTCCCCTGGACGCCGCGCCCATCGGCGCAAGGCGACGACACGACTCGACCGCAAGGGGAGACAACGCGCTCATGAGCGATGTACTGGAGCTGGTGGACGTATCCGTGGTCCGCGACGGACGGGCTCTGGTGGACGAGGTCTCCTGGTCGGTCAAGGAGGGCGAGCGCTGGGTGATCCTCGGACCCAACGGCGCCGGAAAGACCACCCTTCTGAACATCGCCTCCAGCTACCTCTTCCCCACCCGCGGCACCGCCCGCGTCCTGGGCGAGCAGCTCGGCGGCGTCGGCACCGACGTGTTCGAGCTCCGTCCCCGCATCGGCATGGCGGGCATCGCCATGGCGGAGAAGCTCCCCAAGCACCAGACCGTCCTGGAGACCGTCCTCACCGCCGCGTACGGCATGACCGCCACGTGGAACGAGGACTACGACCCGGTCGACGAGGAGCGCGCCAAGGCCTTCCTCGACCGCCTCGGCATGAGCGACTACCTGGACCGCAGGTTCGGCACCCTCTCCGAGGGCGAGCGCAAGCGCACCCTGATCGCCCGCGCGATGATGACCGACCCCGAACTGCTGCTGCTCGACGAGCCCGCCGCCGGTCTCGACCTCGGTGGCCGCGAGGACCTCGTCCGCCGTCTCGGCCGCCTGGCCCGCGACCCGTACGCCCCCTCCATGATCATGGTCACCCACCACGTCGAGGAGATCGCCCCCGGCTTCACCCACGTCCTGATGATCCGCCAGGGCAAGGTCCTCGCCGCGGGCCCGGTGGAGATGGAGCTGACCTCCCGCAACCTCTCGCACTGCTTCGGCCTGCCGCTCGTCGTCGAGCGCGCCGGTGACCGCTGGACCGCCCGCGGTCTCCCCCTGAAGTGACGCACCCGGCGCCGGCGTTCCGCACAGCCGCCCGCGCCCTGTCCCGAGGGGCCCCACCCGCCCTACCATGACCAGGTGGACATCGACGCGTGGATCTGGTGGCTGATCGGCGCGGTGGGGCTCGGCATTCCGCTGGTCCTGACCGCGATGCCGGAGTTCGGCATGTTCTCCGTGGGAGCGGTGGCGGGGGCGGTGACCGCGGCCCTGGGCTTCGGCGTCGTTCCCCAGGTGCTCGTCTTCGTCGTGGTCTCGGTGGCGCTCATCGCGGTGGTACGCCCCATCGCCGCCCGCCACCGCGGCGGCGGGCCGGGCATCGCGACCGGGATCGACGCGCTGAAGGGCCGTCAGGCCGTCGTGCTCGAACGGGTCGACAGCCACGGCGGCCGCATCAAGCTCGCCGGGGAGATCTGGTCCGCCCGCACCCTCGACACCGGACAGACCTTCGAGACCGGCGAACAGGTCGACGTCGTGGACATCGACGGGGCGACCGCCGTCGTCATGTGACCGAACCTCGCCCATGACGTCCCGACGTCTGCGAAACTCGATCATCGAAAGCAACCCGGCAGTCAACCGGCAGCGAAGGGCACGGGGAACACGATGTCAGCAGTCATCATCGTCCTGATCATTCTGGTGGTGCTCGTCTTCATCGCCCTGATCAAGACGATCCAGGTCATCCCGCAGGCGAGCGCGGCGATCGTCGAGCGGTTCGGCCGCTACACCCGCACCCTCAACGCCGGGCTGAACATCGTCGTCCCGTTCATCGACTCGATCCGCAACCGGATCGACCTGCGCGAACAGGTCGTGCCGTTCCCGCCGCAGCCGGTGATCACCCAGGACAACCTCGTCGTCAACATCGACACGGTCATCTACTACCAGGTCACCGACGCGCGGGCCGCGACCTACGAGGTCGCCAGCTACATCCAGGCGATCGAACAGCTCACCGTCACCACCCTCCGCAACATCATCGGCGGCATGGACCTGGAGCGGACCCTCACCTCCCGCGAGGAGATCAACGCGGCCCTGCGGGGCGTCCTCGACGAGGCCACCGGCAAGTGGGGCATCCGCGTCAACCGCGTCGAGCTCAAGGCCATCGAGCCGCCGACCTCCATCCAGGACTCGATGGAGAAGCAGATGCGCGCCGAGCGCGACAAGCGCGCCGCGATCCTCACCGCCGAGGGCACCCGCCAGTCCGCGATCCTCACCGCCGAGGGCGAGAAGCAGTCCGCGATCCTGCGCGCCGAGGGCGAGTCCAAGGCCGCCGCCCTCCGCGCCGAGGGCGAGGCCCAGGCGGTCCGCACGGTCTTCGAGGCCATCCACGCGGGCGACCCGGACCAGAAGCTCCTCTCGTACCAGTACCTCCAGATGCTTCCGAAGATCGCCGAGGGCGACGCCAACAAGCTCTGGATCGTGCCCAGCGAGATCGGCGACGCGCTCAAGGGCCTCTCCGGCGCGTTCGGCAACGTGCCCGGCGGCGCACCCGGCTTCAACACCAAGAGCGCCGGACCCGAACGGCGCGACGAACCGCCGGTTGACTGACACGTACACGTAATATTCGTGCATGATCGGTACGAGCCCCTCGACCCGGACGACCTCAGGGCGGGGAGGCGACTCGCTGACCATGTAAGGAGATGGCGTTGTCCATCTGGGAAGCTCTGGCGGTCTTCGCCGCCGGCATCGGCGCCGGCACCATCAACACCATCGTCGGATCGGGAACGCTCATCACGTTCCCGGTCCTCCTCGCGACCGGACTCCCCCCGATCACCGCGAACGTCTCCAACGCCCTCGGACTCGTCTCCGGCTCCGTCAGCGGAGCCATCGGCTACCGGCGCGAACTCAAGGGCCAGAAGAACCGCGTCCTGCGTCTCGGCACCGCGGCCCTCCTCGGCGGCCTCATCGGCGCGATCCTGCTGCTCGCCCTGCCGTCCAAGGCGTTCGACGCGATCGTCCCCGTCCTCATCGGACTCGCGCTCGTCCTGGTCCTCCTCCAGCCCCGGATCGCCGCCGTCGTCAAGCGCCGCCGGGAACGGACCGGCACCGAGGCCCACCCCGACGGCGGCCCCGTCCTCCTCGTCGGACTCTTCTTCGCCAGCATGTACGGCGGATACTTCGGCGCCGCCCAGGGCGTCCTCTACCTCTCGCTCATGGGCCTGCTGCTCCATGACGAGCTCCAGCGGATCAACGCCGTCAAGAACATCCTCGGCGCCCTCGTCAACGCCGTCGCCGCCGTCTTCTTCCTCTTCGTCGCCGACTTCGACTGGACCGCGGTCCTGCTCATCGCCGTCGGCTCCACCCTCGGCGGCCAGCTCGGCGCCAAGATCGGCCGCAGACTGCCGTCCGCCGTCCTGCGCGGAGTGATCATCACGGTCGGCGTCCTCGCCATCCTCCAGCTCACCCTGCGCTGACCCCGACGACGAAAGGGCCCGTCCACCCCCACCGGGGTGGACGGGCCCACACCGTACGAGAAGGGGTTACGCGGCCGCCCCCGCCAGCCACTCCGGCAGCTGGGAGCGGTCACCGGCCCGCATCGCGAGCAGCATCGCGTCCGCGGGCGTCGGCTCGAACGGCTGGCGCAACAGCGGCATCCCGGCCTGCTCGGGCGTCCGGTCGGCCTTGCGGTGATTGTCCTCGGCGCAGGAGGCGACCGTGTTCAGCCAACTGTCCCCGCCACCCTGGGCGCGCGGCACCACGTGGTCGACGGTCGTCGCCCGCCGCCCGCAGTACGCGCACCTGTGCTGGTCGCGCACCAGCACCCCCCGTCTCGACCACGGCGCCTGTCTTCGGAAGGGCACCCGTACGTACCGGCAGAGCCTGATCACCCGCGGCACCGGAAGATCGACGGCCGCGCCCCGCACACGGAGATCGGGATGGGCGTGCTCGACCACGGCCTTGTCCGTCAGGACGAGCACCACCGCGCGGTTGAGCGTGACCGTCGACAGCGGCTCGAAGCTCGCGTTCAGTACCAGCGTTTCCCGCATGGGTGCCCACCTCCCGTGTGCAGGTCCGGCCCCCGGACGGGGCGATGGGACCTGGATCAACGATGGCCGGGACGGCCGGGGTCGGACAACGCAATTTCCGCGAAACAAAAGATGCCCGCTTCTGATCTCTCCAAGACCAGAAGCGGGCAAACAACAAACGAACGATCAGACCGCCGCAGGAGCCGCGTACTCACCGACCAGCTGGGCGCGTCCCAGCGTGTGGAAGCGCAGGTTGAAGCCCACCACCGCGGGCGACGCGTCTCCGTCGGGCCCGAGCCTCTCGCTGTCCACCGCGTACACCGTGAAGACGTACCGGTGCGCCGGGTCCCCCGCCGGGGGAGCCGCCCCGCCGAAGTCCTTCGACCCGTAGTCGTTCCGTACGTGCGTGGCACCGGCGGGCAGCCCCTCGAAGGCACCGGAGCCGACGCCGGCGGGCAGCTCCGTCACCGACGCCGGGATGTCGAACAGCACCCAGTGCCAGAACCCGCTGCCCGTCGGGGCGTCCGGGTCGAAGCAGGTGACGGCGAAGCTCTTCGTCTCCGCCGGGAAACCTTCCCAGCGCAGCTGCGGCGAGGTGTTCCCCGCCGCGTACACCTGCGCGTCCTTCAGGACCCCGCCCGGCGCGATGTCGTCGCTCACCACGGTGAACGCCGCCACCGGCGGATGGAAGTCGTGGGGGAGCGGCGCCCTCTTGCCCTCGGACACGTCGAAAACCTCCGAACCTCACGCCCGTACGCTGCCTCGGCAGCCTGACGGGACCGAGCCTAGAGCCAGTTGCGGCGACCGCCGACCTCGGCGAGCCACTGGTTCAGGTAGGCCGCCCAGTCGGTGGTGTGGAAGTCGTGCAGCCCGACCTTGAAGGCGCGGAAGGAGTCGCTGCCCTCCGTGAACAGACCCGGCTTCTTGTCCATCTCCAGGATGACGTCCATCTCCCGGTCGTCCGCGACGAAGCTGACCTCGACCTGGTTGAGCCCCCGGTACTGCTGCGGCGCGAAGAACTCGATCTCCTGGTAGAACGGCAGCCGCTGCCGCGTCCCCCGGATGTGCCCGCGCTCCATGTCCGCGCTCTTGAAACGGAAGCCCAGCTGGAGGAAGGCGTCCAGGATCGCCTGCTGCGCGGGCAGCGGGTGCACGTTGATCGGGTCCAGGTCGCCCGAGTCCACCGCGCGGGCGATCTCCAGCTCGGTCGTCACACCGATGTGCATCCCGCGCAGCTGCTGCCCGGAGACCGAGGTCACCGGGGTCTCCCAGGGGATCTCCAGACCGAACGGCACCACGTGCACCGCGCCGGCCTGCACCTGGAAGGCACCGCCGAGGCGCACCTTGACGAACTCGATGTTCTGCTTGTGCTCCTGGTCACCGCCCTCGACCTCGACCCGCGCCTGGAGCCCGACCGACAGCCCCTCGATCTGCTGGTCGACACTGCCGCCCTGGATACGGACCTCACCCTGGACGACCCCGCCCGGGACCACGTTCTCCTCGGTGAGCACCGTCTCCACGGTGGCCCCACCGGCGCCCAGGCTCGCGAGCAGCTTCTTGAATCCCATGACTTTCACTCCTTCTCGGTCCTGACCCCTACATACGCGCAACGACGGTAACCGGTTCCCCACTACGCTCGGACGCCATGAGCGAGACCCCCGACCGCACGCCGCTCCCGCGTTCCTTCTTCGACCGTCCGGTCCTGGAGGTCGCGCCCGATCTCCTGGGCCGCACGCTCGTCCACCGCGTCCCCGAAGGAGTGCTGGAACTGCGCCTCACGGAGGTGGAGGCGTACGCCGGTGCCGTCGACCCCGGCTCGCACGCCTTCCGGGGCCGCACCACGCGCAACGCCGTCATGTTCGGCCCGCCCGGACACGTGTACGTCTACTTCACCTACGGCATGTCAAGGCGGTCAGCATGAACATCGACTTCCTTGCCCACCCAGCCGAAGAGGTCGCCCCCAAGCTGCTCGGGAGCGTCCTCACCTGCAAGACACCCGAAGGTACCGTGAGCATCGCCATCACGGAGACCGAGGCGTACTCCGGTGAGGCCGATCCGGCTTCCCACGCCTACCGGGGCCGGACACCCCGTAATGCCGTCATGTTCGGACCCGCGGGGCACCTGTACGTCTACCGGTCCCACGGACTCCACTGGTGCGCCAACGTCGTCACCGGAACGGACGGCATCGCCTCGGGTGTGCTCATCCGGGCAGGCAGGGTCATCGAGGGGGAAGACCTGGCACGCCGACGACGAGGGGAAAGGGTCGAGAGCGCACGTCTGGCCCGAGGCCCGGGGAACCTCGGCCAGGCGCTCGGCATCACAGCAGAGCACAACGGCGCAGACCTCCTTACGGGTACCTCGGTCATGCTGTCCGAGGGCAAGCCGGTACCCGCTGCGCTCATCCGGGTCGGCCCACGGGTGGGCGTGAGCAGAGCCCACGACTGGCAGCACCGCTTCTACCTCGCCGGTGATCCGACGGTCTCGGCGTACCGACTGAGCCCGAGAGCCAGGCCGCCGGCCGGAGCCTGAGCTGCTGTGCGCCTCGCTCGCGGCCTGCCGGTGGGTCGGCGCGGAATTGGGGGTCAGGCGATGCGTGATCGTCCGCGAGCGCGGCGCGTGCCCCGTTCCTGGCCGGCCGAGTGACCGCCGATGCGCGCGCCACACGGAAGGGCAGCTCCCTGAACAGGGTGCTCCCTCCTCCGGGTAAGATCCCTCGGTCAGGTCGCCGCAGTCGCTCCCGACCGCACGAGACCGAGTCCAGGCCCGAAGGCTTGGGCGTCCACCTGTGAAGAGAGACCGCGCCATCCGTGCCCGGTCCACCCCCGCGACGAAAGGGAGGCACATGTCCCGCCATCCGGCGGGGGTCACTGGCGCACCCGTGTGCGCCTCACAGGAAGGGACTGCCCAGTGGGACGTCTCCCGTTTCAGTTCGAAGGCGACTTCGCCGCTGTGTCTCAGGAGGAGTACAAGCGGCGGGCACGAGATACACGCTTCGACTACGCCCACCGCGTGGAGTACGCAGCCATGGGATGGGCGAACCAGATCGGGCACGCCGAGTTCCCGCCGGATGAGCTGAACAAGATTCTTGCCGACAGGGACGGCAAGGTGCCCAGCAACAACGCTTTGAACAACCATGTGCGCAAGGCGAAGGGGTGGGGCTTCATCGAGACGGAGTCCAACCGCCGGTGCCTCATACTCCCGGTGTTCCACTTCCAGAAGGGCATCGGGGACGCAACCTGCGATGAGCACGGCATACGCAAGGCCAAGAGCTTCCGGCCGTAGCTCACAGGCGGGACGTGTCGATCAGGCATGCCCGCGACATGTGAGACGTGCCGATCGGGTAGCCAACGACATGCGACATCTGTCAGGGCAGGGCTGTGACCTGCGGTGATGTGCTGCCTTTCTTAATCTTCTTGGCAAGCCATCGGCAACACTCGCAAGGAGTAGCGGAGGGGCGGCCGGTAGGCCGCCACAGTCGCAAGTGGTCTACGGCAGTGCGGCCTCAGCAGGGGCCGCCAGGAGCAAACCGGCAGGACCAAGAGTGGCGCTGCCGCGCCCCACAGCCACAGACGTAAGGCCTTGTTCCTTGCAGCCTTCCGCCGCTGCCGGCAAGGGCAGGGCAAGGCTGTGACCAGGTCATATGCTCCCGCCGTGGCAGTCTGTGGGCAGGGCGGACGGACCCTGAAACCGTGGCGGAATCTTGGCTGCCAAGACATGGCGGTCGAGCAAGGACCCGTCAGGGGGTCATACCCCACCCCTCCGACGCCGACGTGCTCGGCTGTCTCGGTCAGCGGTTCTCGCCGTTGCCGTGGAGGACGGCTTCGGCGATCTCGCGGACGCGGTCGAGACTGATGCCAGTGCGCTGCTCGACCGCGAGAGGATGATCGGTGGGTTCGAGCTCGATGAGGGGGCGCTGGCCGACCGGGCGGGTGTGAGCGTTCGTCTTCAGGTTGGTGGTGCCGGGCGAGTAGATCGGCAGTTCGGTGGTCAGCCAGCCGAAGTACGGCTTCTCGTCTTCGCGGCCGGGCGTGTTCCACATGTCGGCGGCCCGGGAGAAGCTGTCTCGGCTGAGGGAAACCCAGACTCCCCACGAGAACACCTCGTCACTGCCGATGACGGGTATCTCGATCAAGCCCTTGATGAAGTAGTGCTGCGCCTTGATCACGCACTGGTCTGATGAGAGCAGGCTGTCGGATCGGCCTTCGAAGCTCGCATCCCAGACATCGGGGGCCGTGGCGCTGTAGCCCATCGGAAGTTCCGCGTGGTACTCGCCACAGCATGAACAGGTGTAACCGAGATCGTTGGTCATGCGCGGGAGCCTAGCTTCGCTGCGAAGCGCAGCGACGAAACCGGGTCGCAAAAACCAAGGTTTGTGAGACGAGAGGCTGAGAACCCCTCGCGGGGGCGCAGCCCTGTTCAAAACCCGTCTCGAAACTTCCATTTCAGACTTGATCTTTTGAGATGAGTTCTGAGACGGTCTCGTCATGGCAGAGATCACCACGTCCGCGGGGCAGCCCATCGGTTACGCCCGCGTCTCGACCGATGACCAGGAAGCGCAGTTGCAGCGAGACGCACTGACGGCCGCAGGGTGCACCCGGATCTTCGAGGACAAGGCGTCCGGCAAGAACACCAACCGGCCGGAGCTCACGGCCGCACTGGACTACGCCAGACCTGGCGACACCCTGTGCGTGTGGAAGCTCGACCGATTCGCTCGGTCGCTGATCGACCTTGTGACCATGGTCGACACCCTGCGAGAGCGGGGTATCGGGTTCAAGGTGCTCACGGGTGCACTGGCCAACATCGACTCCGGTACGGCGGACGGCCGTCTCATGCTTCAGGTGGTCGGGGCCATGGCGGAGTTCGAGCGCAGTCTCATCAGGGAGCGCACCCGCGCAGGACTGGACGCAGCCAAGGCCCAGGGCCGTACCGGCGGCCGGCCGTCCGTGGTGGACGAGGACGTACTCACTGTGGCCCGTGCCAGGCAGGCCAAGGGAGAGAGCGTCAGCGCCATCGCCAAGGCACTCGGCGTCTCCCGCGCCACGCTGTACCGGCACCTGGGAGAGCGCACCTGAGACAGCAGCGCAGCAGTGCAGACAGGCCCTCGGCTCTACGCCGGGGGCTCTTGTCGTCTGTCCGGCTCGGTACGCACCACCATGGCGAACGCCGTGCAGATCCGCCGGAACCCGCGATGGTTGCTCAGGCCGGTGTGACTCATGCACTCGCCGTCGACCGTCGCACCGTCCGTCGAGGGCTCCGCCTTCCACTTGCAGTGCAGGCACTCCGCCTCGAAGGTCACGTCCGTGTCCGGATGCTGCGTGATCCGGTGCGTCACGAACTGCAGGATCGTGCGCGCCATCAGCGCCCCTGGTGTTCGTTCCGGAGGTGAGCCCGCAAGCCCACGTTCACGTCCGACACCTGTGAGTGATCCCCGACCGACGTGGCGTTCGCGCGAGCCACCGCGTACCGAAGGCACTCACGACAACCCGACACAGGGTCGGGCGGCGCAGAGGGAAGGGTCACGTATACCGGCCCGTCCATCGTCGTCTTGGGTGTGCTCATCCGTGCGACCTCCCGACTTTTCGCCTGCCGAAGGATGATCCCCCGGGGTGCGTACGGGATGGCGCTTCAGTCGCGTAGTCGACTGAAGTCATGCGCGGCAAGCGGCGGACCACTCGGCGAGCCGTGCCCGAAGGTCTTCGCCGAAGAGGGCGTGTTCCTCGTACCCGGCGAACTCCTTCAGGTACGCCTGAACGTCTCGGCCGTCGCGGAGTACGAGACTTCCCGCCGTCGTCTCGATGGTGACCAACGCGGCGTCATAGACGGTGAACGTGCTCAGAGGAGTTCGGGGTGTCGGTGCCCCTACGGGGATCACCCCGATCTGAACGTTCGGGAGGTAGGACAGGGACGCCAGCCGGTCCATCTGCTCGGCCAGTGCCAGCGGGGAGACGACCGGCCAACGAACCGCCTGCTCGGTCAGAACGAACGTGAACCGCTTCGAGGCGTCGTAGAGGACGGCTTGCCGTCCCAGCTTCCCTGCTGCGGCCTTGCTCGTGTCGGCCGTCGAGTGGGCCAGACTCGCCCGTACGTACTCCGGGGTTGCGAGCAGGCCCGTAACCATCGAGAGCAGGAAGTAGCGCATCTGCGTGGAGGACGTTTCGAGTGCCTTCAGCTCGGCCTGTCTCGTGCCGAGCCCCTTGCGCCGAAGTTCTCGGAGGTTCCGCCACTCGGTGTTCGCCATCCTGGCGAGGGCGGAGACCTCGGCAACCAGACTCGGCGGAGCGTCCAGCGCTCGCAAGATCTGCTCGACGTCGACCAGGGACGGCCGTGTCCGGCCGTTCTCGATGCGAGACACCTTCGACTGGGACATGTTGCAGCGCGCTGCGAGCCGGTCCCCTGAAAGGCCGGCTCGCTTGTGCAAGTCCCGTAGCAGGGAGGCGAGTTCGGTACCAGACTCGCCAAGCTGCTCAGCTTCGAACGTCACTCCGTCACATGCTCCGTGTACTCCAGGAAGGGAACCGACTCGGCAACGGCGATGCGCTGCCACTCGATGAACGGCGCAGGGTCACCCTCGTACAGCTCCCGGCTGATCTGCGTTCCGTCGTTCTCGTACTTCATGAGAACGACCGTCGAGCGGTCGAACATCCAGAAGTCCTCGACGTCCGGCAACGGGTTGTCTCGCTCGGTCACGTCAAGGATGCGGATGTCCTCCCCGGCGAGCACGTGCGGGGCGTAGTACCGGGAGAACTCGAAGCGCAGGTACTCGGAGAGCGGTCGAGTCAGGACGTGCACTCGCCCCTTGCTCCTGCCCTCGCCTTGCAGCCGCTTCAGGTCTTCCGTGTACGCCGACGAGTAGGTGCCCGGGTCGACGCGCTTGCCTGCCCTGAAGGCTGCGAGTTCGTCCGACTCCTGCGGTACGAGGTACTGGGGCAGGGTCTCCAGCCGCCACGCTTCCGACTGGAAGCCGCGGAGCATCGCCCGCCGCTCCTCACCATCCAAGAGCACGAACGGCCTCCCGAAGAACACTCTCGGGGATCTCCACGAGCCCTTCCCCCTGTGGGGGAGCGAAGGCGTCGGACACGTCGCCCTGAACCGCAATGGAGCCGGACGCGGTGCGGTAAACGTTCGGGCAGTCATCCTCTCCGAACGTGCCGTTGCCGTTACCCGTGAGCCGAGTCAGTTCTTCGCGTGCCATGCGGAACCCCCTTGACCTGCCAGCCCGGTTGGGCCGCCTGAGACGACCGTACGGGGGCCACTCACAGCCGTCCATGCATGGACGTGACTCATGCACGTTGTTGCATGAACTGAGGAGAGAGGGGCGCACAGATGCTCTGAGGGATGTCCGGCCTCTCCCTCGCCGGGCATGACGAGGGGCCCCGCCCGACTCTCGTCAAACAGGGCCCGTATTCGTTGAGCGAGACCGCCGGCTCAGCTCTCAGGGAGCGGATCTCAGGGGTTCCGGAACGTGATCCGACAGTGCTCGCCCTTGAAGGAGCGGACCCCTCGACCGCGCGGCATCAGCTCGACTCGCTCGCAGACCTGCATGACGACGGTCCGCACGTAGTCGATGCGGTCGGGGTCCTCGTAGTCCAGTTCCTCCCACAGGTACTCGATGTCGCCCAGGTCGACGCGCACACGCTGCGATGCCATGTCTGCCAGCTCGGCCCGGATCTTGGTCAGCTCCGCGTCACACCTGCCGATGCCCGTCCGCAGGGTCGACGCGTCGATGTCCCCTACAGCGAACATCTCCGCCAGGGCCGTGCGCCTCTCGGATGCGGCCGTCTCCTCGGCCAGCAGTTCGGCCTCTCGCTCCTCGTCTGCGGCATCCGTGGCCGGTGCCGCGTTCCACTCCTCGGCCCTGTCGATGACCTTCCTGACCACGAAGGAGTCCAGCGGGTCCGCCGGGCAGGTGATGCACCGGCCACCCGAACACGTGTAGATGCGGTACCGCTCTCCCGCCGCGTTCTTCTTGCTCCACCCTTGGGTGACGACGGCCTGGCACTTCGAGCAGCGGACCACGCCGGACAACAGGGCCTTGCGCTTGCCGCCGCCACCCGTGTTGCGCTCGGGGTCGCTCAGGTGGCGGACCAGGGCACGGAATATGCCCTCGGAGACGATCGCCTCCCAGTTGCCCGCCCCGGTCTCCTCGGTCCGCCGCACGCGCATCCCGTCCGGCTTCTCGACCCACTGCGAGTACGTCTGGATTCCCGCGTTCCTCGGCTTCAAGAGGACGACCCGAAGGTTCGAGCTGCGCCACTCCTTGCCGTGCGGCGAGAGCAGTCCACGCGTGTTCCAGTCCTTCGCGATGGACCAGAGGGTGACGCCGGCCAGGACATCCCGGTACGCCTGCCGCAGGGCTTCCGCCTCTGCTTCTCGGTGCCTGCCGTCCCGCTCGAAGCCGAAGGGGCGAGTACTCCAGAAGGGCCTCCCCGACTCCCTGCGCCGCTGGTGTCCGAGTACCTGGCGTTCTACTCGCATCTCGGTCTCGTTGCGAGCCACCACAGCGCCGATGCGAGCAGCGAGGCGGCCGGACGGAGTGGACAGGTCGAGCACTCCCTGAGCCTGCGCGGCGGCCAGCGTGACGCCGGTCGCCTCGGCCAGGTCCACCAGGTCCTCCAGGTCCCAGGGGGTGCGGTACATACGGTCGTAGTGGCGGGACACGATGGCGTCTGCTTTGCCGTCCTCCACCAGAGCCTTGGCGCGCTCCCACTCGGCGCTCCGCTTGGTTCCCCGCTTCGTCGAAGCCGACGTGTCCTTCTCAACGATCACGTCTACGACCGACCAGCCCTTCCGGTCGCACAGCGCCTGACTCAGCTCGACCTGTTGTGTCAGGTTCCCGCCCTTGGATTCCTCGCCCCTCGGGGTGGGGCTGAGCCTGGCGTAGATGATCGCTCGCACTGCCTGTCTCCTGCTTGTCGTCGCTTTGCCGATGCTGCCGGACCAACGACCTACATGCCTAGCGAGTTACCTACAGCATGTGGCACTGCATGAACCTGGTGTGCGGCCCCGAGGGCGAGGCGAGCGGGGTGCTGCTGCGCGCGGGGGAAGTCCTGCGGGGCGCGGACCTGGCGCGTCCACGCCGCCGCTCGGCCCGCTCCGACCGCGAGCTGGCGAAGGGCCCCGCCCGTCTGGCGACCGCCCTCGACATCGGTCTCTCCCTGAACGGCACGGACGCCTGCGGCGGACCGGACACCCCGGTGGGCCTGCTGACCGGGACTCCGCCCGCGCCGGAACTCGTCCGCAACGGTCCTCGTACGGGCGTGGGCGGCGACGGCGCCCCGCACCCCTGGCGCTTCTGGATCGACGACGATCCGACGGTCAGCCCCTACCGGCCCCACACACCCCGCAAGCGCCCTCTTGACTCCGGGCGCGCGACCACCTAACGTAGCCCGAGCAGCTGGACACGGGCCTGCTTGTTCAAGCACCCCGCAGCCGCCACCCACTACTCAAGATGACTCCCCAGCAGGGGCTTATTTCGGCGTGCCGAAATTCGAATTCGAATGACTCGATTATGAGTCGCCGAAGAAATCAGCTAACGTAGTGGACATGCCGAGAGGCAAGGCCGCCAACAGGCCACTGGATACGAAATCCGAACCGGAAACGGAGCGGAAAACGATCTGGTAAGGTTGGAAACACGAAGGGAAAGCCCGGAGGAAAGCCCGAGAGGGTGAGTACAAAGGAAGCGTCCGTTCCTTGAGAACTCAACAGCGTGCCAAAAATCAACGCCAGATTAGTTGATACCCCGTCCATCTTCGGATGGTCGAGGTTCCTTTGAAGTAAAAACAC
>NZ_JBIUZD010000003.1:0-140524 GCF_044744885.1 Streptomyces sp. NPDC087215
TTGGCACGCTGTTGAGTTCTCAAGGTGCGGACGCTTCCTTCGTTCCTGTTCCCAGGCCCTCCGGGCGCTTCCTTCGTTTCCGACTCTATCAGATCTTTCCGACCCGATTTCCTCGGTGCTTTCCGGTCCCTTTCGCTTTCGCTCCGGGCCCTTCCTGCGGTTCCGACTCTATCAGACCCTTTCGGCCCTGACTCCCAGTCAGCGGGTTTTGTCTTTGCGGCTGTTGGGCCGTTCCGACGTCTCGAACTCTAGCGGATTCCCCGGGCGGCCCATAATCGGGCCATTCGAATTGAATTCCGGCACGCCGAAATTCATCCCGGTGGGGAGATCGTGCTGAGTAAGAGGTGCCGCTCGCAGCGGCTGAGTGGTTGCCGAAGAACCGTTCCGGCTCTGTGACAACTCGGAGAACACTACGCATCCGGAAGGGGCGTGTCAACCCCGGTCCACGGAGCCGGTGGGCCCGGGTGTTCAGTCGAGGTCGGTGAGACGGCCGCCCGCGTCCGGCTGGGTCAGCTCCACGCGGCGCAGCAGACGGATGAGGATCTCGCCGAGGACGCCCCGCTCCTCTCCCGTGAGGTCCTGGAGCAGGTCCTCCTCGAAGGCGGTGGCCATCCGCATGGCCTCCAGCCACTTCGTACGGCCCTCGTCGGTGAGCTCCACGATCACGCGGACCCGGTTGTTCTCGTCGCGGTCGCGGGTGACCAGGCCCTCGCCGGCCATCCGGTCGATGCGGTGGGTCATCGCCGCGGGGGTGAGGCCGAGCCGCTTGGCCAGCTCGCCGGGACCGAGCCGGTAGGGCTCTCCGGAGAGGACCAGGGTCTTGAGGACCTCCCACTCCGCGTTGCTGATGCCGAGGTCGGCCAGCTGGCGTCCGTACGCCACGTTCATCCGGCGGTTCAGCCGGCCGAGGGCGGAGACGACCTTCTCCACCTGGGGGTCGAGGTCGCGGAACTCGCGCTGGTAGGCGGCGATCTGCTCGTCGAGGCTCGGCTCCTGGGGAGCCACCGGACCGGACCGCTCAGTGGTGTCGGACATGCGGCCGAGTATTCCACGGTCTCCGTTGGCGGTTAAGTCCTTCGACATGTACTGTTAAGACGTTAACTTTACTGTTGAAGTCTTCAAGGCTCAGGGGTACACCTCTGAACCTGTAGCCGAAGTGGGTGAGTGTGACCAAGGCGAGGGGCGCCGCGATGCGCCGTATTCAGGCAGGCAGCGCGCTGAGCGCGTTCGGACTCGGCTTCACCGTGCCGTACCTCTATGTGTACGTGGCGCAGGTGCGGGATCTGGGCGCGGCCACGGCGGGCATCGTCCTGGCCGTCTTCGCCATGGCCGCGCTCGTGGTGCTGCCCTTCAGCGGGCGCGTCATCGACCGGCGCGGGCCGGTGCCCGTGCTGCTCGTGGCCTCGGCGACGGCGGCCGTGGGCGCCGTGGCGCTGGGCTTCGCGTCCAGCGTGCCCGCGGCGGTGGGGGCGGCGGCGCTGCTGGGTGCCGGTACCGCCGTGCTCCAGCCCGCGCTGGCCACGATGATCGTCTGGTGCTCGACCCCGGTCGGGCGGACCCGCGCGTTCGCCATGCAGTTCTTCCTGCAGAACCTCGGGCTCGGGCTCGGTGGTCTGATCGGCGGGCTCCTCGTGGACACCAGCCGGCCGGGAAGCTTCGTCCTGCTGTTCTCGATCGAGGCCGTGATGTTCCTGGTGCTCGCGGTGGTCGTGGGGACCGTGCGGATGCCCGGGTCTCCGGCTCTGTCGGACAGCCGTCCCGCCGGGGGCGGCAAGGGCGGCGGGATGCGCGCGCTGCTCGGGCACAAGGCGATGGTGCAGCTGTGCGTCCTCGGCTTCGTCCTCTTCTTCGCCTGTTACGGACAGTTCGAGTCGGGTCTGGCCGCGTACGGCACGGAGGCGGCGGGCATCCAGCCGTCGACGCTGGGCATCGCGCTCGCCGCGAACACGGCGGTGATCGTGGCCGCGCAGTTCCTGGTGCTGAAGTTCGTCGAGCGCCGCAAGCGGAGCCGGATGATCGCGGCCGTGGGTCTGATCTGGACCGTGGCGTGGCTGATCGCCGGGTACGCGGGTCTGGGGAACGGCAGCCAGGCGATGGCCACGGCCGCGTTCATCTCCACGTACGCCCTGTTCGGGCTCGGTGAGGCGATGCTGTCGCCGACCGTGGCCCCGCTGGTGGCGGATCTGGCCCCGGAATCGATGGTCGGGCAGTACAACTCGGCGTTCGCGCTGGTCAAGCAGTTGGCGCTGGCCGTCGGTCCGGCCGTGGGCGGTCCCATGGGGGCCGCGCTGCACGGTCCGTACATCGTGACCTTCGTGCTCTTCTCGCTCGGCATCACGTTCCTCGCGGTGCGGCTCGGCAAGCAGCTCACGCCGGAGCAGAACCAGCCGTCGCTGGCCCTGCGCCCGTCGAAGGTCGTCGCCCGGCACGAGCCCGTGCGCGACAGCGAGACCGCTTCCGCCTAATCGCGGAGGGCGAACTCGCACCAGACCGCTTTGCCGCCGCCCGGAGTGCGGCGGCTTCCCCAGGACGAGGCGATCGTCGCGACGATGGAGATCCCGCGACCCGCCTCGTCCTCCGTTTCGGCCCGGCGGCGGCGCGGCAGGTGGTCGTCGCCGTCGGTGACCTCGATGATCAGGCGCCGGTCGGTGCGGCGGAGCCGCAGCCGCATGGGCGGGGTGCCGTGCTGGAGGGAGTTCCCCACCAGTTCGCTGGTGGCGAGGACGCCGAGGTCGCGGAGCTCCACGGGGAAGCGCCAGGACGACAGGACGCCGGAGGCGAAGGCACGCGCGCGGGGAGCTGCCTCGACACCGCCGAGGAGTTCCAGGGCCGCGTTGTGGAACAGCTCCGCGTCGGAGCCCTTGCGGGACGGGTGCTGGACGACGAGGACCGCCACGTCGTCGTCGTGCTCGGCGGTGACGCCCAGGGAGCGGAGCAGCCGGTCGCAGACCACCTGCGGGGTGCCGTCGGCGCCGGAGAGGGCGCGGGCCAGTGCGGCGACGCCCTCGTCGATGTCCTCGCGGCGGCGCTCGACCAGGCCGTCGGTGTAGAGGACGGCGGTGGAGCCGGGCGGCAGGGCGATGGAGCCCGAGGTGTGGAGCCAGCCGCCGGTGCCGAGCGGAGGTCCCGTCGGGTCCTCGGCCCGGCGGACCCCGCCGTCCTCGTCGCGGACGAGGATCGGGAGGTGGCCAGCGGAGGCGTAGACCAGCTTTCCCTCGCTGGGGTCGTGGATCGCGTACACGCAGGTCGCGATCTGGCTGGCGTCGATCTCGGCGGCGAGACCGTCGAGGAGCTGGAGCACCTCGTGCGGGGGCAGGTCCAGGCGCGCGTAGGCCCGGACGGCGGTGCGGAGCTGGCCCATGACGGCGGCGGCGCGCACGCCCCGGCCCATCACGTCCCCGATGACGAGCGCGGTGCGCCCGGCACCGAGGGTGATCACGTCGTACCAGTCGCCGCCGACCGCCGCGTCGGTGCCGCCGGGCTGGTAGGTGGCGGCGATCCGCAGGTCGTCGGGCTGTTCCAGTTCCTGCGGGAGCAGGGAGCGCTGGAGGGTGACGGCGGTCTCGCGGTGGCGGCGCTCGCTGGTCCGCAGCCGCTCGGCGGCCTCGGCGTGGTCGGTGACGTCCGCCGCGTGCACGAGGACCCCGCCGCCGTCGACGCGGGGGCTGTCGACGGGCAGGCAGGTGACCGTGTACGAGCCGCCGTCCCGGGTCCTGCGGGACTTCACGGTGCGGGGCTTGCCGCTGCGCAGGACCTGGTCCATGAGCGGCAGCAGGCCCAGCTCCTCCGCCTCGGGGCAGGTGTCGGCGACGGTGGCGCCCGAGGGGCGCGGTCCGAAGGCCGCGGCGTACGCGTCGTTGACGTACGCGATGCGGTGCTCCGGGCCGTACGCCAGGGCGATCAGGCCGGGGAGGCTGCCGAGCAGCTCCCGGACGGCGAAGTCCTCCAGGGTGGGGACGGCCGCTTCGGCCGCTTCGGGGGTGAGCTGCTCCCGCTGCCGCGCGTACTCACCGCGGGCGGCGGGCACGGAGCCTTCGCTCCCCTGCGCCGCGCGTCGCTGTGTGCCGGGGAGACGGGCGCTCCAACGGGTGAAGTTCACGGATCTGTATGCCTCGTGGTGTCGGTGCCGTGCAGAGTCACGCTGTGCAGGTGTGAGCCCACCTATGGTCACACGTCCAGTGTGGACGAGTGCACTGACAGTGATGTCAGGACGACCGCTCGTCGTCGGGGTCGGGCGGCGGTGCGGCCGCCAGTTCGAATTCGGCGCGCGGGTGTTCCAACGAGCCGAGGGAGACGATCTCCCGTTTGAACAGGCCGGACAGGGTCCACTCGGCGAGGACCCGGGCCTTCCGGTTGAAGGTGGGCACCCGGCTGAGGTGATAGGCGCGGTGCATGAACCAGGCCGGATATCCCTTGAATTTGCGTCCGCGGATGTGGGCCACGCCCTTGTGGAGGCCGAGGGAGGCGACGGAACCGGCGTACGCGTGCGCGTACTCCTTGAGGGGCTGCCCCCGCAGGGAGGCCGTGATGTTCCCGGCGAGGACCTTGGCCTGGCGGACCGCGTGCTGGGCGTTGGGGGCGCAGGCCGCGCCGGGTTCCCCGGCGGTGACGTCGGGGACGGCGGCGGCGTCCCCGGCCGCCCAGGCGTGTTCGACGCCCTCGACGGCGAGCCGGGCGGTGCAGCGGACCCGGCCGCGCGCGTCGAGCGGCAGGCCGGTCGCGGCGAGGACGGGGGCGGGCCGGACGCCCGCCGTCCAGACGACGGTACGGGTGGGCAGCCGGGTGCCGTCGCTGAGGACGGCGACGCGGTCCTCACAGGATTCGAGGCGGGTCCCCAGGCGTACGTCGATGTTGCGGCCGCGCAGCTCGCGGACGGCGTACCGGCCCATCTCCTCGCCGACCTCGGGGAGGATGCGGTCCGCAGCCTCGACGAGGACCCAGCGCAGGTCGTCGGGCTTGACGTTGTGGTAGTACCGCGCCGTGTAGCGGGCCATGTCCTCCAGTTCGGCGAGCGCCTCCACGCCCGCGTACCCGCCGCCGACGACGACGAAGGTGAGGGCGGCCTCGCGGACGGCGGGGTCGCGGGTCGAGGAGGCGATGTCCATCTGCTCGATGACGTGGTTGCGCAGCCCGATGGCCTCCTCGACGGTCCTGAAGCCGATGCCGTGGTCGCGGAGGCCGGGGACGGGGAGGGTGCGGGAGACGGAGCCGGGCGCGAGGACGAGTTCGTCGTAGGGGAGGGCGACGGCTCCGACCCCCTCCTCGGCGGTGGCGAGGGTCGCCAGGGTCGCGATCCGTTTGGTGTGGTCGACGGACCGGACCTCGCCGATGACGATCCGGCAGCGGCCGAGGACCCTGCGGAGCGGGACCACCACGTGGCGCGGGGAGATCGAACCGGCCGCCGCCTCGGGCAGGAACGGCTGGTACGTCATGTACGGCTCGGGGGTGACCACGACGATCTCGACGGCACCGGCTCCGAGCTCGGCCCTGAGCTGCCGCTGGAGGCGCAGCGCGGTGTACATGCCGACGTAGCCACCGCCGACGACGAGGATGCGCGCAGGTTCGGTCACTGTCCCATGACGCACCGCCGTCCGTTGTTTGTCCACAGGCCCGGCAAATTGTGTGACGGGAGGGGTGCGGAGGCGCGGGGTGGCGCGCGCTCCGGGGGCGGACGCAACCACGCAGGTCACGATGGCCGCACCGGGTCGTGAGGGGGGTCGGAATCGGGAGTGATCCGGTCCTTGCTCCGATCGGGGGGCGCACCGTACGGAACTCCCCCTTCTGAATTGACCCCGACTCAACTATGTTCGTACTTCGTCGGGGTGTCGGTGGGGAGCGCGTGGACCGATGCGCTCGCAGACCGGAAGTCCCGTTTCAGGGCGGGGAGTCTCCGGGGGGAGACACCATGAGCGGGGGAACGCTTATGCAGATTCAGGATTCACGCTGGCAGTCGGGTGCCGGTACGGCGACCGTGGACGACGGGTTCCACGCGGGCGCCGGTGGCGTCGACGCACGGATCGGCGCGTCGGCCGGTGGCCGGTCCGCGCCGCTGCGGGTGGACGCCCAGCGCAATCTGGAGCACGTACTGCGCGCCGCGCGCGAGGTGTTCGGCGAGCTGGGCTACGGGGCTCCGATGGAGGACGTGGCGCGCCGCGCCCGGGTCGGCGTCGGCACCGTCTACCGGCGTTTCCCCAGCAAGGACGTGCTGGTGCGCCGCATAGCCGAGGAGGAGACCTCCCGGCTGACCGATCAGGCGCGTGCCGCGCTCGGGCAGGAGGACGAGCCGTGGTCGGCGCTCTCCCGGTTCCTGCGGACCTCGGTGGCCTCGGGCGCGGGCCGTCTCCTGCCGCCGCAGGTGCTGCGGGTGGGCGTGGACGACTCGGTGGTGCTGCCGTTCTCCGACGGCACGGACGACGCGGCCCGGGTGCCGTACCAGCGGGGTGTCGGCGAGCCCGCCGACGCGCGCGTGGTCGCGCCGCGCGCCGTGCCCGCCGGTGAGCGGGACGACGCGGGGGCCTCGGAGCTCCTGGAGGTCGTGGGACGGCTCGTGGACCGGGCGCGGGAGGCGGGTGAACTGCGGCCGGACGTGACGGTGTCGGACGTGCTCCTCGTCATCGCCACCGCAGCCCCGGCGCTGCCGGACGCGGTGCAGCAGGCGGCTGCCTCGTCGCGCCTGCTCGACATCCTTCTCGAAGGGCTGCGCTCCCGGTAGAGGGAGCGGTGCGGGGGCGTTCGGCGCGGAGGGCCGTGCCGGTGCCGGAGACCGCCCCGGCCTGACCGTCCCGGCGCGGGAGACCGTCCCGGCGCGGGGTGCCTGACTCGTCCTCGTACGGCTCCGGTCTTCGGTGACGGGAGTCGGCCGGGGTTCCCGTGTGCCGTCGGTCACGGACGTGCCGGGGGGCTTGGTGCGCCGGGCGCCTCCGGGGCGCGGGGATCTCCGTGCGCCGGGCGCGCACCCCGTGGTGTGCGGAGACCGCCGGAGTGGCTGGGGGCGTCGCCCCTGCGTCCGGGCGGACCAACCGGCTGACACGAACGTGTGAGCGGTTACGCCCGGATATGCGAAGTCGCCCCGGACGAGTGGTAAGTGGACGCGGCGCTTCGGCGTGCCCGCGCTCTGTGGCAGGCTTGACCGGTGTTCGGGTCCGAGCGTGCGTACGGGGGCTTCCGCGATGAGCGGTGACAGTCGGGACGGTCCACTGGGCGGAGGCGGCTCGGAGACCGGTGGCCCGCCCTCCCGGCAGGTACCGAGCCAGGGCGGGCCTGGCGGCCAGTCCGGCGCCCCGGACACGGGCACGGCCGGTACCGAGCCCGGTACGGGCACGCCCGGCACGGACCCCCGGGAACTCGGCACGGACCCGCCGGACTACGACCCGGACGCCAGCGTGCCCCCGCAGCGGGCCGGGCACTCCCCCGCCACCGGGTGGGGACCCCGCCCCGACAGACCCTCGGGCACCGGGGGCACTCATCCCGGAGCGACGGCTCCCGGGGGCGTCGCGGGGGCGTCCACCGGGGGTTTCGGCGGAGACGGGGCGGGTGCCGGGGACTTCGGTGACTGGGGCTCCGGTACCGGGGACCCCCGTGCCGGTGACTCCGGTCCTGACGGCCTCACTACAGATAGCGCCGGTACAGATAGCACCGGTACAGATAGCACCGGTACAGACGGCTTCGGTACGGACAGCGCCGACGCGGAGAGCTTCGGTGACGAGGGCGAGGAGCCCGACACCGTACTGCCGCCGCCCCTCGAACTCCCGCCCTCCGACTCCGAGCTCGTCCAGCTCATGCGGGACGGCGACGACTCCGCGTACGAGGAACTGTTCCGCCGCCACTCCGACGCCGTGCGCCGCTACGCCAGGACCTGCTGCCGGGACGCGCACACCGCCGACGACCTGACCGCCGAGGTCTTCGCCCGCACCCTCCAGGCCGTCCGGGGCGGCGCCGGGCCCGAACAGGCCGTGCGCGCCTATCTGATGACCACCGTCCGCCGGGTCGCGGCGACCTGGGCCAGGACCCAGAAGCGCGAACACCTCGTCGAGGACTTCGCGCTCTTCGCCGCCGACGCCGCCCGTACCTCCGAGGTCTCCGACCAGGACACCCTCGACCTCGGCGCCGACGTCCTCGCCATGCACGAGGCCGAACAGTCCCTCGCCATGCAGGCCTTCCGCTCGCTGCCCGAGCGCTGGCAGGCCGTGCTGTGGCACACCACCGTCGAGGAGGAGTCCCCGAGCGAGGTCGCCCCGCTCTTCGGACTCACCGCCAACGCCACCGCCGTCCTCGCCAGCCGCGCCCGCGAGGGCCTCAAGCAGGCCTACCTCCAAGCCCACGTCAGCCAGTCCCTGACGGCGGGCGGCGACTGCGCCCGCTACGCCGACCGGCTCGGCGCCTACGCCCGCGGCGGTCTGCGGATGCGCGCCGAGCGCGGTCTGCGCAAGCACCTCGACGAGTGCGCCCGGTGCAGGCTCGCCGCCGGTGAACTCGCCCACGTCAACGCGGGCATCCCGGCACTGCTGCCGATCGCGGTCATCGGCTGGTTCGCCGCCGGGTACTCCCTCAAAGCCGCCGGGGTCGTCGCCGGTGGCGTCGCGGGCGCGGGCGCGGCCGGTGCCGCCGCAGCCGCCACCGGGTCCACCGGCACCTCCGGCGGCGCGGCCTCGGGCGGCGCCGTCGCCGAGGGCCTCGGCGCACCCGCGAAGGCGGGCATCGCCGCCGCCGTCGCGGTCGCCGCCGCCGCCGGGCTCGTCTGGGCGATGAGCGGGAACCCGCAGCCGGTCGCCGCGCCCCGGCCCGCCCAGCCGGTCGTCACCCCCGCCGTGCCGGCCGCCCCCGCCCCGCCGCCCCGGGCGGTGCCGAAACCCGTACCGCCGCCCCCGCCCGTACCGACCGTGGTGCCCGCGCCGACCCCGACGCCCACCCCGAGCCCCGAGGCGCCGACCCCCACACCGACCCCGACCCCGACCCCCACCCCGGAGCCGACGCCCCCGCCCGAACCCAGCCCCACCCCGACGCCCACCCCCACACCCAGCCCCGAGACGCCGTCCCCTGAGCCGGCCCCGACGACGCCGCCGCCCGAGCCGCCGCGCGTCTACCAGGTCAGCGAGCTGGAGTACGGGATCTTCGGCGACGGCACCAAGCCCGAGGTGTCCCTCTCCGACAGCGGCTGGATGTGGCAGCGGGAGAACCTGTCCATCGGCGGCACCCCGTACGCGCACGGGGTGAGCGTCCACTCGCCCTCCTCGCTGCTCATCGACCTGAACCGGCAGTGCACCCGCTACGACGCGGTCGTCGGCGTCGACGACCTGAGCGCCCTCCTCGGCATCGGCGGCGTCCGCTTCTCCGTCTACGGCGACGACGAGCGGCTCTGGCGCTCGGACGTGGTCCGGGCCGGTGACCCGCCGGTCCCGGTGGGGGTGGACATCTCCGGCCGCCGCACGATCCGGCTGGTCGTCGAGGAGCGGTCGGCGTTCGGCCGGGCCGCCGTCGCCGACTGGGCGGAGTCCCGGATCAGCTGCTCCTGACCACCGACTCCGCGAGGGCCAGCACCTCGTCGACACCGAGGCCCGCGCCCGCCGCGCGGGCCTCGGCCACGCCCGCCGGGCCCAGCGCCGCGAGCGCCCGCTCCGTCACCTGACCGGCGTCCCGCGCCCGGGGCACCGAGCGCGGCCCCCGGCCCGGCCACTCCTCCACGGCGGCCAGGACCCGTATCGCGGGACCCGCCGCGCCCGCCTCCGACAGGACGACGGCGAGACCCTCGGCCAGGCCCGTGGTGATGAACTCGGCGGACTCCGCGTCCCGTGCGACGCGCAGCGCCTCCACGGCCGTGGCGACCGCGTCCGCACCGGGCTCCTCCTGCGACCGCACGCGGGCCGTGAGCCCCACCATCACCGCCGCGAAGTGCGGCGGCGGCGCGCCGGTCGCCACCGTGGCGCCCGCCGTCTCCAACTGGGCGCGGGCCTCCGCCGTCGCACCCCGGTGGACGGCGAGGGTGGCGCGCAGGAAACACACGTACACGCCGGAGTCCCGCACGTGGTGGCGCTCCGCCTCGTGGGCGGCCTCGTCCAGGCCCCGCTCGGCGGCCTCCGTGTCGCCCATGCGGAAGGAGAGTTCGGCCAGGCGGGCGAGGAGGAACGGGGACTCGGCGTGCGCGCCCACCTCGCGGGCCAGCCGCAGGCCCTCCACGTACGCCTCACGTGCCTCCTCGCTGCGCCCGCGCATCATGTGGGCCTCGGCCGTGGCGCTGGCGATCTGCGCGCCCATCCAGCGGTCGCCGACCCGGCGGGCGAGGACGGCCAGCTCGGCCAGGTCCTCGTCGACGCCGGGCATACCGCCGGGCATGTCGACGACCATGTGCGTACGGAACATCAGGCTGACGCCGATCTCCCAGTCACCGCCGTAGCGGCGGCAGTTGGCGACGGCCGCGTCGAGCAGCCCGCGGATCACGGCGGGTTCCTCGGTGAGGTACGAGGTGAACGGCCAGAGCAGGCCGGGGAACCGGGCGGCCTCGGGTCCGGGGCGGGCCCCGAAGGCGTGCCGCACCCGGCGGACCAGCGCGATCGTCTCCGGCTGCTGGAAGTCGCCCACGGTGTGGCTCTCGACCGCGAGGAAGAACTGGAGCATCCGCAGACGCATCCGGGGCCAGTGCCGGGGGTCGTCCTCGTCGTCCGGGTCGGTGCCGAGGGCGGCTGCCCGGTCGGCCCAGTTCAGGCCCTCGGGGCGGTAGTTGCGCAGCCACCAGAACCAGCCCATGGCGAAGACGAGCCGGTGGGCGGCGGCCTCGTCGGGGGCGGTGACGAGGGTGCGGTGCAGGGCGGCCCGGATGTTGTCGAGGTCGCCCTCGATCCGCTCGATCCACGGAAGCTGCTCGGCAGACCGCAGCTCGGGCTCCGCCGCCTCGGCGAGGGCGGTGAAGTGGGCGGTGTGGACGGCCTCGGCGGCGGCCAGCAGCTCCGGGGTCCCGGCGGCGCGCCCGGCCGCGTACTCGTGGATGGTCTCCAGGAGCCGGTAGCGCATCTCGCCGCCGGTGGCGGGGGTGGCGACGACGAGGGACTTGTCGACCAGGGCCCCGAGGACGTCGGCGGCGCGCGGGGAGAGCGCCTCGGCGGCGGCCAGGTCCCAGCCGCCCGCGAAGACCGAGACCTGGCGCAGGAGGGTCCGTTCGTCCTCGTCGAGGAGGTCCCAGGACCAGTCGACGACCGCGCGCAGGGTCTGCTGCCGGGGCAGGACGGTCCGGGAGCCGGAGGTGAGGAGCCGGAAGCGGTCGTCGAGACGGTCGGCTATCTGTCTGGGGGTGAGCAGCCGCAGCCGGGCCGCGGCGAGTTCGATGGCGAGCGGGAGTCCGTCGAGGCGGCGGCAGATCTCGTCCACGGCCGCACCGCCGTCCCGGGCCAGGTCGAAGGAGGGGCGGACCGCGCGGGCCCGCTCGGTGAAGAGGCGGTGCGCGGGGTGGGGCGGCAGGGGCTCGACGGGGCGGACGGACTCGCCGGGGACCCCGAGGGGTTCGCGGCTGGTGGCGAGGACGCGGAGGCCGGGGCAGTGGGTGAGGAGGGTCTCGGCGAGGGCGGCGGCCACGTCGATCACGTGCTCGCAGTTGTCGAGGACGAGGAGCAGCGGGCGGCGCGCGAGGTGCTCGACGAGACGGGCGGCGGGGTCGTCCTGGAGGGCCGTGCCCTCGCGGTTGATCAGGTTGACCTCGCGGAGGCCGAGCGCGGAGAGGACGGCGCCGGGTACGGCCCCGGGGTCGTCGAGCGGGGCCAGCTCGGCGATCCAGGCGGCGGGCCCCTCGGCGCGCAGCGCGGCCTCCTCCGCGAGCCGGGTCTTGCCGGAGCCGCCGGGCCCGGTGAGCGTGACGAGCCGCGAACGGGTCAACTCGGTCCGTAGCGCGGCGAGTTCGGGCTCCCGCCCGACGAAGGAGGTGAGCCGGGGACGGATGTTGCCGGGAGTGGGGGTGAGGGTGGGGGGCTGGGCGGGGGCAAGACCGAGCGCCCGGTCAGGGGCGGAACTGATGACCCGGTCGGGGGCCGGGCCGGAGGCCCGGTCAGCGACCGGGCTGGTGCCCCCGGCCGGGGTGGAGCCGGGCGCCGTGCCGGGCTCGGGAGGTGGGGAAGGGGCAGGCGTACGGGGCGAGGGGGCGGGTTCCTGGGACGGACGGGGGTGGCGATCCGGTGGGAGCGGGGGCCGGAGGCCGGGTGGGGCGGCGGGGCCCGGGGGCTCGCCCGGATCGCGGCTCGGGTGCCTGTCCGGGCGCCGGCTCAAGGGCTTGTCCGGGGAGGTGCTCCGGGGGGCGCTCGGGGAGAGACCCCGGTGCGGGCTCCGGGAGATGCCCGGGGCCCGCCTCGGGGAACTGTTCGAGGGCGGGCTCGGGGGCGTGCCCGTGAGGAGTGCGCGGTGGAGGGCGGTGAGCTCGGGGCCCGGGTCGGCGCCGAGTCCGTCCGCGAGGGTGCGGCGGGCCGCCTCGTACGCGGTGAGGGCGTCCGCGTGCCGCCCCTCGGCCCGCAGGGCGCGTATGAGGTGGGCGCGGAAGGTCTCGTCGTACGGATACGTGGTCGTCAGCTCGGACAGCTCCGGTACGAGTCCGTCGGTGGCGCCCCGGCGCAGATCGGCCTCGACGCGCCGCCGCAGGGCCGCGAGCCGCTGGGCCTCGGGGCGGACCCCCGCCGGGTCGGGCAGGTCGGCGAGGGCGGGGCCGCGGAAGAGCGCGAGGGCTTCTCCGAGGAGCGCGGCGGCGGTGTCGGGGTCGCCCGCGTCGAGACGGGCGCAGGCGTCCCGGACGCGGCGCTCGAAGACGTACAGGTCGATGTCGTCGGGGGCGGCGACGAGCCGGTAGCCGGGTCCGGGGGTGGAGACGACGGCCTCCCGGCCGAGGACGCGGCGGAGGCGGCCGACGAGGGCCTGGAGTGCGGCGGGGGCGTCCTGCGGCGGTTCGTCGCCGTACACGTCGGCGGCGAGTTCACCCGTGGAGGCCGCCCGTCCGCCGCGCAGGGCGAGCGCGGCGAGCAGCGCGCGCAGCCGGGCGCCGCCGAGGGGGAGGGGCGTGCCGTCGGGACGAAGGGCCTCGGTGGTGCCGAGGATGAGATACCGCACCGGCTCATTGTGTCCGGTGGTCCGGGCGGGCGCCTCGGGGTTTACCCCGGAGTGTCCCTGGTAAGGCCCCGGGGGCGTGCGCGCGGGGGCGCGTGGGGCGTGCGGCATCGGAGGCGGGACGCGGGCGGGTCCACGCGGGCGTACGGCACCGGACGGGAGCAGGTCCACGCGGGGTGCGGGCGGGAGGGGAAGCGGGAGTGCGCCGGACGCCTACGGGGTGGGGAGGACGGTCTCCGGACGCTGGTGGCCCGTCAGGCGTGGGCGGCCCCTCGCTCGCGTACGGCCTCCGGACGCGGGTGGCCCCGGACACGGGTGGCACCGGACGCGGTTGGCACCTGGAGCAAGTGGCCTCTGAGGGCGGCCCCGAGGGGGCGTTCTCCGGACACGTACGGCCGCTGAAGGGCGGGCGGCCCCGGACGCGTACGGCCCCCGTGGGACGGGCCGCCTCCGGACGGAGGTCGGGTCAGGTCAGGTCAGGTCAGGTCAGGTCAGGTCAGGTCAGGTCAGGTCAGGTCAGGTCAGAACGCGCCGGTGTCCAGTTCGAAGCCGAGGGGGGCCGGGAGCGGGACGACCGTCCCCAGCTTGTGGACGTGCTTGTGGGTGTAGTCGTCGCCCCGGGGTTCGGCGCAGACGACCGCCTCACCGGCCTCGCGGTCGACGAGCAGGTACAGGGGGATGCCCGCGCGCGCGTAGGCCCGGATCTTCTGTACGCGGTCACGGCTCGCGGTGGAGGAGGAGGTCACCTCGGCGACGAGGAGGACGGGGCCGGGCGCGTGCCACTCGTGCTGGTCGTCGAAGCTGCCCTTGGGGGCGATGACCAGATCGGGAATGACCCGGACGGCGTCGGTGGTCCCGGGGAGACTGAGGCCGATGCCGGTGTAGCGGCCGACCCCCTTGTCATGGTCTCGGACCTGCCCGTTCAGTTCCGACACGATCTCCTCGTGCTCGCCATTGGCCGGAGGCACCACGTAGATCTCTCCTTCGATCAGCTCCACGCGCCAGCCCTTGGGTGCCAGCGCACTGAACAGCTCGAAGGTCTCTCCGACACTCGCGCCCTCGTGGTCGGGCGTGCCCGGGGAGAACGCTTCTTCCGGAACCGGCAGGGGCATCGCCATGCTGGACCTCCTTCGCTCGGTGCGACGCTCTCAGCTTAGGGCGGGCGGTCCCGCCGGGTCGGGAACCGCTTCACCCGAACGAGCGTGCTGAGACGTTTCCGCCGTTCCCCGCCCCACAAGCCCTCACGGCCCGGCGCGCCTCACGCCAGGAGCGATCTCGACGCCGGGACCAGGGGGCCCTGGACCGCGCGGTGGGCGCGGGGTTCCGCGGTGCTGGTCCAGCAGGAGCCCCGGCGGGCCAGGAGGCGGCGGAGCCAGAGTTCGGTGGAGACGAGGTCGGCGAGGCCGTCGAGGGGGACGGGGGCGCCGTCGGCGGCGGCGCGCAGGGCCTCGCGGACGACCCTGGCCTCGACGAGGCCCGCGTCGGCGAGCAGCGGGGCGTCGAAGAGGGCCATGAGGTGGGGGAGGGCGGCGCGCAGCCCCGCGCGGGCGGCCGCGGCCGGGACCGCCGGGTGCGGGGCGCCCCAGCCCGTCGGCAGCTCGTGGACGCCCGCGCCGGAGAGGACGGTGCGGAGCACGCCCGCGCGTGCGTCGGGCTGGACCCGGAGCGATTCGGGCAGCGCCCGGCAGGCGCGGACGACCTGGTTGTCCAGGAAGGGGGCGTGCAGTCGCTGGCCCCGGATCTCGGCGGCCTGTTCGAGGACGCGGTGGTCGGCGGCGGCGCGGACGAGGGCGGCACGTGCGCGTGCCTCGCCCGGCCGCTGGACGGAGGCGGGCAGGGTCGCCGCCCGGTGCAGACGAACCGATACTTCGGCCAGCGCCTCCCCCGTCAGCCAGCGCGCGGCGGGCCCCGGCCGCGACCAGGCCAGTGCGGACAGGGAGGCGCCCAGCGGGCCGAAGTCGTCCTGGGGGGCGCGGTTCGCCTCCAGGACCCGCCGGGCGGCGGCCTCCAGGCCCGTGCGGTACGGGGTGCGGGCCAGTCTCCGGGCCGCCCGGTAGACGGTCAGCGGCACCAGGAGCGAGCCCGCCGAGGGCCCCGAGGCCTTGGCGAGCGCGGTCACGGGGCGGACCAGGGACCGGCGCCTGCGGTCCATCAGGAGGTCGGCGAGGCGCGCGGGGTGCGCGTCGAGGACCTGTTTGGCACCCATGCCGGTGAAGTGGTCGGCGCTGCCGCCCGCGAGCCGTCTGCGGTGCCGTTCGGCGGAGACGAGGGCGGGTCCCGGCTCGTCGGTGAGCGGCCCGTCCAGGGCCGCGTACGGCAGGGCCTCCTCGCCCGCCGCGACGACCACGTGGTGCAGGCGCGGGTCGGCCGCCAGCTCACCCGCCCGTTTGAGCTCCTCCGCGCGGCCGGACCCCGCGCGCGTGGCGAGGTCGTTGAAGGTGACGGCGAGGAGCCGTTCGCCCGCTCCGGTGCCGTGTCCGGTGATCGTGCCGGGCACTCCGGGGAGCCCGGCGGCGAGCAGGGCGAGGGTGCCGGAGGCGCTGCCGCCGGAGAGGTCGGCGCCGATGCCGGGGGCCGGGCCGGCGCCCCGGGCGGCCCGCCGGTCGGCGGGGCCCATGCCGGGGACGGGTCCGGGATCGGGCAGGGGGGCCTCGGGGGCGTGCCGAGGGGCGGTGAGCCGGGCCCGTACGGCTTCGACGAGGGCGTCCCTGACGCCTTCGACGGCCTGTCGGGGGTCCGCCTCGGGGGCGGCGACCGCGAGCGAGGCGACCTGTTCGTATCCGGTGATCTCGCGGGCGCCCTCGCGCAGGATGAGGGCGTGGCCCGGGGGGACCCGCCGGACCCCTTCGTAGGGGGTGGTGTCGCGCAGGGCCTCGGGGGTCTCGGGGCAGGCCAGGAGGGCGGCGAGGTGGCCGATGTCGAGCTGGGCCTCGACGAGGTCGGCGAGCGGCAGGGCGGCGGTGGCGTAGGCGGTGCCGCCCGCCCAGGGGGTGTGGAAGACCGGCCGGGCGCCCGCGACATCACCCGTGACGGTGACGCGTCGACCGGCCTTGACGACCGCGGTGTAGCTACCGGGCCAGGCGGTGAGGTGGCGCAGGGCGCCGCCGCGCGCGGTGAGCAGGCCGATGCGGAGGTCCTCGTCGCTCGCGGCGCAGCAGCCGAGGACGGCGAGCCGGGTCCGGTCGTCGACGGCGATCACGCGGACCTCGTCGGGGCGCCAGTCGCCGACCGCCCACAGCGGGTCGGGGTCGCCCCAGAGGAGTTGTGCGCCCACCGGTTGCACCGTGCGCCCCTCGGTGGCGGTGGTGGGGCCCGCGCCGGAGGTCCGGGAACCGCGGCCGTCCCCGGGCGTGCCGTGCGCGCCGCTGACGTACCCGCCCCGCTCGTCGCCGTAGCCGCCGGGGCCGCCGTGTCCGCCTGGCCCGGCGCCGTATCCGCCCCGTCCGCCGCCGGGGCCGTCGTACCCGTCTCCGTACCCTCCGCCGTACCTCTCGCCGTGTCCCGAGGGGGAGCCGTACGGGCCGCTCGTCGGTCCCGTCCGTGGCCCGGGGGCGGCGGCGAGGTTCGCGGCGGCACTGCTCCAGCCCACCAGCCATCGCATCGGCGCCTCCACGTCCGTTCCGGTGGAGGACATGCTGCCACGACAACGGCGCACGGGGCGGAGACGGGGTGCAGGGGCGCGAAAGGTGAATGCGCCCCTGGCATGGGCCAGTTGGGCACCGACGTCATTCGGCCAAATATCGCCCCTGCCCCGAGGGGCGGGAAGGCGCGCGGGCACGCGTCGGCGCACCCCGGCGACGGCCGGGCCTCCGGCAGTCCGGGGGGCACGCGCGCCCCCCGGAGCCGTCCGCCGCCCGCGGGGAATGGGGCGGCGATGTCCCCCAGCCCACTGGTCCGGGACACCGCTCCCGGCCGAACGGGCCGACCCACGCGTCATTCATGGAAGCGTTCTCCGGCCGAGGACGACGAGAGCGCACGGCCGGGCGCACGGCCACACGGCGGGAGCACGGGCCGGACGGCCAAGAACGATCGTCGGTCGTTCACACAACAATCTCGCCATACGGAACACCGCCCCTTAACGGTAGGGATGCGGCGAACTACGCTGTGCTTACGAATGCCGCACGCCTATGCCCGGTGTCGTGGCGGCCGTCTGGGTGGTCGAGGGGTGGCGTCATGTCCAGGGAGCAACGCGGGCCGAACGAAAAGCTCGGCACGGTTCTCGGCCTCGCGGGAATCAGCAACGCCGGGCTCGCCCGGCGCGTCAACGACCTCGGTGCGCAACGGGGTCTGACGCTTCGTTACGACAAGACCTCGGTCGCCCGGTGGGTGTCCAAGGGCATGGTGCCGCAGGGCGCGGCGCCGCATCTGATCGCCGCCGCGATCGGGCAGAAGCTCGGCCGTCCCGTGCCGCTGCACGAGATCGGGCTCGCGGACGCCGACCCGGCGCCCGAGGTGGGGCTCGCCTTCCCGCGCGACATCGGCGAGGCGGTCCGCTCGGCGACCGACCTGTACCGGCTCGACCTCGCCGGACGCAGGACCGGGGGCGGGATCTGGCAGTCGCTCGCCGGGTCGTTCGCGGTGAGCGCGTACGCGACGCCCACCTCCCGCTGGCTGATAACGCCCGCCGACCCTTCGGTGGAGCGGGACGCGCCGCGCCCGGCGGGCGCCCCCAGACCCGGGACGGTCGCGGAGCACGTGCGCGTGGGCCACAGCGACGTCGCCAAACTCCGCGAGGCGGCCGAGGACGCCCGCCGCTGGGACTCCAAGTACGGCGGCGGGGACTGGCGCTCCTCGATGGTGCCGGAGTGCTTACGGGTGGACGCGGCCCCGCTGCTCCTCGGCTCGTACTCGGACGAGGTCGGCAGGGCCCTCTTCGGCGCGACCGCCGAGCTGACCCGGCTCGCCGGCTGGATGGCCTTCGACACCGGGCAGCAGGAGGCGGCCCAGCGCTACTACATCCAGGCCCTGCGGCTCGCCCGCGCCGCCGCCGACGTGCCCCTCGGCGGTTACGTCCTGGCGTCCATGTCCCTCCAGGCCACCTACCGGGGCTTCGCCGACGAGGGCGTGGACCTCGCCCAGGCGGCGCTCGAACGCAACCGGGGGCTCGCCACCGCCCGCACCATGTCCTTCTTCCGGCTGGTCGAGGCGCGGGCGCACGCCAAGGCGGGCGACGGGGCGGCCGCGGCCACCGCGCTCAAGGCGTCCGAGGGCTGGCTGGAGCGCTCCCGGGACGGCGACGGCGACCCGAGCTGGCTGGGCTTCTACTCGTACGACCGGTTCTGCGCCGACGCGGCCGAGTGCTACCGCGACCTGCGGATGCCCCGTGAGGTCCGCCGCTTCACCGAGCAGGCGCTCTCCCGGCCGACCGAGGAGTTCGTCCGCTCGCACGGGCTGCGCCTCATCGTCTCCGCCGTCGCCGAACTGGAGTCGGGCAACCTGGACGCCGCCTGCGCGGCGGGCACGCGCGCGGTGGAGGTGGCGGGCAGGATCTCGTCGGCACGGACCACGGAGTACGTACGGGACCTGCTGCACCGGCTCGAACCGTACGGGGACGAACCGCGCGTCATGGAGCTGCGGGAGCGCGCCCGCCCGCTGCTCGTCGCACCGGCGTGATCCGCGTCCCACGGCTCGGGCGTTTAACCGCGTTGTCAGTGGGCCAGTGCACTATCGGGGGTGGGAGGTGGCGCTGGTGTTTGACTGTGACGTGCTGGTGATCGGCGGCGGGATCGTCGGTCTCTCGACGGCGTACGCGCTGACGCGGGCCGCGCCCGGCACCCGGGTCACCGTCCTGGAGAAGGAGCACGCCCTCGCGCGCCACCAGACCGGGCGCAACAGCGGGGTGATCCACAGCGGGATCTACTACCGGCCGGGCTCGCTCAAGGCCCGGTTCGCGGTCGAGGGCGCCGCCGAGATGGTCAAGTTCTGCGCGGAGTGGGACATTCCGCACGAGGTGACGGGGAAGCTCGTCGTCGCCACCGCGCGCGAGGAGCTGCCCCGGCTGCACGCACTCGTGCAGCGCGGCCGGGAGAACGGCATTCCGGTGCGCGAGCTGGGACCGGCGCAGATCAGCGAGTACGAGCCCCGGGTGCGGGGCCTGGCCGCGATCCACGTCGGGACCACCGGCATCTGCGACTACGGAGCGGTGTCCGCGCGGCTCGCCGAGTCCTCCGGCGCCCGGATCGCGTACGGGGCGGAGGTCGTCCAGATCGACCGGCGCCCGTGGGGCGTCGCCGCCCGGACGGCGGACGGCCGGATCGTCCGGGCGCGGGTCCTGGTGAACTGCGCGGGGCTGCACTGCGACCGGATCGCCCGGCTCGCGGGCGACGACCCGGAGATGCGGATCGTCCCCTTCCGGGGGGAGTACTACGAGCTGACCGACCCGTCCCTCGTGCGCGGACTGGTCTATCCGGTGCCCGATCCGGCGTTCCCCTTCCTCGGGGTGCACCTGACCAGGGGCGTCGACGGCGGCGTCCACATCGGGCCGAACGCGGTCCCGGCGCTCGCCCGCGAGGGGTACGGCTGGTCCGTCGTCCGCCCCCGCGAGCTGGCCGGCACCCTCGCCTGGCCCGGCTCCTGGGCCATCGCCCGCGCCCACTGGAGATACGGGGCGGGGGAACTGCGCAGGTCGGTGTCGAAGCGTGCCTTCACCGAGGCGGTACGGCGGCTGCTGCCGGTCGTCGAGGAGTCCGACCTGCGCCGGGCCGCACCCGGCGTACGGGCGCAGGCGGTGCTGCGGGACGGGACGCTCGTCGACGACTTCCTGATCCGCGAGGCCGCCCGTACGGTCCATGTGCTGAACGCGCCCTCGCCCGCCGCGACCGCCTCGCTGCCGATCGGGCGTGAGGTGGCGGGCCGGGCGCTGGCCCTGCTGTAGCCCGCCGCTCCCGGACCGCTCCCGTGGGACGGCCGCTTCCGGCCCGTACGGGCGCGGCCGGACTCGGGAGCCGTACGGGCGGCATGGCCGTGCTCACCGGCCGTACGGGCGCGGCCGTCCCGCCGGGGTGCGCCGGTCCGCCGGGGTCCGCCCCACCCGTAAGGCCCCGGAGCGCCTGAGGGCCGTCGGGCGCGCCGTTAGAATCGGGGCATTGTGTCTGAGCAGCCAGAGAACACCCAGCAGCCCGCCGCCGCGCCCGCCGAAGCCGTCCAGCCCGCGCGGCGGGGCAGCCGGATGTTCGCCCCCGGTGAGGGCCCCCTGCCCGACCCCGCGGGCGCCCACCACGAGCGGCGCATCCGGAGCTTCCAGCCGCGCCGCAGCCGTGTCACCTACGGGCAGGCCGAGGCCATGCTGAAGCGCTGGCCCGACTGGGGTCTCGACATCGACGGCAAGCGGGTCCTCGACCTGGGCGAGATGTTCGACGGTCTCCCGGTCGTCCTGGAGATCGGCTTCGGCATGGGCGAGGCGACCGCGCAGATGGCGGCGGCGGACCCCGGCACCGGCATCCTCGCCGTGGACGTGCACACCCCCGGCCAGGGCAATCTGCTGGGCCTCGCCGACCGGAACGGTCTGACGAACGTGCGGGTCGCCAACGGCGACGCGATCATCCTGCTCCGCGAGATGCTGGAGAAGGACGCCCTCGACGGCTGCCGGGTCTACTTCCCCGACCCGTGGCCCAAGGCCCGCCACCACAAGCGGCGGCTGATCCAGGCCGAGTTCCTCACCCTGCTCGCGACCCGGATGAGGCCCGGTGCCGTGCTGCACTGCGCGACGGACTGGGAGGAGTACGCGGAGCAGATGCTGGAGGTGCTCTCCGCGCACCCCGACTTCGAGAACACGCGGGACGACGGCGGGTACGCGCCCCGCCCCGACTTCCGCCCGGTCACCCGCTTCGAGGGCCAGGGCCTGGACAAGGGCCACGTCGTGCACGACGTCCTCTTCAGCCGGAAGTAGCCGGACCGGGACCGGGACCGGGACCGGGACCGGGACCGGACCGGGGCCGGACCGGGGCCGGGGCGGGCCTGGCCCCATCAGTCGGGCCCGGCACCGGACCCCGACCGGCCCTCACCACCGGACCCGCCGGGACCGGACCCCGCCCGGCCGCCCGCTCGAAGTGACCCTGTCCACGCAATCGCCTCGCCCTGTACCGGTGCCGGTCGTTAGGGTCGCTGACGTGTCGAACCCCGTCCCCACCACAGCGGAGGCCACGGCGGACGCCCTGGCGGAGACCACGGCGGACGCCGCGCCCCAAGCCGCTCCCGTGCCCCACCGGGACACCGAGGAACCGGCCTTCCCGGCCGCCGCCGACCGGTCCCAGTGGCGCTACCGGCCGCGCCGGGACTTCTGGCGCAGCCGGCTGTTCCGGGCCCTCGTGGTCATCACCGTCCTCACGACCTGCGCCCTGGTCATCCTGGCCCTCGTCCGCGAACAGACCGGCACCCAGGGCTTCCTCGTCGGCCTGGGGCTCGCCGTGCTTCCCGTACCGCTGCTCATGGCCGCCTTCCGCTGGCTCGACCGGGTCGAGCCGGGCCCCTGGAAGAACCTGCTCTTCGCGTTCGCGTGGGGCGCCTTCGCCGCCGCGCTCGTCGCGATCCTGGCGAACTCCTTCGCGGTCCGCTGGATCGCGACCGCCACCGCCGACCCCGATTCGGCGGACACCCTCGGCGCGACGGTCGTCGCGCCCGTCGTGGAGGAGAGCGCGAAGGCGGTGGCGATCCTGCTGCTCTTCCTCCTCCGGCGGCGGAACTTCGTCGGGCTCGTCGACGGTGTCGTGATCGCCGGATTCACCGCGACCGGCTTCGCGTTCACCGAGAACATCCTCTACCTCGGCAACGCCTTCGGCGAGGACCAGGAGTTCGGCTCCGCCGGGCTGGGCTCGGTGACCGCCACGACCTTCTTCGTCCGGGTCGTCATGTCACCCTTCGCGCACCCGCTGTTCACCGTGCTCACCGGCATCGGCTTCGGTCTGGCCGCGCTCGCCCCGCGCGGAAGACGGCTGCGGAAGGTGCTGCTCCCGCTCACCGGACTGCTGCTCGCCATGGGACTGCACGCCGCCTGGAACGGCTCGGCCACCTTCGGCGGCCCGCTGGCGTTCTTCGCGGTGTACGGGGTGCTGATGGTCCCGGTCTTCGCCCTGCTGACCTGGCTCGCGCTGTGGAGCAGGCAGCGCGAGCTGCGCACGGTCTCCGGGGAGCTCCCGGCGTACGCGGCGGCGGGCTGGCTCTCCCCCGCCGAGCCCTCGGCGCTCTCCTCGATGCGCGCGCGGCGGCTGGCCCGCTCCTTCGCCGCCCGCGCGTACGGGCCGTCGGCCGCACGGACCGTCGGCGAGTACGAGTCGTTCGCCACGGCCCTGGCGTTCCTGCGGGACCGGGCCCGGCGGGGGGCGGCCGAACCCGATTTCGCCGCCCGCGAGCAGGAGCTGCTCCATCACCTCTGGCAACGGCGGCAGATCGCGTCCCCGGCGCTCACCCACGCGGCGCGGGCGACCGGCCGGGCCTGGTCGCCGCCGCAGTACCTGGACTACGACGGCTACAACCCGTACCGGGGCTGACCGCCCGTCCCCCGTCCCGGGACGTCCCCGCCCGCTGGGACGGACCGCCGGGTTCCGGCCACGCGTACCTTGGGGGGACGACGGAACGGGGTACGGCACGTGCCCCGTTCCGACGGGGGTACGCGGAAGCCCCCGGTCCGGTGGAACGCCGGGCCGGGGGCTTCCGCGCGTCCGGTCAGACGGACGCCTCCGTGAGCAGCTTCAGCTCGGCCTCCGAGAGGGTGAGCCCGGCCGCGGCCACCAGCGCCGGGACCTGCTCGACGGTCCGCGCCGAGGCGATCGGGGCGGCGACGGTCGGGCGGGCGGCGAGCCAGGCGAGGGCGACGGTGGCCGGTTCGGCGCCGTGCGCCCCGGCGACGGTGTCGAGCGCGGAGAGGACGGCCCGGCCGCGCTCGGTGTCCAGGTGCCCGGCCGCCCCGGTGGCGCGGACGCTGTCGACGGCGGCGCCGGGGCGGTACTTGCCGGTGAGGAAGCCCGCGGCGAGGCCGTAGTACGGGACGGCGGAGAGCCCGGCCCGCTCGACGGTCTCCAGGAGGGGGCCCTCGTAGGTGTCGCGGGAGACCAGGTTGTAGTGCGGCTGGAGGGCCACGTACCGGGTGAGGCCCTCGGACTCGGCGAAGTCGAGGGAGGCGCGCAGCCGCTCCGGGGAGATGTTGGAGGCGGCGACGGCCCGCACCTTGCCCTCCTTCACGAGCTGGTCGAGAGCGGTGACGATCTCCTCCACGGGGACCGTCTCGTCGTCGAAGTGGGTGTAGTAGAGGTCGACGCGGTCGGTGCCGAGGCGGCGCAGGGACGCCTCGGCGCCCGCCTTGATGGTGGTCGCGGAGAGGCCCTTGAAGCGCGGGTGGGCGCCGACCTTGGTGGCGACGACGATGTCGTCGCGGTTGCCCCGGGAGGCGAGCCAGCGGCCGATGACCGTCTCGGACTCGCCGCCCTCGTTGCCTTCGGCCCAGGCGGAGTAGGCGTCGGCCGAGTCGACGAAGTTGCCGCCCGCCGCCGCGTAGGCGTCGAGGACCGCGAAGGACTGCGCTTCGTCGGCGGTCCAGCCGAAGACGTTGCCGCCGAGGGCGAGCGGGAAGACGCGCAGGTCGGAACTGCCCAGCGGGCGGAGAGAAGTCATGGGACGCTCAACTTCCGCTTCGCCCGGAGTATTCCGGCCCCATCAGGGTGGGCCCCGTAAGGGAGGGCTCCGGCCCGTAGGGGAGGACCCGGTCCCGTCCCGGAGCGTTCCGGGACGGGGGCGCGGTCAGAGCGACAGGCCCTTGGAGCGGAGCCAGGAGGCCGGGTCGACGCCCGCGCCGCCGGGGGTGTGGACCTCCATGTGGAGGTGGGCGCCGGTGACGTTGCCGGTGGCGCCGACGCGGCCGATGGTCTCGCCGGTGCCGACGGACTGGCCCGCACCGACCGTCATGGACGAGAGGTGGCAGTACCAGACCTCGCTGCCGTCGGGCAGTTCCAGGACGATCCGGTAGCCGTACGAGCCGGACCAGCCCGCCGACTTGATGGTGCCGCCGTGCACCGCCTTGACCGGGGTCCCGGTGGGGGCGGCGAAGTCGAGGCCGGTGTGCTGGCCGGAGGACCACATCGAGCCGGACTGCATGTAGGTGGCGGTGAGGGTGTACGAGGAGACCGGCAGCGAGTAGCTCGCGGCGAGCCGGGCGAGGCGCTCGGCCTCCTCCTTGGCCTTGGCGGCGGCTTCCGCCTCGGCCTTCGCCTCCGCCTCCGCCTTCGCCCTGGCCTTCGCCTCCGCCTCGGCGACCGCCTTCTTCGCGGCCTCGGCCTTGGTCTGCGCCTCCGCCGCCGCCTTCTCGGCCGCCGCCTTCTCCACTGCGGCCTTCTCGGCGGCGACGGCGGAGACCTGCTGCTGTTCGGCCTGCTGGAGGATGCGGGCGCGCAGGGCCTCGCCCGCGTCGCCGGTGGCGCTCGCGGCCGTGACGGTCCGCTCGGCCCGTACGGCGGTGGTGGCGCCCGGCTTCTCGTCGAGGGAGGCGTAGGAGGCGGTCAGCGGGTGCGGGTTGGCACGGGCGACGGGGACCGTCTCGTGGTCCTCCTCGGGGAGGAGGTCGCCGACGAGGGGGAGGTCGTGGGCGTCCGGGAGGTCCGGCAGGGATATCGCGACCTTCGGCTTCTCCTGCGCGGTGGCGAGGCCGCCCGCGCCGACCGCGGCGATGACGCCGACGCCGAGGACCGTGGAGGAACGGGCGAAGTTGGAGCGCTGCTTGACGACCCGGTGCCGGCCGCCGGAGCGGTTCTGGGCGCGGAGGGTGTCCTCGGTCGGGTTCCACTCGGTCCCGGGGGCGGCGGGAGCCGAGCCACCGCCGAAGGCGTCGAAGGGGGTTTCGGGTACGGGAGTGTGGGACGCCACGGGGGCGCGCTCCTTTCCTTCCTTCTCGCCTACCGGGTTAGCTGACGGGTTCGGAGCAGGAAGGTCTCCTACGGGCCGGTCGCACGGGTGCGAAGGGCCCGATTCACCCCAAGTGGTGGTTCCCCGGTTCCCTTTCGGGATTCGGCGCGTGCGCACGGTGCCGCCTCTTGCGACGGCTGGGACGACCGCGCTGCGTTATCGAACGTTAATAGACAGGGGTGCTCGATTCCAAGCTGTCCCTCTTGATCATTAACAGGAATGAGGGGGAATCGGGCGAGTTGGCCGCGCTTCGGTGGAGACCGGCACGGGCGACGAGATCTGACGTTATGTCAATTGTTATCGCAGCGACACCCGGTGACTACAGCCGGTGACCGGGTCTGCCCGGCGGCACCACCGGTATCGTCCGCCGCCTCGCCGGCTGCCCCGCCGCCGGGCGGCTCACCGCGAGCAGGGCCATGTCGTCCGTCGATCCGCCGCCCGTGTGCAGGCGTACGTCGTCCACCAGCGCGTCGAGGAGTTCCTCGGGGCCCGGGAAGATCCGGCCCAGCAGGCGCGCCCCCGGGTCGTAGAAGACGCCCTCCGCGTTCCGCGCCTCCGAGAGGCCGTCGGTGTGGAAGAGCAGGGTCGCGCCCGGCGGGAAGGGCCGCGCCTCGGCCCGGTCGGGCCAACTCGCCAGATCGCCCATGCCGAGGGGCAGCGCGGGCTCGGACGGCTCCAGGAGGTCGAGGCGCCCGTCCCCGTGCAGCAGCAGCGGCGGCGGATGCCCCCGGTTGACCGTCCGTACGAAACCGTCGAAGGTGCCTCCGCCGTCCCCGCGCGGGATCTCGGCGAGGACGGCGGTGGTGAACCCCTCGAAGGCGTCGATGCCCTCTCTCCGGATGCCCTCCCGGGCCAGCGCCCCTTCGAGACGGCGGGCCACGCCCTCCAGGTTCCGTTCCTGCTCGGCCGCCTCCCGGAAGGCCCCGATGATCACGGCGACGGCCTCGACCGCCTCCAGCCCCTTGCCACGGACGTCCCCCACCACCAGCCGCACCCCGTAGGGGGTGTCCTGGACGGCGTACAGGTCGCCGCCGATGAACGCGCCCGCGTGCGCCGCCTCGTACCGGGCCGCGCACTGGAGTCCTCCGATCCGCTCGGCGGGCGTCGGGAGCACGGCCCGCTGCACGGTCTCGGCGATGACCCGCGCCGAGGCGAGCCGCTCGCCGCTGCGGCGCACGACCCGGTTGATGAGGAGGGCGAGCGCGGAGACCGTGGCGACGGTCAGGGTCTCGGTGAGGGCCGGGATACGGCTCGCGGTGTCGTTGTAGAGGTGGAGCCCGGCGGAGGCCAGGACGGCGGCGATCCCGGTGAGCAGGGTCGTCAGGGTGGAGAAGAAGGGCGCGGCGATCAGCGGGGCGGCGGAGAACAGCGGCGAGGCCGTGTACTCGGGCGGGGTCAGGATGTCGTAGACGGCCCCGCCCAGGATGATCAGCGGGGGCAGGGCGCGGATGAACCGCCGGGCGCGCCCGTACGGACGCCCGTCGTCGCCCCGCCATCCGCCGCCCACCGCTCTCAGGGGGTGCCCCACCTGTACTCTCCTGCCCGGTCCGTACCGGCCGCGGCCCCGTACCGCGCCCTCCCAGGGTGGCCGCCGCCGGGCCTGGCGGCGACCCCCGGGGGCCGACTGGCGTACGGAGGGGTGGTGCGGCCCGGAGCCGAGCGGGAGCCCGGCCCCGTAGGGCCCCTACGGCCTCAGGAGCCCTACGGGTCTCACGGGCTTTACGGATCCCCACAGCCCTTAGGGGTCCCACGGATCCCACCGGACTTAGGGGTCCCACGGATCCCACCGGCCTTACGGGTCCACGGGTCCCACAGGCCAGGGCCCCTCACACCCCCAGCCGCCCCCCGCGTGACAGCAGGGCCATCGCCGCCGCGCACATCAGGCCCACCGCGCACAGCGCCAGCCACGGCACCGCCGACCAGCCGGTCACGTCGAGCAGCGCGCCCGTCCCCAGGTTCCCCAGAGTGATCCCGATCCCGCACACGGTGTTGTAGAGCCCGTAGTGGGTGGCCACCCAGCGGCCCTTGGCCAGGGCGACGACGGTGTCCATCTCGTACGGGTAGAGCACCGCGTTCGCCACGGCCAGGACCGCCGCGCAGAGCAGCAGCCCCGGCAGGCCCCGGCCCAGGGCCGCCGGGAGCAGGAACGCCCCGCCCATCAGGGCGAGCCCGAGGACCAGGCACCGCTCCCGGCTCAGGCGCCGCTTGCACCAGGCGGTGATCCGCAGCTGTCCGGCCAGCGCGACCAGCGCCGAGACGACGAAGAGCGCCGTCGTGGGGCCCGTCCCGCCCGCCGCGAGCGGCAGCGCCAGATAGACCTGGAAGGACAGCACGTACGAGCCGGTCATGGCCAGCGAGAAGAGCCAGAAGGTCCGGTGGGAGAGGACCGTGCGGAACTGCCCCCGCCCTTCCCCGTCCTCGGTCTCCTTCGCGTCCTTCCCGCCCCTTACGGGCATGTACCGGAGCTGCACCAGGGTCAGTACGGCGAACAGCACCGCCGCCACCAGGCACGTCAACTGGAACGACACCCCCGTCAGGGCCACCCCGACGAGCGGCCCGAGCAGGATGCCCGCCTGGTAGTAGACGTTGAACAGGGCGAAGGCCTCCACCCGGCGCTCCTCTCCCGCCTCCGCCGCGAGGCAGGCACGGACGGCGGGGTTGAACAGCGCACCCGCGAGGCCCGTCGCCAGGGACGCGGCGATCAGCATCGGCAGCGACTGGGCGAACGCGAGCGCCCCGAACCCGGCCGTCCGCAGCGCGCAGCCCGCCACGATGAGCGGCTTGAAGCCGAAGCGGTCGGCGAGCGCCCCGCCGACCAGGAACATCCCCTGCTGGGAGAGGTTCCGGGCGCCGAGGACGAGCCCGACCGCCCAGGCCGCCATGCCGAGCCCGTCCGCGAGGTGCGCGGCGAGGTACGGCATGAGCATGTAGAAGCCGAGGTTGATGGTGAGCTGGTTGAGGAAGAGGAGCCGGACGGCCGGTTCGAAGCCCCGGCTCTGCCTCCACACCCCGCCCCGGGCCGCCTTCGCGGGACCCGGGGTGGTGCCGGTCGTGCTGCTCAACGGTTCCGTCCCGCCCGGTCCATGGCCCTGCGGGTCCAGCCGTCGACGGGCGTGCCGTCCTCGTACCCGGCCGGGTCCTCCCGTACGGGCCCGTCGAGCAGGCCGTGCGCGGTGCAGAACTCGTCGTTGAAGACGGTGTCGAAGTAGCGCTGCGGCCCGTCGGGGAAGACGGCCGCGATCCGGGTGCCGCGCGGCCGGGTGCGGGCCAGCCAGCCGGCGACGAGCGCCACCGCGCCGACGCTCCAGCCGCCGGTCGCGAAGTGCCGCGAGGCCAGGCGGCGGGCCGCCCGTACCGCCTCGGCGGGGCCCACCCAGTGGACCTCGTCGAAGGCCCCGTGGTCCACGTTGCCCGGGTGGATGGAGGAACCGAGGCCGCGCATCAGCCGCTCCCCCGCGGGCAGTCCGAAGACGGTGGAGCCGATGGAGTCGACGCCGACGAGTTCGAGGGCGGGGCTGCTGGTGGCGCGCAGGGCGCGGGCGATGCCGCCCGAGTGGCCGCCGGTGCCGACCGCGCAGACGAGCACGTCGATCCGGTCGAGCTGCCCGGACAGTTCGGCCGCGAGCCCGGTGTAGGCCTCGGGGTTGTCGGGGTTCCCGTACTGGTTGGGCCACCAGGCCCCGTCGAGGGCCCCGAGGAGTTCGGTGACCCGGTCCATCCGGGCCTGCTGCCAGCCGCCGTGCGGGCTCGGCTCCGGCACGACGTGGACGCGGGCGCCGTGGGCGACGAGCATCCGCTCGACGATCGGTTCGAGCCCGGGGTCGGTGACGACGTGCACGGGGTGGCCGTGCAGCACCCCGGCGAGGGCGAGCCCGAGCCCGAGGGTCCCCGAGGTCGATTCGACGATCGGGGCGCCGGGCCGCAGCTCTCCGCGCCGACGGGCCCGCTCGACCATGTGGAGGGCGGCACGGTCCTTGATGCCGCCGAAGTTGAAGCCTTCGAGCTTGGCCCAGTAGCCGTCGTCGGTCCACAGGACGGGCGTGTTGCCGACGGTCTGCTCGGCGAGCGGCAGCAGCCCCCCGGGCAGCGTCCGGTCCGTGGGCGACAGCGGGCCCGTGGGGAAGCCGGGGGACGAAGACGAAGGGGACGAGGGGGATGCCACGGGGCCCGGGGAGGTCCGGGTCTCCCCGGAGACCGGGGGGACGGGTGCGACCGGGGAGGTCGCGGACAGTGTGGTGCCGGGCAGCGAGGTGCTCATGACGGATACGTCCTTGGGATGGCATGGGGAAGGAACCTGGTCACGCGTGAGGCGGGACCCGGCTCAGTTCCGGTCCACTCCGAGGGCGATCAGCAGCCTGCCCGGCTGGGGGCCGGGGCCCGCCCGGCCCCGGACGCACCGCGCGCGGGGGTCGTCGCCGAGGACGGAGACGTACGGCAGGAGGACGGCCCCGCCCGCGTCGGGTGTGGCCAGGGAGGCGGCGGAGTACTGCGCGGGGAGGTGGGCGTCGAAGGACCAGCCGCTCCCGGACTGCTCGCAACCGTGCGGCAGGGCGGGCGCGGAGACCGTGGCCTCGGCGCCGGACGAGGGCAGTATGTGCCCCTGCGCGCCGTGGCAGACGCTGACGACGAGCGCGAGGAGCGCGAGCAGGACGAGGAGGGCGGGCGCCCTCCGGTGCACATCGGCGGGCGCCCGCCGATGCACGCCCGTCACAGTGTCGTCACTCATGGTGTGCGCGACACTACGATGGGACACCGCCCGCCCGCAAAACGGCGGGCGCGGTTTTGGACAGCGTTTACTTCCGGTGCTTCCGGGACTTCCGACTGCCGGAGCCGTCCGGCTCCGGACCCCCGGCGCGCCCGGCCTCCCGGCTAGAGGTCGCGCTCCGCGTAGATCTCCAGCGCGTCCCGGACCAGGACGGCGGTGCCCTCGCCGTGCTGGTCGTAGTGGGCGGCGAAGCGCGGGTCGTCGACGTACATACGGCCGAGACCGATCACGTACTCCTTGCTCGGGACCGCGGTCGCCGAGAGCCAGACGACCTGGCGCCGCGCGATCTCCTGCACCGCGTCGTCACCGGCGCCGAGCCCGTCCGCGAGGGCTCGCGCGAAGTCCCGGGCGATGACCTTCTGCTCGTCGAGGAAAGCCCTGCGCTCCCCCTCGCCCAGCCCCCGCCACCACTGGTCGCCCTTCTGGTGAGCGTCACGCCCCCAGCGCTCGGCGACCTCCTTCTCGTACACCGTGTGGTCGAAACCGTCGAACACTTCGTCGGCCATGAGTTCCTCTCCCTTTTCGGTCCTGTCGAGAGTGGTCCGTACGGACGCGATCCGGCGTCCCAGCAGCTCGCGCTCCTGCTCCAGGAGCGCGAGATGGGTCCGCAGGGCCGCCGCCGTGTCCCGCTGCCCCGCGAGGAGCTCGGCGATGGCGGACAGCGAGAGCCCCAGCTCGCGCAGCAGCAGGATGCGCTGGAGCCGTACGAGCGCAGCCTGGTCGTAGTACCGGTAACCGTTCGCGCCGATCCGGCTCGGCTCCAGCAGTCCGCGCTCTCCGTAGTGCCGGAGGGTGCGGCTGGTGGTGCCCGCTTTCCTGGCGACCTCTTGGATCGACCACTCCATGCCGAGAACGCTAGAACTTGACGCCGCGTAAAGGTCAAGCCGCGCGGGCGGGGCCGGGGCGCACACGACGAAGGCCCGGATCCAGTGACTGGATCCGGGCCTTCGCTGCTACTGAGTAGCGGGGACAGGATTTGAACCTGCGACCTCTGGGTTATGAGCCCAGCGAGCTACCGAGCTGCTCCACCCCGCGTCGGTAAACACGACTCTACGTCATGACCGGGGCGATCCGGAAATCGGACTCCACCAGCACCGCGAAACGCGGATCGCCGACACTGGCGAGCAGGGGCCAGGCACCGGCGACCGGGGGCATCCGCGCTGGTCACCGGGGGTTTCAGCACCGGCCACGGGCCGACGACGGCGCCGACCACCGGGGGACGTCAGCGCCGACCCCGGGCTGGCCGTCCACACCGGCCACCGGCCACCGGCCGACATCAGCAGCCGCACTCGCCCTCGACCGGCGCCGTGAGCGGGTCCGCGGTCTTCTCCGCGGGGCCCTCCCACGTCTCGTACGCGAAGCCCTCCCGGACCCAGTACTCGAAGCCTCCGAGCATCTCCTTCACCTGGAATCCCCGCTCGGCGAGGGCCAGCGCGGCGCGCGTGGCACCGTTGCAGCCGGGACCCCAGCAGTACGTGACCACCGGCACCGCCCGGTCGAGCAGCCGCTCGGCCTGCTCCGCGATCAGCGCGGTCGGCAGGTGCGTCGCGCCGGGCACGTGCCCCTGGTCCCACGAGGCGGTCGAGCGCGAGTCGATCACCACGAAGCCCGGGTCGGTGCCGTCGGCCGCGGCGGTGGCCAGCGCGGACGCCACATCGGAGACGTCCGCGTGGAAGGCCAGGCTCGCGGAGAAGTACGCGGCAGCGGCGGCGGGCGAGGCCGGCGGGGTCCGGAGAACGGGGTTGACCTGCGTCGATGTCGTCGTCATGGTGATCAATCTACGGACGGCGACCAGCGGGCTGAAGCGACGATCCACGGCGATCGAGGCCACTGGCCGGGGAATCCCGGGCGTTCACCCCGAGACGGCGTGGATCTCACACACCGGACCGGACGAGCCGGAAACGAGCCGGACCGGAGCGCACCGGCCCGTTGCGGGACGAGCCGCCGCCCGCGCGCCACGAGCACCGCCGAGGCCCGTGTCACATCGGCGCGGTCCGATCCGTCATGAGGGCATGGGCATGACGGTGGTACGCGAACGGGGGAACCGACGAGTGGACCGGCGAGTGGACCGGGAAGACCGACCGGCGGACCGGGAAGACCGGCGCATGGACCGCGACGAGGAACCGCTGGCCCGGCGCTTCGAGGCCGACCGGGCCCGGCTGCGCGCGGTGGCCTACCGGATGCTGGGCTCGCTCGGCGAAGCCGAGGACGCCGTCCAGGAGACCTGGCTCAAGCTCCACCGCAGCGACGTCGACGCCGTGACCAACCTCAGCGGCTGGCTGACCACCGTCATCGGCCGCGTCTGCCTCGACATGCTCCGCTCGCGCGGCTCCCGCCGCGAGGCACCCCTGGAGCACCACGTCCCCGACCCCGTCGCCCGGGTCGCCGACACCACCGACCCCGAGCGCGCCGCCGAACTCACCGAGTCCGTCGGCCTCGCCCTGCTGGTCGTCCTGGAGACCCTCTCCCCCGCCGAACGGCTCGCCTTCGTCCTGCACGACATGTTCGCCGTCTCCTTCGACGAGATCGCGCCCGTCGTGGACCGCACCCCGGCCGCCGCCCGGCAGCTCGCCAGCCGCGCCCGCCGCCGCGTACGGGACGCCGCACCCGCCGTCGCACCCGCCGCCGGGCCGGACGTCCGGCGCGGACGGGAGATCGCCGACGCGTTCCTCACCGCCGCGCACGGCGGGGACTTCGAGGGGCTGCTCGCCGTCCTCGACCCCGACGTGGTGCTGCGCGCGGACGGCGGCCGGACCCTCGCCGCCGTCTCCAAGGTCGTCCGGGGCGCCGAAGCCGTCATCGCCCAGGCCCTCGCCTACGCCCGGTTCCGTACGGGACGCCTCCCGATGGTCGTCAACGGCGCGCCCGCCGTCCTCTCGGTCACGGACGGGCGGCCCGGCGCGCTCATGGTCTTCACCGTCGCGGGGGACCGGATCGTGGAACTGCACATCCTGGCCGACCCGGAGCGGATCGCCGCGCTGGGCCTCACGGAGGAGGATCTGGCGCGGGCGACGGGCTGAGCGGCGAGGGAAGCGTCCGGGGGCCGGGGCGGAGGCGGGGCAGGGGCGGGGCCCCTGAGGATCCCTTGAGGGCCGGTCACTTCCTCCAGGTGCGCGGCAGGGACGCGCCGACCGCCAGCGACACGACGGCGCTCCCCATGCCGAGGACCGCGCCCGCGGCGACATCACCGGGATAGTGCACGCCCGTGTGGACCCGGGAGTAGCCGACGGCCATCGCGAGCACCTGGAGGGGGACCGCCGCCGGGGGCAGCACCACGCCCACGGCGGTCGCGAAGGCGACCGCCGACGCGGTGTGCCCGGACGGGAACGACGCCGAGTCCGGCATCGGCACGTACCGGCCCGCCACCACCCGGACCGCCTCCCGGTCCGGGCGCGGCCTGCGGACCAGCCGCTTCCCGAACAGGTTCGCGGAGGCCGAGGCCACCGCGACGGCCCCGAGCCCGGCGAGCGCCGCCCGGCGCGGACGCCCCGGGAAGAGGGCCAGCGCACCCGCCACCGCGAAGGAGATCTTGGAGTGGTTCGCGGTGGTGGAGAGCCTGCGCAGGCCCGTGTCGAGCGTGGGCGTAGGAGTGGCGGCGACGGCCGCGTACACGGCTCCGTCGAGCGCGCGAAGATCCCGGAGCACCGCCCGGAGGGGTCGGGTCGTGGTCGTTCCGGTGGTGCCGGTCATGTGCCGCTCCTCGGTGCGGGGTGATGGTTCGGAGGGAAGGCGAGCCGGACGACCCGCCGCCAGTCGATGGGCGGCTGGGGGTCCGCGGCCCCGGGCCGGTGCCGCGGCACGAGCACCCGCAGCGCCCGGGGCCGGAGCACACAGACGACGGGGGTGTCCATGACCAGCGCCTCACCGTCGACGGCGACGGCGATGGAGGTGGAGGTGGAGGTGAGACCGGTCCCGGAGCTGGTCCCGATCCCGGAGTCGGAGCCGGTACGGGACTCGGTACGGGAATCAGAGCCGGTACGGGAATCGGAGCCGGTACGGGACTCGGCTCCGAGGCCGGAACCGGAGGCGGGGCCGGTCCCGGAGCCGGGGGCCGAGCCGGGCCCCGGCGCCGGATCGCCGCCGCCCGGGGAGCTGCCCCCGGAGCCGGACGCGGGCCCCCGACCGGAGTCGGACCCCTCACCGGAGTCCGGGTCCGGAGCGGACCCGGACTCCGGGCCGGGGCCCGAGAACAGGCCGGGTCCGGGGCCCGTCGGTGCCTCCGCCTTGCCCGTGACCTCGACGCGGGTCGCGGTCAGGACGTTCAGGCCGGTCGCCTGGGCCCCCCGTACCGCCAGTTCCGCGGCCTGCGCGGCGCCGTCGACGCGGATGCCGATCACGCCCAGCGTGCCGCCGTCGAGCCGGGGCCGCCGTACCGTGGCCGCGCCGAACGGGTCGGGCACGACGTACGGGTTGTTGCTGACGAGCAGGGCCTGCTGGGCCGGGAGCGGGGCACCGTCCACGAGTGCGTCGAGCCGGTCGCCCTCGCCGCCCTGGAGCAGGTCGGGCAGGACGTCGAACGCGGTGCCCGCCTTCGCGTCGCGGTACTCGGGGCGCTGGACGACGTCCGCGTACACGCCGAAGGAGACCGTGTTGACGAAGGGGCGGCCGGAGACCCAGCCCAGGTCGACGCGGAGTTCCTCGCCGTCGACGAGCGCGTCGAGGCAGTTCGCCGGGTCGACCCGGTCGAGGCCGAGGTCGAGGGCGAAGTGGTTGCGGGTTCCCGCCGAGACGACGAGGAACGGCAGGTCGTGCTCGGCGGCCACGGCGGCGACGAGCGCCTGGGTGCCGTCACCGCCCGCCACCCCGAGCAGATCGGCGCCGTCGGCGACGGCCTGACGGGCCAGCGCGGCGACGTCGGTCTCGGCGGAGGGGTCGATCAGGATCACCCGGGCGCCGAGGCGTTCGGCGCGCTCGACGAGCCCGAAGCGGCCGACCTTCCCGCCCCCGGACTTCGGGTTCATGATCAGGACGGGCCTCCGGGGCCGGGGCCGCCGCTCGCCGCGCGCCCGGTCGGTCCGCCCGGCGTCGCCGCGCGCCGCCCGCAGGCGGCGCAGCGAGGCCCGCCCGCAGAGCGCCGCCCCGGCCCACAGGACGAGGGCGACGAGCGCGATCAGCCACAGCCCGCCGACGACGTAGAGGCTGAGCACGGCGAGGGGCGCGCCGACCGCGAGGAGCGCGCCGAGGACGCGCACCGTCCCCCGGTGCGCGAGGAACCACCAGAGGCCCACGGCCGAACAGGCGAACCCGACGAGCCCGCTGAACAGGATCAGCAGCCCCCCGGCACCGAGCCCGGTCAGCAGGACGACGGCACTGGCCGCCGCGGCCCCCAGCGCGCACCGGGCCAGCAGTCTGGCCTCCCCCACCGGATCACCGGATCCGCTCTCCACCATCGACCCCACCTCCACCGTGTCGGACGTCCCCGCCCAGATTCCCCCACGCCACCCGGCACCGCGCCCCGGGAAACCCTTCCGGCCCGGCACCGTCACTCTCCTACCCGTACAACGCGGGACATGCCTCAGGGGGTTGAGCGGCGGGGACGCCTGAGCGACCCCGGAACCTCCGACCGGCCCGGTGGTACCTGGTCAGTCAGGTGTGGGCAGGGGGCAGAGGTTCAGCTTCCGAGACGGCGAAGGAACTCGTCCTCGTCCACGACCTCGATGGGCCAGCCGGCATCGAGCAGGGCCCGCGCTTCCTTCAGCTTGCCGCTCAGTGTGTCGCCGGGCTTGAGCTGGGTCTGCGTCGCGGAAACCAGGATGTCGGTCTTCCTGGTCACCGTCTTCACGGGCTGGGCTCCGGCCTCGGCGAGGCGGTCGAACGCATCGGTGCGCTTCATCGAGGTCAGGGTGCCGGTAAGGCAGACGGTCAGTCCGTACAGAGCCCCTTCGGGGTCGGCGGCGGGGTTGGCACTGGGGACGGGCAAGAGGTCACGGCGGCTCTCGCCCCGGTACCGGCTGCCGTGCCACTGGCGGTCGGCGGTCATGGAGCCCCAGCGGATCCGGTGCTTGTCGAGCAACTCGTCGAGTGTCGTCGTGCCGGCTTCGCGCATGGCCGAGAGCATGATCTCGGCAGAGGCCCGGGAGTCCACTCCGGCCTGGTGATGATCGGTGAAGGCGTGCCCGGCAGCGTCCATGCAGTAGGGCAGTCCGTAGGACAACAGCTTCCAGGTACGGCGGGCGACGACCTGGGAACAGGTGTACCGGAGCTCGGGCCAGGCGATGCCTTCGGTGTCGCAGGCGGCCCGGATGACGCCGAAGTCGAAACCGGCGTTGTGGGCGACCAAGGGCCGCCCGTCGGCGAAGGAGAGGATCTCGGCGAGCGCGGCCTTCCAACCGGGCGCGGCGACGACGTCGGTCGCCTGGATGCCATGGACCCGTACGTTGTAGGGGTCGAAGCGGCCGAGCGCGGGCGGCGGCTGTATCAGCGTGCTCCAAGTGCCCGTGACGGCTTGCCCGTCGACTGCTGTCATGCCGACGGAGCACGCGCTGCCACGGTGCTCGTTCGCCGTCTCGAAATCGATCGCTACCCAGGAAGACATGACTGAAGTGTCCTGAAGCGGTCTACGGGACGACAGGGCCGAAAGTCTCCCCCGACGTCCGCTGCGCCAGCCACTCCGCAGGTGAGAGCGACCGGGGCGTTCCCGGATCTGCCGACGTCGACAGCTCTCCGCCCCGCCGACGTGCTGCTCGGTCCCGGCGAACCACCACGCCGGACAGATGAGTCTCGGCCTCCCGTAGGTGACCCGTCGAAGTCGCGGGAAGGCGGGAAGTCCGTAGTCCGGTGGGCGGCTCACGGCAGCCGGAGGCCCACCGGGCGGCCTTCGGCTGCCGGACGTACCGGCGGGCACGGCCGGGACGCACTCTCCGTACGGGTCATCAGGGACGAAGGCGTCAGCCGTCGGAGGCCTCGCTCACGCACCGAGCCCTCCGACGAAGAAGCGCTCCACCCGGCCAAAGCCGGGTGGAGCGCTTCTTCACAGGTCACAGGCTTGCGCCCGCCCGGTGCTCGGTAGGCCGTGTGGGACTCGAACCCACAACCAACGGATTAAAAGTCCGCTGCTCTGCCAATTGAGCTAACGGCCCGTGGACAGCACACCCGTGCAGCATAGCCCGAGAGGCACCCGGAACCGATCGGGTATCCGACACGGGGGGTCTCGTGCCGTGGGGTGGGGGCCGGGGCGGGCGGCGGGGTCCGCCGTCCGCCCCGGCCGCCGCCGTCCGCCCCGGTCGCCGCCGCACGCCGGGGTCGGAACAGGGGCGGGCGGCGGCAGAGCACCTCGACGACACCGCAGCCGCCGCCCGGCGGGGTCAGAACAGGGACGTGAAGACGTTCCAGCCGCCGCCGAGGAGCACCCGGCCGCCGTACAGTCCGCCGCCCGTGCCGTGGTAGGCGTACAGCGCGCCGCCGGTGTCGCGGGCCACCAGGTCCGTGCGGCCGTCGCCGGAGACGTCACCGACGCCCGCCAGGGACGAGTACGCGCCCCAGCCGCCGCCGACCCGGACCCGGGCCGTGACGCCGCCGGTGGCCGTGCCGTAGTACCGCCACAGCACGCCCGCGGCGTCCACGCCGAGGAGGTCGCCGCGGCCGTCGCCGTTCAGGTCGCCCGCGCCCACGATCTTCTTGTACAGCTTCCAGTTCGTACCGGTCCTGACCCGGCTCTTCACCCGGTGGTCGGCCGTACCGGCGTAGAAGTACATGTCCCCCGTGGACGTCTGGCGGGCGATCAGGTCGGTGTACCCGTCGCCGTTCACGTCGCCGGGGGAGGTCAGGACGTCGTACTGGCCCCAGCCGGAGCCGATCGTGGTGTACGGCGAGGACGCCGACACCACCGCGCCGCAGCCGGGGCGGTACGCGCGGAGCTGGTCGCCCACCTTGGCCAGGACGTCCGCGCAGCCGTCGCCGTTCACATCGCCGAAGGGCACCAGGACGGTGCCCTTCGCGAACTTCGCGCCGGTACCGGTGACACGGGCCGACAGCCCGCCGAACGCGTTGCCCCGGTACATCGACACCTGCCCCGCCGCGTCCGTCGCCAGCAGGTCGCCCTGCCGGTCGTTCCCGGCCAGGTCCCGTCGTCCGGGCGTGCCGCCGGTGAGGGTGACCGTGCCGGAGAGCACCAGGTCGCGGCCCTTGCCGTCGGCGGTGTTCGCCGTCAGGTCCCAGGTGTACGGGCCGTTGGCCGCCGGCTTGCCCGCCGAGGTCCGGCCGTCCCAGACGGCCTCGATCCGGTTGCGGGTCTCCTGGCCGCCGAAGGAGCGGACGGCCGCCCCGGTGTACGGGTCACGGACCGTCAGCCGCCAGATCGACGCGGGCTTGGAGAGCGCCCAGGCCGCCTTCCAGCCGTCCTGGGCCCGTGCGCTGCCCGGGGTCCTCGCCGAGGCGGCGGTCAGGTCGGAGGCGGCGACGCCGGGCCACACCACGTGGACGAGGTCGTCGGCGTCCTTGTAGGCGACGCCCCCGCCGAAGCGGTCGACGGCCCATGCCTCGCGGCGGGGCCCGTGCACCGGGACGGAGTCGACGAGGGCGCTCGCCACGGCACGGCCGGAGGTGAAGTCGACCAGCCGGAGCGAGGAGTTGTTCTGGTCCACGTAGTAGCCGTCGCCGAGGAGACCGCCCTGGCCGTACGAGCGGGGCAGGGTGATCCTGGCGCCGCTCTTCAGGTCCACGACGCCCTGCTTGGCGTACGAGCCGCAGGCCCAGTACAGCCAGCGGCCGCCCGCGGCCTGGAGCTCCGTCAGGGGGCAGCCGGAGCCGGTCGTGACCTTGCCGAGGTCCTTGCCGGTGGCGAGGTCCTTGCGGGTGACCTCGCCGGTGGCCGCCGTGCCGGTGAACAGGGTGTCGCCCCACAGGGCGGCGGCGGTCTGCGTCTGCCGGGACAGGACCTTCGAGGCGTCGGTGTCCACGACGACGGTCTGCCCGTCGGTGACGAGCTGCCCGGGGAAGGTGGGGGTGCCCGTCTGGAAGACCGTCCAGCGGCCGAAGGAGTCGGCGATCCGGCCGTCCTGGCCGACGGCGACCCGGGTCGTCCGGCCGTCGGCGGCGCGGGAGACGACCGCCCGGTCGGTGTACGGGATGCGCGGGTAGGAGACGGTACGGCCGTCGCCGCCGTCGAAGAGCGGGGTCGGCCGCTGCTCGGCGTCCGTCTCGGCGCCCTGCCACACCGGGGCGGACTGTCCGCCGTGGACGGGGCCGACGGGCAGGGTCCGGCCGTAGAAGCCCCGGCCCCCCGGCCCGTCCTGCTCCAGGGTGGTGAGGCGGCCCGCGCCGAACGCGATCCCGTCGGTCCTGGCCGCCAGCGGCTCGATCCGGCGGAGCTTCTCCAGCACCGGGGCGCCGCCGCCCTTGCCGGGGACGGCCTTGAGGAGGGCCCAGTCGGTGGCGGAGGTCCCGCCGACGACGGCAGTGCCGCCGCCGGTGATCTGGGTCAGCCGGTCCTCGGCACCGCTCAGCAGTCGCTGCCGCCGCCCGTCGGGGTGGAGCGCGACGAGCTCCCGTCGCGGCGAGGCGTCGGTGCCGGACGCCTCGCCGAGGACGAGGACCCAGTCCCCGACGAGCCCGATCCGGGCGGCGGAGAGGTCCTCCGGCAGCGCGAAGGCGCGCTCGGCGCCGGTCGGGTCGGTCCGGTCGCGCAGGTGCACGGTCCGGTCGAGGTCCACCCAGGCGAACCGGTCGGGGCTGACGGCGACCGGGGCGACGAGCACGTCCTGGGAGGAGGTGGGGGCCGGGACCACGGTCATCCGGCCGGTCCGCAGGTCGACGAGACCGAGGTCGGTGAAGTCGTAGGAGTACGGGTCGGTGGAGCGCCCGAAACGGATCACGGCCGTGGAGGCGTCTCCGGCGGCGAGCCGCGCGTGGTGCAGATGGGCGTCGGCGGGCCAGCCGGTGACCTCCACGGGCGGTGCGGCCGGGTCGTCGGCGCGGAGCAGGTAGTACCCGGTGGTGGTGCCGAAGTCCTCGGCGGAGGCGTACCGCTGGAAGAGCAGGGTGTCGCCGAGCAGCCCCCGGTAGCTCGCGTCGCGGGGCATGTCGAGCGGGCGCTGGGTGCCGGTGACGAGATCCCGCAGGACGTGGATGCCGATGCCGGGCTGGGCGTACGCGTACCGGCCGCCGGTGCCGAAGTCGGCGAAGGTCCCGTTGCCCACGCCCGCGCCGAGCGGGGTGTCCGCGCCGGTCGTGAGGTCGGTCCACACCACGCCGTCGCCGAAGGACTCGTCGGCGTCCTCGGGCGCGTGCGCGTAGCCGGTCGGGCCGACGGAGAGGACGGTGTCGTGCCGGGGCACGGTCCGGGGGTTCGGCGTGATGTCGATCCGGTCGAACCGGTCGAACCGGTCGGTCCCGGCGGCCGGGGCCGCCGCCGCGAAGGGCGCGAGACCGGCCCCGGAGGCGAGCAGCGCGGTGGTCAGGACGGCGATTCGCGCGCGGGGCCGCCGCGCGCGTGTGAAACGAGACAAGAAGGGTCCCTCCCCGGGGGTGACCTGCTGTGCGGGGCGGAGGGGAGAGCCTTCGCCGGGCCCCCTGGCCGGCGCTCCCCCGTGTCTCCCCCGCGTCGATCGGCCGAGCGTATCCGGTCGTACGGGGGTACGAATTCGGGGCCCGTACGACACGAGGTCGTACGGGCCCCGCACATGACAGGGCCCGTACGAGCGAGTGACGCTCGTACGGGCCCTGTCACATCAGATCAGTGGCGCTCAGCCGTTGCGCTTCCAGCGCGGCTTGTCGTCGCGGCGGGCGAAGGAGCCGCCGGTCGACGGGCCGGTGCCCCGGTGGTCGTCACGACGGCCGTAGGGACGGTCGCCACCGGAACGGAAGCCGGTCGACGGACGGTCGCCGGCGGGGCGGTCGTCACGACGGTCACGGTTGAACGGACGGTCGCTGCCACGGTGGCCGGTGGAGGGGCGGTCGTCGCGGCGCTCGAAGGAACGGCCGCCACGGTCACCACCGCGGTCGTCACGGTTGAAACCACCGGACGGACGGTCGTCACGGTTGAAGCCGCCCGAGGGACGGTCGTCACGACGGAAACCGCCGGACGGACGGTCACCACCGGAGCGGAAACCACCACGGTCGCCACCACGGTCATCACGGTTGAAACCACCGGACGGACGGTCGTCACGACGGAAGCCACCGGACGGACGGTCACCACCGGAGCGGAAACCACCACGGTCGCCACCACGGAAACCGCCGCGGTCGCCACCGCGGTCATCACGGTCGCCGCCACGGAAACCGCCACCGCGACGCTCGAAGTTGCCCCGCTCGTCACGGGCCGGGCGCTCCTCGCGGCGCTGCTCCTCGGCGCGCGCGGCACGCTCGGCCTCGACGGCGGCGGCGGCGACCTCGGCCTCGGCGGCCTCGGTCATCTCGGCCACGGCGGCCTCCGGGTCCTCGCCGCGCTCACGGGCGGCGCGGGCCACCAGGCGGTCGGCCTCCTCGCGGAGCTCGACGGCACGGCGCTGGAGGCGCTCCAGCTGCTTGGTCAGGTCGACGACCTCGCGCTCGGCCTGCTTGGCCGAGTTGTTCGCGGAGTCGGCCTGGACCTCGGTCAGCGAACGGGCGCCGGTGATCTCGGCGACCTCCGGGTCGAACGCGCCGGCACCACCGACGATGTGGCGCGAGGCGTCGACGCCCGCGTCCTCCATCAGCCGGAAGATCTGGCGGCGCTGGTGCGGCAGCGCCAGGGAGACCACGACACCGGAGCGGCCGGCACGGGCGGTACGGCCCGAGCGGTGCAGGTAGTCCTTGTGGTCACCGGCCGGGTCCACGTTGAGGACCAGGTCGATGCCGTCGACGTGGATGCCACGGGCGGCGACGTCGGTCGCGACGAGCGCGTTGACGTAGCCCTCCTTGAAGTCGGCGAGGGTCCGCGTACGGGCGCCCTGGGTCATGCCGCCGTGCAGCGCGTCGGCCTTCACCCCGGAGTCGCGGAGCTGCTCGGCGATGCGGTCGGCGCCCAGCTGGGTGCGGACGAAGATGATGGTGCGGCCCTTGCGGGCGGCGATCGCGGCCGTGACCGGCGCCTTGTCCTTCGGCTTCACGACGAGGACGTGGTGGGTCATGGTCGTGACGTTGCCCTGGGCGCTGTCGACCTCGTGCGTGACGGGGTTGGTCAGGTAGCGCTTGACCAGGGTGCCGATCTCGTTCTCCATGGTGGCGGAGAAGAGGAGGCGCTGACCGCCCTCGGGAACCTGGTCGAGCAGCTCGGTGACCTCGGGCAGGAAGCCCAGGTCGGCCATCTGGTCGGCCTCGTCGAGGACGGCGATCTTGACGTTCTCCAGGGAGCAGGCGCCCCGGTTGATGATGTCGCGCAGGCGGCCCGGGGTGGCGACGAGGACGTCGACACCGCGCTCCAGGGCGTAGATCTGGTTGCCCATGGACGTACCGCCGCAGACGACCTTCATCTTGAGGCCGAGCACGTCGCCGTACGGCTGGAGGGCGTCCGCGACCTGCATCGCGAGCTCACGGGTCGGGGTGAGGATGATGCCGCGGGGCTTCTTCTTCTCGGTACGGCCCTCGGCCAGGGTGGTGAGCAGCGGCAGACCGAAGGAGAGGGTCTTGCCGGAGCCGGTACGGCCGCGGCCGAGGATGTCCTTGCCGGCCAGGGCGTCCGGGATGGTCGCCGCCTGGATCGGGAAGGGGGTGGTCACGCCGTTCTGCGCGAGCTTGCGGACGACGCCCTCGGGGAGACCGAGGTCACCGAAGGTGACGGTCGGCTCGCCGGACTCCTCGTCGGAGTCGGTGTCGGCGTCGAGCTCGGTGTCGGCGTCGATGTCGAACTCACCGTCGATGTCGGTGTCGGTGTCGAGCTCGGCGTCGACGGTGTCGTCGAGGTGGTCGGCCTCGATCACGACGGTCTCGGTGGCCTGGGCGGCCTCGACGATCTCGTCGTTCTCGGGCATGACGGCGTGGTCAGAACTGAAAATGGACATGCGAAATGCGAAACCTTCCGGAGTCTCGGCACGCGCCCGTCAACTCCGTGATTTCGCAAACGACCGCCTCAATGCGGTCAGCCACGGCTAGGGAGAGTACGCGCCACACGGCGCTCTTCTGTGTCGGCGCCGGGCAATGGGATCAAACGATCTACCACCATACGCACCCTCCCCCACCTATGGCAAATCGGACCGCGTCACACCGGTCCGACCTGCGGGGATGCCACCGGCTCCGGGGGCACGCCCGGCCCGCCCGCCATACGGAGGGCACCCATCTGGGTGTCGGTGCCGGACTGCGGCGGATCGGTCGGGTTCGAGGTCGGTTCGGGAGTGGGTTCGGGCGTCGGATTCACGGTCGGTTCGGGGGTGGGTTCGGCGGTCGGCACGGTCGGCTCGGGGGTCGGGGTCGCCCCGCCGGAGCCACCGGAACCGCCACCGCTCCCGTTCCCGCCGCTCCCGCCGGAGCCGCCGGTCCCGGCGGTCCCGCCCGTACCGCCGCCCGGGTTCTCGTGGCCGCCGCCCGTCGGCTTCGGCTTCGGGGTGCCGCCCGGCCCCTCGACCGGCAGCACCGCCCCCGCCGAGGGGTGCGCGGTGCCCGAGGGGGAACCGCTGGGCACCGGGGACTCCCCTCCGGCTCCGGCCACGTCCGGCCCGGTCTGGCCCGGACGTCCGTTCCAGGACCCGGTGTCGCCGCCCGCGCCGCCGCCGGCCTCGGACTCGGCGGCCACGCCCCGCTTCCCGCCGGACGCGCCGGGCGTCGGCTTCGCCCCGTCGTCACTCACACTCATACAGCCGCTCAGACCGGCACAGGCGGCGACGGCCAGCGCGGTGGCGGCCCATCTCACCGGGGTGGGCAAATGGCGCACGGAGGCACCTCCAGGGACACAACAGGCAGGAACGGAACGCGTTGCACTGCCCAACTCCCCAGGCGTCACAAGGGACACGCCCGAAACGGCCTCAGCCGTAGCCGAGGGCGTGCAGCCGTTCGTCGTCGATGCCGAAGTGGTGGGCGATCTCGTGCACCACGGTGATCTCGGTCTCCGCGACGACGTCCTCGCGCGACTCGCACATCCGCAGCGTCGGCCCCCGGTAGATCGTGATCCGGTCCGGCAGCACCCCGGCGTACCACTCGCCCCGCTCGGTCAGCGGCGTCCCCTCGTACAACCCGAGCAACTCGGGATCGTCGGGGGCGGGCTCGTCCTCGACGAACACCGCGACGTTGTCCATCAACCGCGTCAGCTCGGGCGGAATCCGGTCCAGCGCCTCGGCGACAAGCTCCTCGAACTCTTCGCGCGTCATCTCCAGCACGGCCCCATTCTCCCCCCGGCGGAAACCGTTTTGGCGATAGCGCCCGACATCCCATATGCTTCTCACGTCCCCGAGGCGCTGCGAAGCGCCCAGGTGAGCCTCTGGCCCTCATCGTCTAGTGGCCCAGGACGCCGCCCTTTCAAGGCGGTAGCACGGGTTCGAATCCCGTTGGGGGTACGTTACAAACGTGTGCGAGACTTGCTCTCGCGCACCACAAGGTCCTGTGGAGCAGTTGGTTAGCTCGCCACCCTGTCAAGGTGGAGGTCGCGGGTTCAAGTCCCGTCAGGATCGCTGGAACTGGAAACGGTTCCCTTCCCGAGCTCTTCGAGCAGGGGACAGTCCGGCTGGGTAGCTCAGTTGGTACGAGCGATCGCCTGAAAAGCGATAGGTCGCCGGTTCGATCCCGGCCCCAGCCACAAGACAGAAGGCCCCGTTCGAAAGAACGGGGCCTTCTTCGTGTCCGGACGACGCAGGGACGGCGGAGCCCCCGACCGGCGGAGGCTCCGGGACGGCAGAGCCCCGGAGCCGCCAGGCCGGGGCCCTCCGGACGGGAGAGGAGCTGGGCGCCCCTCCCCCGAGCACCGTCACGCCCCTTCCTGCTCCTGCTCCCCCTGACGCCTCCCCCGCCTGCCCCGCACCGCGAGCACCAGCGCCACCACGGCCACCACCGCGACCAGCAGCGCCCAGTCCGGGACCGCCCGGCCGAGGGAGGCCACCCGCTGCTCCACCGCGAACGACTCGTCCACCGACAGCAGCCCCGGCAGCGCGGTCGTCCCGTCGAAGACCAGGAACAGCGCCCCGAGGGCCACGAAGAACAGCCCCGAGAGCACCGAGGTGGAGTGCAGCGTGAACCGGCCGAGCCGCAGCGCGCGACCGCGCAGCCAGGCCCGCCGCCCCAGGTCGTAGCGCTCCCAGAGCAGCGCGAGGACGAACAGCGGGACCGCCATGCCCAGCGCGTACACCGCGAGGAGCAGCCCCCCGTACGCCGGGCTGCCGCTCAGCGCCGCCACCGTCAGGACGCTGCCCAGGATGGGGCCCGCGCAGAAGCCGGCCAGGCCGTAGACCAGACCGAGGGCGTAGACCGAGAACGCCGACGTGGGCCTGATGCGGCCGCTGGCCTCGGCGATCCGGCGGGAGGCGAAGCCGAGACCCAGGATCTGGAGGACCCCGAGCCCGACGATCAGCCAGCCGCCGACGGTGACCAGCAGGTCCCGGTGGCCGTAGAAGAGGCGGCCCGCGAAGGACCCGGCCGCGCCGAGCGGGACGAGCGTGGTCGCCAGACCCGCGTAGAGGATGCCGGTCCTCGCCACCAGCTTCGCGCGCGTGTCGACGGAGTACGCGAAGAACGCCGGGAGCAGCAGGGCGCTGCACGGGCTGAGGAGGGCGAGCAGTCCGCCGAGGAACGCGGCGAAGTAGCCGATGCCGGAGGTCACTGTCCGGCCCCGGAGGGCTCCGGGGTGCCGGGCTTCCCGGGGGTGCCCCCGGTGGTTTTCCCGGGGCTGTTCCCGGGGGCGCTCTTCGCCGCCTCCGCCGCCGCCTCGATGGCCTCGGTGAAGGTCTCCAGGGGCTGGGCTCCGGCGATGGGGCGGCCGTTGACCAGGAAGGACGGGGTGGAGGTCGCGCCCAGGGAGTAGCCCTGCTCCTGGTCGACGCGGACGGCCGCGCGGGCCGCCTCCCCCTCGCTGTCCCGGGCGAACCGGGCCGCGTCGGGGACGCCCGCCTCCCGCGCGAGGACGGTCAGCCGCTCCTTCCCGAAGCCCTTCTCCTTGGCGCCGTCCGCGTAGGCGGCCCGGTGGAACTCCCAGAACCGGCCCTGCTGCCCGGCGGCCCAGGAGGCGCGGGCGACGGCCTCCGACTCGGCGCCGAAGATCGGGAAGTTCCGCCACTCGATGCGCAGGACTCCCTCGTCCACGTACTTCTTCACCAGGAGCGGTTCGGTGTCCCGGGCGAACTTCCCGCAGTAGCCACACTTGAAGTCGGCGTACTCGATGAGCACCACGGGCGCGTCGGCGCGGCCGAGGGCGAGCTTGTCGGAGGGGTCGCGGCGGGCGTACGCCTCCAGCTCGGCGTAGACCCCGGCGGACGGGTCCACGGAGACGTCGGCGACCGGGGAGGAACCCGAGGCGCCGGGGGCCGAGGGCTTGGTCGCGGTGTACGAGACGAGGCCGAGCAGCGCGGCGGCGGCGGCCACCCCGGAGACGACGGCGATCCGCCGGGACCGTGACCCGGCCACGGGCTTGGCCGGGGACTTGGCCGGGGACTTGGGCTTGAGCTTGGGCTTGGACTTGGACATGCGGAAGCGCTCCTGGACACGGAGAAAGGGGACGAGAGGACGGACGGCGGAGGGCGACCGTCCGTCTACACCCTCAGGACGGAGAGCTCCACGGGAGACGGGGGTACGCGCGCGGGTGGCTCCCGGCCCGGCGGGACGGGCGGGGCGTCCGCCCCGGGGTGCCGGGCGCCGGGCACCGTACGGTCGGCGGCGAGCGCGGGCAGCACCTCGGCGAAGCCGTGCGCGCGCGGCGGCAGGACCGGCCGGGCGGCCCCCTCGCTCCCGGACCGCCCTGGACCGTCACAACCGGGCACCCCCATGCCGTCCCCGACCGCGCGGACCTCGGCGGGCCCGGTCGTACGGAAGGAGGAGGACCGGACGGCGGGGGCCTTCGTGAGGAGATCCGTACGGACGGCGGAGGACCGAGCGGTACCGGCCTCCGTACGGACAGCGGGCGACCGGACCGTACGGATCCCGACCGGTCCGGCGGCCGTACGGATCGCCACCTCCCCGGAAGCATCCACCCCGGCAGACGCATCCGCCCCGACAACAGCATCCGCCCCGGTGGGCAGATCCGACCTGGAGGGAACATCCGTCCACGCGGACGCGTCCGCCCCGGCGGCCGGGCCCGTACGGGCCGCGGGGGCGCCCGCCTCGGCGGCGGGTCCGGCCCGGAAGGCGGCAGGCGCCGGGCGGATCACCGGGCCGCAGGTCAGCAGCAGACCCAGCACCAGAGCCGCGAGGGCGGCGAAAGCCACCGGCCCACGGGCGGTGCGGAACATGCGAAACCTCTCCGGTCCGGTCGACGTGTCCGAAATAGTACGCACCCGGGCCGCCACGCCCGGGAACGCCGCCCGTAAATCGGTTCGCCGCTTCTCGGCCGCAGGTGCGATCCTGGACGCCGTATGTCTACTTCCTTCGCCGCCCTCCAGTCCGTCCTGGCCGAGGTCTCGCTGCGGGACTCCCACCGGCTCGGCCGCCGTCTCGAAGGCGCCCGCCGCATCCGCAAGCCCGAGGCCCGCGCGGCCGTCCTGGACGAGATCGCCGCCGAGGCGGCCGCGGCCAAGGAGCGCGTCGACGGGCGCGCCGCCCGCGTGCCCCCGATCACCTACCCCGAACAGCTGCCCGTCTCGCAGAAGAAGGACGAGATCCTGGAGGCGATACGCGACCACCAGGTCGTGATCGTCGCCGGTGAGACGGGCTCCGGCAAGACCACCCAGATCCCCAAGATCTGTCTGGAGCTCGGCCGGGGCGTCCGGGGCATGATCGGGCACACCCAGCCCCGCCGGATCGCCGCCCGCACGGTCGCCGAGCGGATCGCCGAGGAGCTGCGGACCCCGCTGGGCGAGGCCGTCGGCTGGAAGGTCCGCTTCACCGACCAGGTGAACCCCGAGGCGACCTTCGTGAAGCTGATGACCGACGGCATCCTGCTCGCCGAGGTCCAGACCGACCGCGAGCTGCGCGCCTACGACACGATCATCATCGACGAGGCCCACGAGCGGTCCCTCAACATCGACTTCCTGCTCGGCTATCTGGCCCAGCTGCTCCCCAAGCGCCCCGACCTCAAGGTCGTGATCACCTCCGCGACCATCGACCCGGAGCGCTTCTCCCGCCACTTCGGCGACGCCCCGATCGTCGAGGTCAGCGGCCGTACGTATCCCGTCGAGGTCCGCTACCGGCCGCTGCTCGAAGAGGACTCCGAGGACGCGGACCGCGACCAGATCACCGCGATCTGCGACGCCGTCGACGAACTCCGGAGGGAAGGCCCCGGCGACGTCCTGGTCTTCCTCTCCGGCGAGCGCGAGATCCGGGACACCGCCGACGCGCTGGAGAAGCGGAAGCTGTCCGGCACGGAGGTCCTGCCGCTCTACGCGCGCCTCTCGCACGCCGAGCAGCACCGGGTGTTCCAGGCGCACTCCGGACGCCGGATCGTCCTCGCCACGAACGTCGCCGAGACCTCCCTGACCGTTCCCGGCATCAAGTACGTGATCGACCCGGGCACCGCCCGGATCTCCCGCTACTCGCACCGCACGAAGGTGCAGCGGCTCCCGATCGAACCGGTCAGCCAGGCCAGCGCCAACCAGCGCAAGGGCCGCTGCGGCCGTACCTCCGACGGCATCTGCGTCCGGCTGTACTCGGAGGACGACTTCCTCACCCGCCCCGAGTTCACGGACGCGGAGATCCTCCGTACCAACCTGGCCTCCGTCATCCTGCAGATGACCGCCGCCGGGCTCGGCGAGATCGAGAAGTTCCCCTTCATCGACCCGCCGGACCACCGCAACATCCGGGACGGCGTGCAGCTCCTCCAGGAACTGGGCGCGTTCGAACCGGCCGAGAAGTCCCCCCAGGAGGGGAAGCAGGAGGGGAAGAAGGGGCAGCGGCTGACCCCGGAGGGCCGCAAGCTCTCCCAGCTGCCCGTGGACCCGAGGCTCGCCCGGATGGTCCTGGAGGCCGACCGCAACGGCTGCGTCCGCGAGGTCATGGTCATCGCGGCGGCGCTCTCCATCCAGGACCCGCGCGAGCGGCCCTCCGAGAAGCAGGCGCAGGCCGACCAGCAGCACGCCCGGTTCAAGGACGAGACGAGCGACTTCCTCGCCTATCTGAACCTGTGGCGGTACGTCCGCGAGCAGCAGAAGGAGCGCGGCTCGTCCTCGTTCCGCCGGATGTGCAAGCAGGAGTACCTGAACTTCCTCCGCATCCGCGAGTGGCAGGACATCTACAGCCAGCTGCGGACGGTCGCCAAGCAGATGGGCATCCACCTCAACGAGGAGGACGCGCCGGAGCAGTCCGTGCACGTGTCCCTGCTGGCGGGTCTGCTCAGCCACATCGGTCTGAAGGACGTCAAGGAGTCCAAGGACGGGGCGAAGGACGGGGGGAAGGACGGCGGCCGCCGGGAAGGCGGCCGGAACGAGTACCTGGGCGCGCGGAACGCCAAGTTCGCGCTCTTCCCCGGCTCGGCGCTCTTCAAGAAGCCCCCGCGGTTCGTCATGTCCGCCGAACTGGTGGAGACCTCCCGCCTGTGGGCCCGGGTCAACGCGCGGATCGAACCCGAGTGGATCGAGCCGCTCGCCCAGCACCTGGTGAAGAAGACGTACAGCGAACCGCACTGGGAGAAGGACCAGGCGGCCGTCATGGCCTTCGAGAAGGTCACCCTGTACGGCGTCCCGATCGTCACCGACCGCAAGGTGAACTACGGCCGGATCGACGCCGAGGTCTCCCGCGACCTGTTCATCAGGAACGCGCTCGTCGAGGGCGACTGGCGCACCCACCACAAGTTCTTCGCGGACAACCGCAAGCTGCTCACCGAGGTCGAGGAGCTGGAGCACCGGGCCCGGCGCCGGGACATCCTCGTCGACGACGAGACCCTCTTCGACTTCTACGACAAGCGGGTCCCCGAGCACGTCGTGTCCGGCGCCCACTTCGACTCGTGGTGGAAGCACAAGCGCCACGAGGAACCGGAGTTCCTCGACTTCGAGCGCGAGATGCTCATCAACGAGAAGGCGGGGGCGGTCACCAAGGACGACTATCCGGACTCCTGGCGGCAGGGCCCGCTGAAGTTCCGGGTGACGTACCAGTTCGAGCCCGGCGCGGACGCCGACGGCGTGACCGTCCACATCCCCCTCCAGGTCCTCAACCAGGTCACCGACGAGGGCTTCGAGTGGCAGATCCCGGGGCTGCGCGCCCAGGTCGTCACGGAGCTGATCCGCTCCCTGCCGAAGCCGATCCGCCGCCACTACGTCCCCGCGCCCGACTTCGCGGGCCGCTTCCTCGACACCGTGGTGCCCGTGCAGGAGCCGCTGACGGGCGCGCTCGCCCGCGGCCTCCAGCGGATGGTCGGCGTCCCCGTCACCCCCGAGGACTTCGACTGGGCGAAGGTCCCCGAGCACCTCAAGGTCACCTTCCGGATCGTCGACGAGCGGCGCCGGAAGGTCGCCGAGGACAAGGACCTGGAGGCGCTCCGCCTCCAGCTGCGTCCCAAGGCCCGCCAGGCCCTCTCCCAGGCCGCCGCGGCGGCCACCGGCGGCCCGGACGGCTCCGGGCCCTCCCTGGAGCGCACGGGGCTCACCGACTGGACGATCGGGACGCTCACCAAGGTCTTCGAGACCCGGCGGGCCGGCCAGCCGGTCAAGGCCTACCCGGCGCTCGTCGACGAGGGCGCGACCGTCGCCGTCCGGCTCTTCGACACGGAGGCCGAGCAGGAGCGGGCGATGTGGCGGGGCACCCGGAAGCTGATCATGCTGAACATCCCGGTGAACCCGGCGAAGTTCGCCTCGGACAAGCTGACCAACCAGCAGAAGCTGGCCCTGTCGGCGAACCCGCACGGCACGATCCAGGCCCTCTTCGACGACTGCGCCACCGCGGCGGCGGACAAGCTGATCGCGGACCACGGCGGCCCGGTCTGGGACGAGGAGTCCTTCCGGAAGCTGTACGACAGGGTCCGCGCGGACCTGGTGGACACGACGGTACGGACGGTGGGCCAGGTCCAGCAGATCCTGGCGGCCTGGCAGGCGTGCGAGCGGCGGCTGAAGTCCGCGAACAGTCCGGCGCTGCTGCCGAACCTCCGGGACGTACGGGCGCAGCTCGACCGGCTGGTGCCGGCCGGCTTCGTGACCCTGACCGGGCTGAAGCGGCTCCCCGACCTGATGCGCTATCTGGTGGCGGTGGACCGGCGGCTCCAGCAGATGCCGACCGGGGTCCAGCGGGACACCACCCGGATGGAGAAGGTCCAGGAGATGCAGGACGAGTACGCCTGGCTGCTCGAACAGCTCCCGAAGGGGCGCCCGGTGCCGTCCGGGGTCACCGACATCCGCTGGATGATCGAGGAGCTGCGGGTGAGCTACTTCGCCCACGCCCTGGGTACGGCGTACCCCGTGTCGGACAAGCGGATCGTGAAGGCGATCGACGCGGCGGCCCCCTGAGGGGCCCGGCCGCCGACGAGTTCGACCGCACCCGCTGACCTGGGGTACAGTCATCCTCGCAGCCGCTTACAAGGGGTTGCGAGCAAGGTCCTGTGGAGCAGTTGGTTAGCTCGCCACCCTGTCAAGGTGGAGGTCGCGGGTTCAAGTCCCGTCAGGATCGCCGTTCGAAAGGCCCGCATCGTGAGATGCGGGCCTTTCTTCGTGTCCGCTTCCTTGACGGGGCCGGGTGGCCACGGGTACCCCGGACTTCAGGGAAACGGGGCCCCACACCGGAGGTGGCGCATGGCCGCGGCGTCCATGGCACGGCACGACACCGGAGCACTGCTGCGCGCCCATCTGGCGGCCGCCGCGCGCCTCGGGCACCTGACGCGCCGCTGCGCGGTCTGCCACCGGCTCCTGAGGCTCGCCATGGAGGGCGGAGAGGGGCCGGAAGCCGTCGGGTACGGGCGGAAGGCCCCCGGGAGCCCGAACCCCTCCGTGCCGTCCGTACGGGCCGCGCCGCCGGAGCCCCGCGAATCCCCCGTGGGCCCCGCGACCTCCGGGTCCGGCGAGCCCGGCGGGCGGGAGGCCCTCAGCGGCTCCGGCGGGGGCGGCGGGATCGAAGTCCCGGGCGGGCCCGGCGGGTCCCGTGGGCCCGGAGGCCTCGGTGACCCCGGCGGGAGCTCCGGCGCCCCGGGCGGTTCCGGTGACGCCCGTGGTCCTGGAGGCCTCGGTGTCCCCGGCGTCCCCGGCGACCCCGGGGACGAAAGTCCCATCGGCCGGTGACCAACGGCGGGTTGAGCGCACTCCTGTGAGTGGGAGGCTGTTCTTTGGCAAGGCTTCGCCAGTGTGACGGGTGTCACTGAAAGAGTTTAAGAAACCGCTTCACTTACACCCTTCCTACACCAGCGCGATTTAATATGTGCAATTGCACCACCAGGAACAGGGTGGCGCCGGACACAAAAGAAGATCGCGCCAGACCCGGCGGAGTCCAGCGCGATCGGTGGCGGAGTCCCGTTGGGGCGGGAGTTCGCCGGCAGAGCTAGGGGTGGGCGACCGGATTGGGGGATCCGGACGGGCCCGGTGTTACGGGTGGTGCGGGGTGTGCGTGACCTCAGGCCTCGCTGCGCTGCTGGGGAATGCCCGCCAGCAGGGCGCGGACCTCAGCCTCGCGGTAGCGACGGTGTCCACCCAGGGTGCGGATGGACGTGAGCTTGCCGGCCTTCGCCCAACGGGTCACCGTCTTCGGGTCCACGCGGAACATCGTGGCAACCTCGGCAGGGGTCAGCAGCGGCTCGGCATCAGGGGTGCGAGCGGTCATGAGCGGCCTCCTCGGGAGAACCGAACCAATCTCGGTTCTTTCCTCTAAATTCTGCACCTTGACCCGCGTTGCCCGAAATGGCAGAAGCGGGCCGAGTCGGTTATAGGACGAACGGCTTGTCCTCGGCACTACAACTACACCATCCGTCCAGCCACGTCGGCCAAACCGATGGAATTGCCCTCGCAGGTGTTCATCAGCGGCGGAAGTCGATGGACCATGCCATAACGGACAGTCACGCGACTGTGACGATCAGTCACAGAGCGATCAGGAGTCCTCAGACCCCCCATAGAGTGCAATGCTGAGCGTTCCGCCCATAGATGGACGGAAGGAACCCTCCCCGGACTCCTTGTCCTATTTTGGCACGAGGGTGGGTGATGGGCGCAAGGGTGCGTTAAGTGCTGTCCGTCACGCTTGAGCCAAAGGCCCGGATCGGGACCAACGGCCCCACCCGGCAGGTGCCGAAGGGCCCGGACACCACCGCGCGACCAGAACCGGCCACCCGGAACATCCAGGTCTTGAAGATCATTTACCCCGATCGGACATGTCTTGTCGATACCGACCTGACGAAGATGCCCGACTGATGTCAGTTCGCGAACCTCAGCTCCCTGACGATCCGCCAGCGCTCGGCCAGCCGCCCGTACGCCTCGCCCGCCGCCTCCGTGTCCCCCTCCCGCAGCGCCGCGAACCCCTCCGCGAGCTGCGCCGCCGACCGGTCGCCCGCCAGCCACTCCTCGGGGACCGCGTGCACCAGACCGCCGAAGTCCAGCTCCACCAGGGCCTTCGGATGGAACTCCTCCAGCCAGCGCCCCACCTCGATCAGCCCCTCCGTCATCGGACCGTCGTCGATCGACTCCCGCAGCGCCCGGAGCGCCCGCGCGAGCCGCCGGCGCGCCTGCGCCATCGTCGTCCGGTACCGCAGCACCGGGGCCCGGCCCTCCGCGCCGCCCTCCGGCGTCCCCTTGGCCCGCCCCGGCTCGTACTCCCGGTCCTCGTCCCCGAAGAGCGAGAACCACCGCAGCGGCACCTGCCACACCGCCGTACGGATCCACGGGCGCGCGTCCGGGTTCCGCTCCAGCCAGCGCTCGTGGTCCGCCGCCACCTGCGCCCGCACCACCGGCGGCAGCATCGCGTCCAGGACCGGCCCGGGGAACTGGTCCGCCACCTCACGGAGCGCCAGCCAGCCGCGCAGCCGGGTGCGCCACGGACAGATCACCACCACCCCGTCCAGCAGGGCGACGAACGCGTCCGCGCTCTCGTGCACCGGCACCGGGACCGGCGGGGTCGGCAGCAGGTCGGCGAGGGACCCGCGCAGCTCGTCCTGCACCCCCGGGGTGCGCGGGAGCCGCGCGTACCGGGCCCAGTGGGTCCGCTCCGGCTCGGGGAACGCGGCCAGCGGTTCGTACACCCGCAGATAGGACGCGTAGGGGACGAGGACCGAGGAGGCGACCGACATGTCGCGCATACTTCCACGGAGGTACCCCCCGAGGGGGTGATCCTGAGCACTGCCGCTGATCTACGCCCAGGTAGGACTTACCCTCGTGCCGAACTGGTCCTCCCCCACCCTCAGGGAGGCCCGAAACCGCCGCTTCGTACTTGGGAGTCACCACCGTGACCGATGTGACCGGCGTTCCTGCTGACGTACTGCGCACCCTGTTCCACTCGGAGCAGGGTGGCCACGAGCAAGTCGTGCTCTGCCAGGACCGCGCAACCGGCCTCAAGGCCGTCATCGCCCTCCACTCCACCGCCCTGGGCCCGGCCCTCGGCGGCACCCGCTTCTACCCCTACGCCACCGAGGCGGAGGCGGTCACCGACGCCCTCAACCTCGCGCGGGGCATGTCGTACAAGAACGCCATGGCCGGTCTCGACCACGGCGGCGGCAAGGCCGTCATCATCGGCGACCCGGAGCAGATCAAGACCGAGGAGCTCCTCCTCGCCTACGGGCGGTTCGTCGCCTCCCTCGGCGGCCGGTACGTCACGGCCTGCGACGTCGGCACCTACGTCGCCGACATGGACGTCGTCGCCCGCGAGAACCGCTGGACCACCGGCCGCTCCCCCGAGAACGGCGGCGCGGGCGACTCCTCCGTCCTCACCGCCTTCGGCGTCTTCCAGGGGATGCGCGCCTCCGCGCAGAGCCTGTGGGGCGACCCGACCCTGCGCGGCCGCAAGGTCGGCGTCGCGGGCGTCGGCAAGGTCGGCCACCACCTGGTCGAGCACCTCCTGTCGGACGGCGCCGAGGTCGTCGTCACCGATGTCCGCGAGGAGTCGGTGCGCCGGATCACCGACCGGCACCCGCGGGTGACCGTGGTCGCCGACACCGAGGCGCTGATCCGCGTCGAGGGCCTGGACATCTACGCGCCCTGCGCGCTCGGCGGCGCCCTGGACGACGAGACCGTGCCGGTCCTCACCGCGAAGATCGTCTGCGGCGCGGCCAACAACCAGCTCGCCCACCCCGGCGTCGAGAAGGACCTCGCGGACCGCGGCATCCTCTACGCGCCCGACTACGTGGTCAACGCCGGTGGCGTGATCCAGGTCGCCGACGAGCTGCACGGCTTCGACTTCGACCGCTGCAAGGCGAAGGCCGCGAAGATCTTCGACACCACCCTGGAGATCTTCGCACGTGCGAAGTCCGATGGGATTCCGCCGGCGGCAGCCGCCGACCGGATCGCGGAGCGGCGGATCGCGGACGCCCGGCTCGCCTGAGCCGCGCGCGGACCGGCCCGCCGCCCGGGGCGCGGAGGAGGCCACGGCGGGGACCGTGGCGAGACTTCCCTCACGCCGTTCGGCGGGTCGGCCCTCAAGAAGAGGTTAAAATCGCGATTGACCAGCGAGGAAAGGGCACCTCGATGGTTCTGTACCGGGGTATGTGATGCGCGCGGCGTACCGTAGACCCGCGGAAACAGGTACCGTTGAAGCCCTACGGGCCGGTCTCTCTGTCGAGAGTCCGTTCCGACTCATGAACGCGTGTCAAGACTCTGGGGCCGACGAGCCCCGTCACCGAGGGGGTCGAGCCATGGGGCGCGGCCGGGCAAAGGCCAAGCAGACCAAGGTCGCCCGCCAGCTGAAGTACAGCAGCGGCGGGACTGACCTGACGCGTCTGGCCAATGAGCTGGGCGCTTCGACTTCGAACCAGCCGCCGAATGGCGAGCCGTTCGAGGACGACGACGACGAGGAAGACGACCCGTACGCCCAGTACGCGGATCTCTACGACGAGGACGACGAGGACGAGGACGACCAGTCCGGTCCGAGTGGTGCCTCCCCCCGTCGCGCTTGACCTTCTGAAACACCGAAACCCGGTCCGGGACCACCCGGCCGGGTTTCCGTGCTGTCCGCGCACCGCTGCCCGCACACCCTCGTGTGCCGGGACCGGACGCGTCCCCGTATCCACACGGAGGACCGGGCCGCGGGCCCCCGTACGGGCCCCCGGGCAGGGGGCGTCCGGGGGTGTCACGCGGACGGGGCGCCCCCTCAGGAGCGCCCCGTCGCGTACCGCTTCCGTCCCGCCTACCGCGCGTGGTCCCCGACCAGCTCGGCGCCCGTGGCGCGGTCCCCGCGCCCGGTGATCTCGCCCGCCACCCAGGACTCGACCCCGCGGTCCGCGAGCGTCGTCAGGGCCGCGTCGACGGAGTCGGCGGGGACGACGGCCATCATGCCGACGCCCATGTTCAGGGTCTTCTCCAGCTCCAGGCGGTCCACCCGGCCGGCCGTGCCGACCAGGTCGAAGATCGCGCCCGGCGCCCAGGTCGAACGGTCCACGGTGGCGTGCAGACCGTCCGGGATCACCCGCGCCAGGTTGGCCGCGAGGCCGCCGCCCGTGATGTGGCTGAAGGCGTGGACCTCCGTGGTCCTGGTGAGGGCCAGGCAGTCCAGGGAGTAGATCTTCGTGGGCTCCAGGAGCTCCTCGCCCAGCGTCCGGCCGAGCTCCTCGACCTGCTGGTCGAGGCTCATCCCGGCGCGGTCGAAGACCACGTGCCGGACGAGCGAGTACCCGTTGGAGTGAAGCCCGGAGGAGGCCATGGCGATGACCGCGTCCCCCGTACGGATGCGGTCGGGGCCGAGCAGCCGGTCGTGCTCCACGACGCCGGTGCCCGCGCCCGCGACGTCGAAGTCGTCCGGGCCGAGGAGGCCCGGGTGCTCCGCCGTCTCGCCGCCGACCAGGGCGCAGCCCGCCAGGGTGCAGCCCTCGGCGATGCCCTTGACGATGGCGGCGACCCGCTCCGGGTGGACCTTGCCCACACAGATGTAGTCGGTCATGAAGAGCGGCTCGGCGCCGCAGACGACGATGTCGTCCATGACCATCGCGACGAGGTCGTGGCCGATGGTGTCGTACACGCCCAGCTGGCGGGCGATGTCGACCTTCGTGCCGACGCCGTCGGTGGCGGAGGCGAGCAGCGGACGCTCGTAGCGCTTGAGGGCGGAGGCGTCGAAGAGTCCGGCGAAGCCGCCGAGGCCGCCCAGGACCTCGGGGCGCCGTGTCTTCTTCACCCACTCCTTCATGAGCTCGACGGCGCGGTCGCCCGCTTCGATGTCGACGCCCGCGGACGCGTAGCTGGCACCGGTGGTCTCAGACATGGGTTGAGAGCTTTCGTGTCGTACTGCGGGGCGCAGCGGGGCGTGACGGGATTACGGGCGGCGGAGCGCGTCGGCGGCGGCGGTGGCCGCGGGACCGGCGGCCAGCTCGGTCTCCAGGAGCTGCTTCCCGAGCAGCTCGGGGTCCGGCAGCTCCATCGGGTACTCGCCGTCGAAGCAGGCACGGCAGAGGTTCGGCTTCTGGATGGTGGTCGCCTCGATCATCCCGTCGAGGGAGATGTACGAGAGCGAGTCCGCGCCCAGCGACTTGCCGATCTCCTCGATCGACATGCCGTTGGCGATCAGCTCCGCGCGGGTGGCGAAGTCGATGCCGAAGAAGCACGGCCACTTCACCGGCGGCGAGGAGATCCGGATGTGGATCTCGGCCGCGCCGGCCTCGCGGAGCATCTTGACCAGGGCGCGCTGGGTGTTGCCGCGGACGATCGAGTCGTCGACGACCACCAGGCGCTTGCCCTTGATGACGTCCTTGAGGGGGTTCAGCTTCAGCCGGATGCCGAGCTGGCGGATGGTCTGGGAGGGCTGGATGAAGGTGCGCCCGACATAGGCGTTCTTCACCAGGCCGGCACCGAAGGGGATGCCCGAGGCCTCGGCGTAGCCGATGGCGGCGGGGGTGCCGGACTCCGGTGTCGCTATGACCAGGTCGGCCTCGGTGGGCGCCTCCTTCGCGAGGCGGCGGCCCATCTCCACCCGGGAGAGGTACACGTTCCGGCCCGCGATGTCGGTGTCCGGGCGGGCCAGGTACACATACTCGAAGACACAGCCCTTGGGCTTCGCTTCCGCGAATCGCGAGGTGCGGATGCCGTTCTCGTCGATCGCGATCAGCTCGCCCGGCTCGACCTCGCGGACGTAGCTGGCGCCGCAGATGTCGAGGGCGGCGGACTCGGACGCGACCACCCAGCCGCGCTCCAGACGGCCGAGGACCAGCGGGCGGATGCCCTGCGGGTCACGGGCCGCGTAGAGCGTGTGCTCGTCCATGAAGACGAGGGAGAAGGCGCCCCGGACCTCGGGGAGGACCTTCGCGGCCGCCTGCTCGACGGTGAGCGGCGTGCCGTCCTCGTCCGACTGGCCCGCGAGGAGCGCGGTGACCAGATCGGTGTCGTTGGTGGCGGCGACGCGAGTCGTCCGGCCTTCCTTCTTGGGCAGGTCGGCGACCATTTCGGCGAGCTGCGCCGTGTTCACCAGGTTGCCGTTGTGGCCGAGCGCGATGGAGCCGTGGGCGGTCGCCCTGAACGTCGGCTGCGCGTTCTCCCACACGGACGCCCCGGTGGTCGAGTAGCGGGCGTGACCGACCGCGATATGACCTTGGAGGGAACCGAGAGAGGTCTCGTCGAAGACCTGGGACACGAGGCCCATGTCCTTGAAGACGAGGATCTGGGAGCCGTTGCTGACCGCGATACCCGCGGATTCCTGGCCCCGATGCTGGAGGGCGTAGAGCCCGAAGTACGTGAGCTTTGCGACCTCTTCACCCGGAGCCCAGACACCGAAGACGCCACAAGCGTCCTGGGGGCCTTTCTCGCCGGGGAGCAAGTCGTGATTGAGTCGACCGTCACCACGTGGCACGTTCCCGAGTGTAGACGGGCTCGACCACTGGTCCGAATTGAGGAAATGCGGGGGCGCCCGCACTCGTGCGATCGCACGAAATGATCGTTTCCGGCCCGGAGGGGCCCACACAGCAGGCGCGGGAAGGGATTCCGGCCCCCGGGCCCGGCCGGGTGGACACCCGTACCGGCCCGTACGGGCCCCCGCGATGTGACGGAGTGCACCTTCCCGGGCCTGCGGGAGCCCTCGCCGGGCCCCGAGGACGATCACTCCTTCCGGGGGTTCTGGGAGGTTCCTCCCGAACGTCCGGGAGGCCGGGGCGCGGTCCCGGAGGTTCGGTACGGGCGCGCCGCCGCCCCGGAGCGGGGGCCGCCACCCCGGAAAGGGGGAGGGACGGGCCGCCGTCCTGGGGGGGGGGAGGGACGGGCCGCCGTCCCGGAGAGCGGGACGGTCGTTGACAGGTGCACGCGGCTTCCTCCAGGCTCGCGTCCATGCAGCTCCCGCGTGACCGTTCGGTCACCCTCGTCCAGCGCCGACACGTGGACCTCGTCCGTGTCACCAGCGCCGCCTGTCGCTGCGCCTGACGCTCCTTCCGCCTTCCGGAGCCTCCACTCCCCCCTCCGTGTCCCCGTGCCGTGCCGTCCCGGCCACCGGGCCCCGGAGCGTCCGCGCACGCCCGCTCCTCCCCCAGGAGACCCGTATGTCCACGCCCCCCGGGCGCCTGTCCCGCCGCGCCCTCGGCGGAGCCGCCGCCGGTGCCGCCGCGCTCGCCGCCGTCGGCACCGCCCCCGCCGAGGCCTCCTCCGGTCCGGCCGGAGCCGCCTCCCGCACCACCGGGGAACGCCCCTTCGCCGCCGCCCGCCCCCGGCGCCACTCCCGCCGCCCCAACATCCTCTTCGTCCTCGGCGACGACCTCGGCTGGGCCGACCTCTCCTCCTACGGCTCCCCCCACATCAGGACCCCGCACCTCGACCGGCTCGCCCGGCAGGGCGTCCGCTTCACCGACGCCTACTCCGGCTCCGCTACCTGCTCCCCGACCCGGTTCAGCCTCTACACCGGCCGCTATCCGGGCCGTACGCGGGGCGGACTCGCCGAACCCATCGCCGACCGGTCCGTCGGCCTGGAGCCCACCCACCCCACGCTCGCCTCCCAGCTGCGCGCCGCCGGTTACGCCACCGCCCTCATCGGCAAGTGGCACTGCGGCTACCTCCCCGACTACTCGCCCACCCGGTCCGGCTGGGACGAGTTCTTCGGCAACTTCGGCGGCGCCCTGGAGTACTACTCCAAGCTCGGGCTCTCCGGCGAGTACGACCTCTACGAGGGCGACGCGCCCTACCGGGACCTGCGCTACTACACCCGCGTCCTCACCGAGCGGGCGAGCGCCTACATCGAGGACCGCGAGCACGACCGGCCCTGGCTGCTCAACCTGAACTTCACCACCCCGCACTGGCCCTGGATCGCCGACGGCGACGAGGAGCTGAGCGCCGAGATCGTCCGCAGGATCAGGGCGGGCGACCGCTCCGCGCTCCGGCACCCGGACGGCGGTTCCGTCGAGAAGTACGCGCGGATGGTCGAGGACCTCGACCGCTCGGTCGGCCGGGTCCTCGACGCGCTGCGCCGCTCCGGCCAGGAACGCGACACCCTCGTCTTCTTCGCAAGCGACAACGGCGGCGAACGCTTCTCCTACAACTGGCCGCTCGCCGGGAACAAGGGCTCCCTCCAGGAGGGCGGCATCCGGGTGCCGTCGATCCTGCGCTGGCCCGCCCGGATCGACGGCGGCCAGGTCAGCGACCTGCCCGTCTTCACCCCCGACTGGACCGCCACCCTCCTCGAACTCGCCGGAGCCCGCGCCCATCCCGCGTACCCCCTCGACGGCACCAGCCTCGCCGGACACCTGCTGCGCGGCGAGGAGGTACCCGACCGGGACCTGTTCTGGCGGGTGCGCGGCGAGCGGGCCCTGCGCCGGGGCGACTGGAAGTACTACCGGGGCAGGAGCGGGCGCGACCAGCTCTTCGACCTGGGCACGGACGCCCGCGAACAGGCCGACCGGGCCACCGCCGAGCCCGCCCTGCTCGCCTCGCTCAGGACCTCCTGGGAACGGACGGACGCGGGACTGCTGGCGTACTGAGCGGGGGCGGTCGCCGGGGAGCGGGGGTGCGACGGCCGTACGGGGATGGCCGTACGGGTCCGGGGGCGGCGCCCTGTCGGGTTCCGGGGCCGCCGCCACCTCCACCTCCCGCTTCCCGCTAACGGGCGCCCGGTTGCGCGGCCGTCGCCGTGAGGCCCTCGCCGGAGGCGCCGGTGAGGGTCAGGGAGCGGTGGTCGAGCCGGTAGGTGAGCGGGCCGTCGAGGAGCTCGTACAGCCGGGTCTCCAGCCGCATCTGCGGGCCCGCGCACATCATCCGGGTGGTCGTCGCCGGGCCCTCGACCGTGAGGGTCCCGCCGTCGGTCCGGGCGGTCGCGGAGAAGTCGTTGCAGCCCAGGTTCCCGGTGACCCGGCCGTCCTCGCCGATCACCAGGCGCGCCTTGGTCCCGCTGCCCCCGGGCAGCGAGGACACCGTGGCCCCGGAGACCAGGCCGTCGATCCGCCAAGTCGTGCCGCGCAGCGGGGCGGCCGGTTCGGCGGTCAGTTCGAGGACGTGCCGGTCGTCGGGGGCGGTCAGGGTGAGGCGCTGCCCCTTCAGGGTTCCCCGGAGGGGGCCGGTGAACGCCTTCGTCCACACGGTCTCGAAGCGCACGGCGTCCTCGGGACAGGCGGTCTCCGACTTCTCCCGCGCGGAGACCGTGAGCGTGTCCCCACGCAGGACGACATCGGACGCGAAGGCGTTGCAGCCGGTGCTGCCCCGGGCGGTGCCGTCCGTGCCGAAGTCGATCCGGGCGCCGTCCGGGGCGGCGGACCTGACTCCGTCGCTCGTCACGGCGCCGATCGTCCAGTGCGTACCGGCGACGGGCAGGTCGGGGGAGTCCGCGCCCGAGCCGGTTCCCTGGCCGCTCCCCTGGCCCCCCGCGCTGCCGCAGGCGGTGAGGAGCGCGACCAGGGCGGTGGCCACGAGGACGCGCGGCGGCGCGTTCCGCCCCGGCTTCCGCTCGTGCTGTCGCTTCTGCTGTCGCGTCTGGCGCTGCGTCTGCTTCTGCATGGCGGTGGGACGGATCGGGGTGCCCCCGGGTTCCCCCACCGGGCGCCCCGGAGCGCTCGGGGTCGCTCTCGGGCTCGCTCTCGGGGTCAGCCCATCAGGGGCAGGAGGTCCGTCAGATCGGCGCGTTCGCCGCTCGCGCGGACGTGTGCCGCGTCGAGTTCGGCGGCCCACCGCGTCCGCCCGGCCGCCAGTCCGATCCAGGTCAGCGGGTCCGTCTCCACCACGTTCGGCGGGGTGCCCCGGGTGTGCCGGGGGCCCTCGACGCATTGCACCACCGCGTACGGCGGGACCCGCACCTCGACCGCACCGCCGGGGGCCTTCGCCGCGAGCGCGTCGGCGAGGAGCCGGGTGCAGGCGGCGAGGGCCTGGCGGTCGAACGGGATCTCCGCGCCGGTCGCCGCGTTCAGGTCGTCGGTGTGGACGACGAGTTCGACGGTCCGGGTGACGAGGAAGTCCGCGAGGGTCATCGGCCCGAAGCTCACCGGCAGCAGCCGCCCGTCGGGGGCGTCCGCGACGGCCCGCCCGTAGTCCTCCGCCACGCGCGCGTAGAGCTCCGGCAGATCGGCGGCGTCGATGCCCCGGGTGTGCGTGTCGATCCGTCCGGCCGCCCCGGCGGTCACGAACGGCCAGTCGAGCAGGGCCAGCCGGTCCTTCCCCGGCCCCGGCTCGGGCTCCGCCAGGAGCAGCGGCACCGAGTCGACCATCCACGCGAGGTGCGCCGCCAGGTCCCGGACCGTCCAGTCGCCGAGCCGGGTCGGCCCGTCGAGCTGTGCGGGCGTGAGGGCCCCGACGGCCTCCCGTACGTGCCCGAACTGGGCGAGCACGGCGGCCCTGGTCCTGGCGGAGTCGTAATTGCGGGTGCGCTTCTTGGCCGGTGGCATGGGGGTGAGGGTAGCCGGAGCACGAGCCCCGGCCGAGCGGCCGGACCACACGACGGCCCCGTGACCGGGCCGCTCGGCCGGGCCACACCATGGCCGGGGCGCCGGGCCGTACGACGGGATTCCGCCGGGCCGACGGCAGCCGACGTCGGCCGACGTCACCGGGCCAGCCGGGGCCCTCGTGGCCGAGGAGGTCAGGCCGCTCGGGCGGTCCTGGGCACGGACTCGGACTCGGGCTGGGACTCGGACTGGGCCTCGGACTGGGCCTCGGACTCAGGCTGGGACTCGGACTCGGGCTCGGGCTTCGCCGTGGGCTCGGGCGGCGCATCGGTCCCGTACTCCGGCTCGGTGCCCGGCTCAGCCCCCGGCTCGGTGCCCGCTCGCTCGCCGGTCCCGAACGTCTCGCCGTTCGCGGGGACGCCGACTCCCCGCCAGGTGAACGGGACGCCCACGGCCGTGTCCAGGTCCGGGCCGTCCATCAGCTGGAAGTGCAGGTGCGGCTCGGTGGAGTTGCCCGAGTTCCCGCACCGGGCCAGTACCTGCCCGGCCGTCACCCGGTCGCCCGCGCGGACCGTCAGCGAGCCGCGCCGCAGGTGCGCGTACATCGCGTACGTACCGTCGCCGAGGTCCAGGACCAGGTGGTTGCCGGTCACCCGGCGCGCCCCGGCCAGCGACCTGACCAGGGACTCGGCCACCATCAGGTACACGAGGGCGGGCAGCGAGGTGCGGGTGCGGTGGTCGCGCTGCCGGTCCTCGGCGTGCACGACGACGGCGTCCGCGACGGCGGACAGCGGGGCGCCGAAGGCGGGGTACTCCTCGCTGCGGCGGCTCAGCGGCCACAGCGCGCGGAAGGCGGGCCTGCCGTCACCGGCGCCGCCCGGGGGACCCGCCGCCACGATGTCGATCGCGTACGTCTGCCCGTACAGGTGCGTCCCGTGGCTCGGGGTCCGGTCCGCCGGGCTGTTGAGGGCGGTCCAGCGGCCGGTGACCGGCGGGGCGACCTCGACCGGGCCCCGGTCCGCGACGGCGGCGCGGCGGGGACGGGCGGTGACGAGGAGGCCGATGCCGAGCACGGCGGCGGCGATCGCCGGGAGCCAGCCCGCCGCGTACGGGTAGGGCGGGGTCACGAAGACCGAAGCGAGCGCCTGCGCGACGAACAGCAGCATCAGCAGCCGGAAGGCCGTGGTGGCGAGTTTCCGTGACGACATGGACGTTCCCCCTGGACGGACGGTGGTGACGGGTGAGGACGGGCGACGGGCGGGACCCGTCAGGGACGGACGGCCGTCACGAGCGGACGGCGGTGAAGGAACGGGCGGCCGTGAAGGGACGGGCAGCCGTGAAGGGACGGGCGGCGCCCGTCACGACCGGGCGGCCGTGAGGACCACCAGGAGCGGGACGACCCGGGCGGCCGGGACCTCGTACCGGCCGCGCCCGCTGGTCTGCAGCCAGCCCGCGCCGGTCAGCTGGCGCAGATGGTGGTAGATCTGGCCGGTCGTGCCGGTCTCGGCCGACTCCGCCAGCTCGGCGGCGGTGCGCCGGCCGCCGAGGATCTCCCGCAGCAGCCGGAGCCGTACGGGATTCCCGAGCGCGGCAAGGTTCTCGGCGCCCAGGGCCCAGTCCTCGTCGAGCAGCCGCTCGGTGAAGGCGCCGAACTGCCACTCGTACCGCTCGTCGGTCGGCAGCCTGACCGAGCCCGTGAACAGGACCGCGCCGTCCTCACCGGCCGCCCCCGCCTCCTCGATCCGCTCCTTGAGCCCCTCCAGGGCCCAGAAGGTGCCGCCCACGGTCTCGGGCAGGGGCCGCTCGACGCCCTCAAGGGCCGCGACGCGCTCTTCCAGCGCGGCGACCCGCTCTTCCAGCTCCATGACCATGAGATTACGTAATTACGTAATCTCATGCAACCGACGCCGGAACCGCGTCCCGGGGCCCCCGTACGGAAAGAGCCCCCGCCCGGACCCGAAGGCCGGACGGGGGCTCCCCCGTGACTCCTGTGGTGCGACGCGATCAGGCCAGCAGGCCCGGGATCGTCGCCTCGTGCGCCGTGCGCAGCTCCGCGAGGGAGAGCGCGAACTCGCCCTGCACGTCCACCGCGTCACCGTCGACGACACCGATCCGGGCCGCCGGGAGACCGCGCGCACCGCACATGTCGGTGAAGCGGAGCTCCTCGCTGCGCGGAACGGCGACGACCGCGCGGCCCGCCGACTCGGAGAACAGGAACGTGAACGCGTCCAGGCCCTCCGGGACGACCAGACGCGCGCCGTGCCCGCCGCGCAGGCAGGACTCGACGACCGACTGCACCAGACCGCCGTCGGACAGGTCGTGCGCCGCGTCGATCATGCCGTCGCGGGACGCCGAGATCAGGATCTCGCCCAGCAGCTTCTCGCGGTCGAGGTCCACGGCCGGCGGCAGACCGCCCAGGTGCTGGTGGATCACCTCGGACCAGGCCGAACCGCCGAACTCCTCACGCGTGTCGCCCAGCAGGTAGAGGAGCTGGCCCTCTTCCGCGAAGGCGATCGGCGTACGCCGGTTGACGTCGTCGATCACACCGAGGACCGCCACGACGGGCGTCGGGTGGATCGCCACGTCACCGGTCTGGTTGTAGAGCGACACGTTGCCGCCGGTCACCGGGGTGCCGAGCTGGAGGCAGCCGTCCGCGAGACCACGGGTGGCCTCGGCGAACTGCCACATCACGGCCGGGTCCTCGGGCGAACCGAAGTTCAGGCAGTCCGAGATGGCGAGCGGCTTGGCGCCGGACGCGGCGACGTTGCGGTACGCCTCCGCGAGGGCGAGCTGCGCGCCCGTGTACGGGTCGAGCTTCGCGTACCGGCCGTTGCCGTCGGTCGCCATGGCCACGCCGAGGTTGGTCTCCTCGTCGATACGGACCATGCCCGCGTCCTCGGGCTGCGCCAGGACCGTGTTGCCCTGCACGAACCGGTCGTACTGGTCCGTGATCCAGGACTTCGACGCCTGGTTCGGCGACGACACCAGCCTCAGGACCTGGTCCTTCAGCTCGGCGCCGGTCGTCGGCCGGGGCAGCTTGCCCGCGTCGTCCGCCTGGAGCGCGTCCTGCCACTCGGGGCGGGCGTACGGCCGGTGGTAGGTCGGGCCCTCGTGGGCGACGGAACGCGGCGGCACGTCGACGATCTGCTCGCCGTGCCAGAAGATCTCCAGGCGCTCGCCCTCGGTCACCTCACCGATGACGGTGGCGATGACGTCCCACTTCTCGCAGATCTCCAGGAAGCGGGCGACGTGCTCGGGCTCGACGATCGCGCACATGCGCTCCTGCGACTCGCTCATGAGGATCTCCTCGGGCGAGAGCGTCGCGTCGCGCAGGTGCACCAGGTCGAGGTCCACGCGCATCCCGCCGGAACCGGCGGAGGCCAGCTCGGAGGTGGCGCAGGAGAGCCCGGCGCCGCCGAGGTCCTGGATGCCCGCGACCAGCTTCTCCCGGAAGATCTCCAGGGTGCACTCGATGAGGAGCTTCTCCTGGAAGGGGTCGCCGACCTGCACGGCGGGGCGCTTGGTGGGCTTGGTGTCGTCGAAGGTCTCGGACGCGAGGACCGAGACGCCGCCGATGCCGTCGCCACCGGTGCGGGCGCCGTACAGGATGACCTTGTTGCCGGGCCCGGAGGCCTTGGCGAGGTGGATGTCCTCGTGCTTCATGACGCCGATGCAACCGGCGTTGACCAGCGGGTTGCCCTGGTAGCAGGAGTCGAAGACGACCTCGCCGCCGATGTTCGGCAGACCGAGGCAGTTGCCGTAGCCGCCGATGCCCGCGACGACACCGGGCAGCACGCGCTTGGTGTCGGGGTGGTCGGCGGCGCCGAAGCGGAGCGGGTCGACGACCGCGACCGGGCGGGCACCCATGGCGAGGATGTCGCGGACGATGCCGCCGACGCCGGTGGCCGCGCCCTGGTAGGGCTCGATGTACGAGGGGTGGTTGTGCGACTCGACCTTGAAGGTGACCGCGTACCCCTGGCCGACGTCGACGACGCCCGCGTTCTCGCCGATGCCGACGAGCATGGCGTCGTTCTCCGGGACCTTCTCGCCGAACTGCTTCAGGTGGACCTTGCTGCTCTTGTACGAGCAGTGCTCGGACCACATGACGGAGTACATGGCGAGCTCGGCGCCGGTGGGACGGCGGCCGAGGATCTCACGGACGCGCGCGTACTCGTCCTCCTTGAGGCCGAGCTCCTTCCAGGGCTGCTCGCTGTCCGGCGTCTCGGCCGCGTGCTTGACCGTGTCCAGAGTCATCAGGCGTTGACCAGCTTCTTGAGGATCGAGGTGAAGAAACCGAGGCCGTCCGTCTTGCCCGTGCCGATGAGCGGCTCGACGGCGTGCTCCGGGTGCGGCATGAGGCCGACCACGTTGCCCGCGGCGTTGGTGATGCCCGCGATGTCGCGCAGCGAGCCGTTGGGGTTCACGTCCAGGTAGCGGAAGGCGACCCGCCCCTCGGCCTCCAGCTCGTCGAGCGTGCGCTCGTCGGCGACGTACCGGCCGTCCATGTTCTTGAGCGGGACCTCGATCTCCTGGCCCTCGGTGTAGTCCGAGGTCCAGGCGGTGCCCGCGTTCTCCACCCGCAGCTTCTGGTCGCGGCAGACGAAGTGGAGGTGGTTGTTGCGCAGCATCGCGCCCGGCAGCAGATGGGCCTCGGTGAGGATCTGGAAGCCGTTGCAGATGCCGAGGACGGGCATACCCGCCCTGGCCTGCTCGATGACCGTCTCCATCACCGGCGAGAAGCGGGAGATGGCTCCGGCCCGCAGGTAGTCGCCGTAGGAGAAGCCACCGGCCAGGACCACGGCGTCGACCTGCTTGAGGTCCTTGTCGCGGTGCCACAGCGAGACGGGCTCGCCGCCCGCGAGGCGGGCGGCGCGCAGCGCGTCCTGGTCGTCGAGCGTGCCGGGGAAGGTGACGACGCCGATGCGTGCGGTCACGACTCCACCTTCACGACGAAGTCTTCGATCACGGTGTTGGCAAGGAAGGTTTCGGCCATCTCATGGATGCGGGCGAGGGCGGCGTCGTCGACCGGTCCCTCCACCTCCAGCTCGAAGCGCTTCCCCTGGCGGACGTCGGCGATTCCGGCGAATCCCAGGCGAGGCAGTGCACGCTGCACCGCCTGCCCCTGAGGGTCGAGGATCTCCGGCTTGAGCATGACGTCGACTACGACGCGTGCCACTGGCACTCCCGGTGGTGTGTTGCGTGGGCGGTCCGCTCAGCGTACCTGCCTCCAAATTCTACGCGGGTAGAGATCTGAAGGATCCTCCAAAGGCCAGGTCACGGACCTGGCCGACCGACGGACGCCATCCGCACCCGAGCCCCTCCCCGCCCACGCAAAATTCCCGTGAAATATCGCGGCCCCGGTCGGATCTCATCGACTCCCACCACATCCCCCGGCGCTTCTCGGCCGGATGTCCGCCCCCTCTCCGCCGCATCTCCGCCGGATCTCATTGCACCGGGACACGCTCAAACAATTGCCGGGGCTTCCCCCTGCGACACCTGCCGCTGTAGAAAGGAATCCAGAAGAAAGCAGCATTGTCCCGGCACAGCCGTAAGGTCGTCATCGCCGCACGTCAGAGGCGCCACAAGCGTCCTCCCCCCGGCGTCGGCCGCAGGAAAGGACCGATATCCGTGGCTCAGCGTGTGGTGGTCACACTCTCCGACGACATGGACGGCGGAGAAGCAGCTGAAACGGTCGCGTTCGGCCTCGACGGGAAGATGTACGAGATCGACCTGAATGCTGCCAATGCAAAGAAACTCCGCAAGGCCCTCGCCCCGTACCTCGCGGCCGGACGCAAGCAGTCCGCGCGCGGGGCGGCCGGCCGGAGCGCCCCGGCGGAGACGTACACCCACACCTCCGTGGCCCCCGCCCCCGCGGCCGTCCGCGCCTGGGCCCAGTCCAACAAGATGGACGTGCCCGCCCGGGGCCGCATCCCGAAGCGGGTCTACGAGGCGTTCCAGGCGGCGAGCTGAGCCGAGGGCCCGCCGGGACCGCCCCCGAGGAGGGGCCCCGGCGGGCCGCTCCCGGGGCCGCCCCGGGAACCGATTTGCATTCCACCCCCCATGATCGGCTAAGGTTTGGAACACGCCGAGGGGCAAGGCCGAAAGGTCCGGCCCCGAGCAGCGTGCGGGTGTAGTTCAGTAGCAGAACATCCCCCTTCCAGGGGGAAGGCGCAGTGTGCAATTCCTGTCACCCGCTCTGCATCGCAAGACCGAGGCACTCCTGTGCATCGGGTAGAGTGATGCCCGCACCGCCCGGTGAAAGCCGAGCGGCAGCAATGCGGACGTAGCTCAGCTGGTAGAGCATCACCTTGCCAAGGTGAGGGTCGCGAGTTCGAATCTCGTCGTCCGCTCCAGATCGAAGGCCCGGTTCCCAGGAACCGGGCCTTCGTCGTGTTCCCGACCGACGCCGTCACCCGTCACGCGTCCCCCATCGCCCCGTGGCCCGTACGGCCTTCCTCCGTCGACCGGCTGACGGACCGACCGGCATCGGCGTCGACGTCGGCGTCCGCGTCCGTCGGCACCGGATCGTGCTCTGTCTCCGGCCTCGGCCTCGCCTCTGTCCCCGTCCGCTGTCCCCGTCCTCGTCGTCCCCGGCCTCCCGACGGCGTCCTCCTCGGCTTCCGGCCTCCGCTCCGGCCTCGTCAGCTCCGGCCTCGTCAGCTCCGTCCCCGCCGGTTCCGGCTTCGCACGGGGGCCCTCCTCTGCCGGCACGGCATCGGCATGACATTTGTCAGACGCGGGTGATGACGGCACGCACTGCCGTACGTCCGACGGCGCCGGGAACCTGGATCCATGACCCACGCGATCCAGGCGGAAGGCCTCCGCCGCACCTACTCCGGCGGTTTCGAAGCCGTCCGCGGCCTCTCCTTCACCGTCCCGCGCGGCGAGGTCTTCGCCCTCCTCGGCACCAACGGCGCGGGCAAGACCTCCACCGTCGAACTCCTGGAGGGCCTCGCCTCCCCCAGCGCGGGCACCGCCCGTGTCCTCGGCCACGACCCGTACCGGGAACGGGCCTCGGTCCGCCCCCGCATCGGCGTGATGCTCCAGGAAGGCGGCTTCCCCTCCGACCTCACCGTGGCCGAAACCGTACGGATGTGGGCGGGCTGCACCACCGGCGCCCGGCCCTCCGGCGACGTCCTCGACGCCACCGGTCTCACCGGCCGCGAGAAGATCCGCGTCAAGCAGCTGTCCGGCGGCGAACGGCGGCGCCTCGATCTCGCCCTCGCCCTCCTCGGCCGCCCCGAGGTCCTCTTCCTCGACGAACCCACCACCGGACTCGACGCCGAGGGCCGCCGCGACACCTGGGACCTCGTCCGCTCCCTCCGCGACGAGGGCACCACCGTCCTCCTCACCACCCACTACCTGGAGGAGGCCGAGATCCTGGCCGACCGGCTCGCGATCATGCACGGTGGCCGGATCGTGCTCTCCGGCACTCCCGCCGAGGTCACCGCCGCCCGCCCCGCCCGCATCCTCTTCACCCTCCCCCACGGCATCCCCGCCGCCCGGCTCCCGCTCCACCTGCGGGCCGCCGAGGACGGCGACCGCGTCGAGATCCGTACCACCGCGCTCCAGGACGACCTGGCCGCGCTGCTCGGCTGGGCCCGGGACCACGACGTACGGCTCGGCGGGCTCGACGCCCGCGCCGCCTCCCTCGAAGAGGCGTTCCTCGACATCGCCGGACGGATCACCACGGAAACGGAGCCCGCCCGATGAGCCCCCTCGCCCACGCCTCCTCCCGGGCACGGCTCGCCGTCCCCTCCCGCGCGCGGCTCGCCGCCCTCGGACGGGCCGAACTGACCCTGCTCCTGCGCAACCGCACCGCCCTCTTCGGCGCCCTCTTCGTCCCCGTCCTCATGGTCGAGGCCGTCCGCACCTCCCTCCGGAGCACCGACCTCGGCGGCACGGGCACGAGCATCGCGGAGATCGCCGTCACCGGCGCCGTCGCCATGGCCCTCCTCATGGGCGTCTACAGCAACCTCGTCGCCGCCTTCGTCACCCGCCGCGAAAGCCTCGTCCTCAAGCGGCTCCGCACCGGCGAACCCACCGATCCCGAGATCCTCACCGGCATCGCGCTGCCCGCCGTCGTCCTCGCCCTCGCCCAGTGCGCCCTGCTCACGACCGGTGGCGTCACCCTCCTCGGCCTGTCCGCGCCCGCCCGGCCCGAACTCCTCCTCGCCGGGGTCCTCCTCGGCACCGTCCTGCTCGCCGCACTCGCCGCCGTCACCTCCGTCGTCACCCGCACCACCGAGAGCGCCCAGCTCACCGCCCTGCCCCTGGTGATGCTCTCGGCCGTCGGTTCCGGCCTCTTCGTCCCCCTCTCCGCCCTCCCCGACCGGATCGCGTCCCTCTGCGAGCTGCTGCCCCTGACCGGCTCCGTGAGCCTCCTCCGGGCGGGCTGGGCGGGCGGCGCGACGGCGGGCGACCTCACCGACGCCCTCCTGCCGACGGTGGCCTGGATCGTGGTCTCGGTGTTTGCTGTCCAACGGTGGTTCCGCTGGGAACCCCGCCGCTGAACCCACCCCGAACCCGGGTGCCGACCCACCTGCCGAACCCAGGTGCGGGATCCAGGCGCTGGATCCCGCCGCTCGTTCCCGCCCCGTACGCCGAGACGTCGAGAGGAGCCGACACCGTGAAGAGCCTGCGCGCCCTGAGCCGCCGCAGCGGCCTGGACAAGGTCGACCTCTACACCCGGGTCACCGCGTACATGCTGCTGTGGACCTCCGTGTTCGTCCTCGGACTGCTGCTCCTCGTCCGGCAGGTCCGACACGAGGCCCCGCTGCCGCTCGTGATCGTCGCCCCGCTCCTCAACCTCGCCAACGGGCTCTTCTGCCACCGCTTCCTGCGCCTCGCCATGGACGCCTATCTGCGCCCCGGCACCCCGGTCCCGACACACGTCGTCCGGTACGCGGCGACCGCCGGGGCCGCGACCGCCGGGGCGGTCCTCCTCGAAGGGGCCACCGCCGACATCGGGGACCTGCTGCCCTCGATGCTCGCGGCGGCGCTCATCCCCTTCGCCGCCGGACACTGCCTGGTCCTCCCGGTGCGCCGGATCGTCCTCCACCAGGCGCTCCTGATCGCCCTGCTCGGCGCCCTCGTCCCGCTCACCGGCACGAACGCCGGGCAGACCCTGGGGGGCCTGGGGGTCGTCCTGTTCTTCACCGGCTGGCTGGCCGTGACCGTCCGCCTCTCCCTCTGGGTCCTCGGCGTCGTCTTCGAACTGCGCGCGGCACGGGACGTGCAGACCCGGCTCGCCGTCGCCGAGGAGCGGCTGCGCTTCGGCCGCGACCTGCACGACATCCTCGGCCGGAACCTCTCCGTCATCGCCCTCAAGAGCGAGCTGGCCGTCCAGCTCGCCCGGCGCGGACGCCCGGAGGCCGTCGACCAGATGACCGAGGTCCAGCGGATCGCCCAGGAGTCCCAGCGGGAGGTGCGGGACGTCGTGCGCGGCTACCGCGAGGCGGACCTGCGGGTGGAGCTGGAGGGCGCGCGGGGCGTGCTCGGCGCCGCCGGGATCGACTGCGCCGTCGACGCCCCCGCACTCGACCTGCCGGACCCGGTCCGGTCGGCGCTGGGCTGGGTGGTCCGGGAGACCACCACGAACGTACTGAGACACGGGGACGCGCGGAACTGCGCGATCACCGTCCGGGAGGAGAACGGCACGGTGCTGCTGACGGTCGTGAACGACGGGGCGGACGGCCCCGGGACAGGCACGGACCTGCCCGGCCGGGGCTCCGGCCTCGCCGGACTGCGCGAACGGCTCGCGGCCGTCGACGGCACGCTGGAGGCGGGCCGTGGCGACGGCGGTACGTTCAGGGTGACGGCCCGCGTACCGGCCACGGGTACGAGTACGGACTCGGGTACGGGCTCGGGTACGGCCACCGGTGCCCCGGTGCCGCCGGGGACGCCGGTGACCGTGCCGGTGACGCCCGTACGGGCCGTGGCGCCCGCCCCGGAACCTCCGCTCTCGGGGCCTACGCCGGGGAAGGTGCCCGCACCGACCGCGCCCGAGCCCCCCACACCCGAGTCGCCGGGGTCGCCGTCCGCGCCTCCTCCGGCGAAGGCGGTCGGCCGATGACCGCGCCCGGACCGGGCGACGCACCGGAGCAGGGCGATACGCCCGCCCCGGGAGCCGCACCCCACCCCGTACCCGCGCCGGAGCCGGTGGCCGAGGCGGACGCCCCGGCCACCGCCCCCGTACCCCCGCCCCTCCGTGTGCTGCTCGCCGACGACGAGCATCTGATCCGGGGCGCGCTCGCCGCGCTCCTCGGTCTTGAGGACGACCTCGTGGTCGTGGCCGAGGCGGCGACCGGGCCCGAGGCGCTCGCCATGGCCCTGGCCCACCGCCCCGACGTCGCCGTGCTCGACCTCCAGATGCCGGGGGCGGACGGTGTGAGGGTCGCCACAGCCCTGCGGGACGAACTCCCCGGCTGCCGCACCATGATCGTGACCGGCCACGGCCGTCCCGGGCATCTCAAGCGGGCGCTCTCCGCCGGGGTCCGGGGCTTCGTGCCGAAGACCGTCAGCGCCCGGCGGCTCGCCGAGATCATCCGCACCGTGCACGCCGGAAACCGCTATGTCGACCCGGAGTTGGCGGCGGACGCCATAGCCGCCGGAGACTCCCCGCTGACCGCCCGGGAGGCCGAGGTGCTCGAACTCTCCGCCGACGGAGCCCCCGTGGCGGAGATCGCCCGGCGGGCCTCCCTCTCCCCCGGAACCGTCCGCAACTACCTCTCCTCCGCCGCCGCGAAACTCGGTGCGGAGAACCGGCACACGGCGGTGCGTCTCGCGCAGACCAAAGGTTGGGTATAGTTGGCCCCGCGCAACAGCACATGCGGACGTAGCTCAGCTGGTAGAGCATCACCTTGCCAAGGTGAGGGTCGCGAGTTCGAATCTCGTCGTCCGCTCCACGAAGAAGCCCCCGGTCGATCCGACCGGGGGCTTTCTCGTGCTCCCGCCCCCCACCGGCGGCGGGGGCGGGGAGCACCGGACGGCTAGAAGCTGTCCGACCAGGTCTTCCCGGTCAGCAGCTCGTACGCCTCCAGGTACTTGGCGCGGGTGGCGTCCACGATCTCCTGCGGGAGCGCGGGCGGCGGCTGCTCGCTCCGGCGGTCCCAGCCGGAGGCCGGGGAGGTCAGCCAGTCACGGACGAACTGCTTGTCGTACGAGGGCTGGGCACGGCCCGGCTGCCACTGGGCGGCGGGCCAGAACCGCGAGGAGTCCGGGGTGAGCACCTCGTCGGCGAGGACGAGGGTCTCCCCGTCGAAGCCGAACTCGAACTTGGTGTCGGCGAGGATGATCCCGCGCTCGCGGGCGATGTCCCTGGCCCGGCCGTACACCGCGAGCGTCGTCCGGCGCAGCAGCGCGGCGGTCTCGGCGCCGACCTGCCGGGCGACCTCCTCGTACGAGACGTTCTCGTCGTGGTCGCCGACCGCCGCCTTCGTCGCGGGGGTGAAGATCGGGGCGGGCAGCTCGGAGCCGTCGCCGAGCCCCTCGGGGAGCGCGAGACCGCAGACCGTACGGGACTCGTCGTACTCCACGAGACCGGAGCCGGTGAGGTAGCCGCGGGCCACGCACTCGACCGGGACCATGGCGAGCGACTTGCAGATCAGGGTGCGCCCGGCCCAGTCGGCGGGGGCGCCGGCCGGAAGCTCGGTCGAGAGCACATGGTGCGGGACCAGGTCGGCGAGCCGGTCGAACCACCACAGGGAGAGCTGGGTGAGGACCCGGCCCTTGTCGGGGATCTCGGTGGGCAGGACCCAGTCGTACGCGGACAGGCGGTCGCTCGCCACCATCACGAGGTCACCGGCCTCGTTCCGGTACAGGTCGCGCACCTTGCCCGTGTGGAGATGGGTCAGGCCCGGGACCTGGACGGGCTCGGGCTTTTCTACGAATCCGGACACGGTTCCTCCGCGTAGGTTGATCCAGGAGCGCTTCGATTCTCTCGCACCCGGCCGCCACCACGGCGAGCGGCCCCGGTCAGCCCCGGCCGACCCCTGCCGATCCCGGTCGGCGGACGCCCCGACCCGGTCAGTCCCTCTTGCAGATCCGGTCGAGGAGGTTCGCCGTGGCCCGCTGCACCCGGGCGTCCACGTGCCCCGGCCGGTCGAGCGCGGGCGACCAGGCGAAGGTCCCGGAGGCGAAGACCCAGGCCCCCGAGGGCGCCCGGTACAGCGAGGTCTCCTGGTGCCGCAGCGCCCCCTCCCCGTCCTGGTAGGGCGAGTGCGCGAGCAGGATGCGGCCCTGGTGCTCGGGCAGCGGCGTGCGCGGGAAGTAGCGGTCCGCCTCGCCCGCGACCAGTCCGGGCAGCTCGTCGCCGTCGCCCGCCCCGGTCGCCTCCCACAGCCAGTGCCCCGCGTTCCTGACGACCAGCGGACGCGGCTCCGGCACCCGCCCCGCGTACTGGATGCCGAGCAGCTGCTGCTCCGGCCGGTCCACCTCGCGCCAGAGCGCGGACCGGCCGGGACCGCGCCGCTTCCGGCAGGTCAGGAGCCGGTCCGGGACCCCCGAGGGCGAGGGGCCCAGCTCCACCTGCCAGTACATGGTGTTGGCGGAGAGGAAGACCAGCGAGGTCCCCTGGTCACGGGCGCGCTCGACGGTCCTGCGCATCGGCACCGACCAGTACTCGTCGTGCCCGGGGAAGACGAGGCCCCGGTAGCGCCCGGGATCGACCCGGCCCGCGTGCAGGTCGCGGGTCTCCGCGTACGCCAGGTCGTAGCCGTAGCGCTCGGCCCAGCGGATGAAGTCGTACGCGTGCCCCACGTGCAGCGGCAGTCCCGCGCCCGCGTAGGGACGGTCGAAGGAGACGGTGACGGCCGCGTCCTCCTCGCCGAGCAGCCGTCCCTCCTCGTCCCACGCGTGGTAGAGGCTCGCACCGGTGTGCCCGTCCTCCGGGTAGAGGTTGTACGCCTGCCAGGTCACGTCCGGCAGGACGAGCAGCAGGTCCGCCGGGTGGCTGTCCCGGACGGTGAAGGGGATGTGCGAGCGGTGCCCGTCGGCGGTGGTGAGCACGGCCACGTACGCGCCGATCGACCAGTAGGACGGGACCTGGAGCCGCCAGGACTGCCACCAGTGGTGGCAGGAGACCGTGCGGTCGGCGGTGAGCGGGGCGGGCTGGACGATCCCGGAGAGCCGGGGGCTCGTGGTGATCTTCGCGGCGCCGTGGCCGCCGTAGTGACCGATCCGGTAGATGTCCACCGAGAACTCCTGCGGCGGGTCCACCGTGATGTGGAAGTCGATCGACTCGCCCGGTGCCACCGCGCCCTCGGAGGCGAAGCCCTTGATCTGGCGGCGCACGTCGTCCGCCGTGCGCGGGCCACCGTTGCCCCCACTGGCCAGGATCTCGTCCGCGTACCAGGGCACCATCTGCCCGGTGTCGTCGAAGTAGTTCTCGGAGCCGCGCAGCCAGGGCAGCGGGCCCTGGCCGAAGGGATCGGAGACGGCGTGCGCCAGCGCCCCCGACTCCCACCTCCTGATCTGGTCCGCCCCCATGGTGCGCCCTCCCTCGACTACCCCGGTCGTTCCCGGTCGGTCTCGGTTCCCCCGGCTCGGTCGATCGGCCCGTGGCTGGTCCGTGCCACTGGCGCGGACGTCCGGTGCGTGCCTCTGTCAGTGGCGGTCTCCAGCACATCACATAACGCGCGCACTCCGTCACCGTTCGTCGCGAATTGACGAGAGTGGAACCCCTGACTCCGGGCGGAACGGCCGGATGGGCGGCTGAAAATAGCCGTGAAACCAGGACAGAGGCTATGAAATCGTCCTGACCCCTGTCCGAGAACCATCGGGTGGCTCGCCCCGGGAGCGGGCCCGGTGGCTGGTCCTGGCTGGTTCAGACCAGTCGTACGGGCTTCTCCGGACGCACCCCGGTACGGGCCAGCCAGAGCCGCAACGGCTCCGGGTCCCCCTCCTCCACCAGGGCGAGGATCCGGGGGCCGAGATCGGCCGCGCGCTCACCGCCCACGAGCAGGGAGGGGCCGTCGAGCCAGTCGAGTCCGGGTGCCGCCTCTGCGGTGTCCACGGCCGCGCAGCAGACCATCGCGGTCACATGGTCGGCGAGCAGGTCACGGCCGCTCCGGGGCGGCTGGAGCGGGAACAGCGGCAGGGGCCCGTCAGGACCGCTGAAGACGACGGGCGGCGGCGGGGGGACGGCCCGGTCGGCGTCGGAACCGGGCCCGGAGCCCGCAAGCCGGGCTCCGGTCGTGGAGTCCGCCCCGGCCACGGCCCCGGACGGCGGGGCGGCCACGGCCCCGGACGGCGGGGTGACTCCGGACGCGGACGGCGGGGCGGCCCCGGGCCCGGACTTCGCTCCGGACCCGGACTTCGTCCCGCTCTTGTTCCTGCTCGCCTTGCTCGCCTCGGCGGTCCCGGAGGCACCGGCGGCCACCCGCGCCTCCCTGACCGCTTCCTCCCGCGCGAGGAGGGCGCTCAGCGCGGCGGCGAGGGCCTCGGCGGCGGGATTGACCGGCTCGTCGTCAAGCGCGTCGAGTGCGTCGAATGCATCGAGATCATCGGGAGAGCCGGGGGCGCCGGGGGCGACGGAGGGGCCGGGGTCGTCGAGATCAGCGGGGGCATCGGAAGCAGTCCCGGCACCGGGATCCGGACCGGCGAAGGCATCGGGACCGGCGAAGGCGCCGGGTTCGTCCGGACCACCAGCAGCGCCGTCAGGATCAGGGGGATAGCCGGGACCAGTGGGACAGCCGGGACCGACGTCGTCGGCGTCCACCGCGCGGCTCTCCGTCCAGCCTTCCGCACGGCCCTCCGGGCGGCCCGCCGTCAGATGGTCGATCACCCGGGCCAGGGTCGGGCCGTCGTCGGGCGTCGGGCCGCCGGTCACACCGAGGCCGTCGAGGACCCGGTGCAGCCGGGCCGCGTCCGTACGCCACTTCCGGTCGACGACCTCCTCCGGGTACTGGCTCCACTCGACCGGCGACCAGTCGGGACACGGCTCGGCCGGGCCGCCGTGGAAGAGCCGGGCGGCGAGCAGCGAAGTGGCCTCGTCGACCGCGCCGGGCTCCTCCAGGAGGTCGCAGGCCGGGCGCTCGCCGAGCCGCGAGGAGAAACCGTCCGCGAGCCGGTCCCGGCGGGACAGCTCGGTCAGCGCGGAGACCACCCCCGCGTCGAGCCGGGCGGGCCAGCGGCCCATGCGCCAGGCGGGCAGCGCGACCCGGGTCAGGAGCCGGTCCCAGCCCGCGTACGCGAGACCGACCTGCTCCTGGGCGACGATCCGCACTCCGTAGTCCACGGCCTGGGCGCGCTCCGAGCCCGCGGCGGCGACCCCGCGCTCCATCTCGGCGGCGTGCGTCCGGCAGGCGCGGAGCAGGACCCGGGCGACCTGGGCGACCCCGCGCGCGCCGAGCCGCCGGAGCGGGTCGAGACCGGGCTCGGCCGGTACGGCGACGGCGGCGTCGAGCCCCCGGACGAAACGGCGGGCGGCGGCTATGTCGGGATGCGCGGCGGGGCCCGTACCGGCGACGACGGGGGCGAGGATCGCCCGCAGTTCACCGACGCGCATCCACCACAGGAAGGGCGAGCCCATGACGAGGACGGGGGCGCTGCCGGAGCTCCGGCCACCGGCGTCGCCCGGGGCGCGCAGCGCGCGGTGGGTGCGGTCCTCCAGCCAGCTGTCGCAGTCGGGGGTCAGGGCTATCGCGGAGGGCGCGGGGACGCCGAGCCGGTCGGCGAGGTCCCGGACGAGCCGGTAGAGGTCGGGGGCGGCGGTCTCGGAGAGCTCCACCGTGGGCGTGGCCGCCGGGCGGGCCCGGACGACGACGAGCGTGACGGCCGCGGCGGCGACGAGGACGACGGCGGCGAGGACGGTGACCGCCCAGCGGGCCGCTTCCCAGCCGGAGCCCGTGAAGTGGCCCGCGGCACCGCCCGCGTGGAGCACGACGGCCACGGCGGCGGGCAGGACCGCGAGGCCCAGGGCCCTGCCGCGGACCTGGAGGACCGCGAGGGCCCGGGAGTGCGCGGCGCGCGCTCCCCACTCCTCGGCGACAACGGAACCGGTACCGGACACGCCGTACATCACCCCCTCCTGCCCACGTCGGGACTGCCTGTGGCGGTGTTGCTCACTCCCCCACTGTGGCACCCGGCACCGACATCGCAATGCCGGTGGGCCAAGTGCCGGAACGCCTTCGCCGCACCCTAGTTGGGGCTGTGGCGGACGTCATCCGGATGGCCCAACCGTCACTCGATGGAATGGCCTTGGGCAAAGGTGATGGCGCTCGGAAGGCCGTGCGGTGCAGTGTTGCTCCACCGCACGGCCGGGCCGTTCCCCCAAGGGAGATCAGGCCTCGGCGGCCTTCCGCGCGATGTCCGTGCGGTGCTGGGAGCCGTCAAGACGGATGCGGCCGACCGCCGTGTAGGCGCGCTCGCGGGCCTGTGCCAGGTCCGTACCGGTGGCGGTGACCGAGAGGACCCGGCCGCCCGCGCTCAGCACCGCGTCGCCGTCCCGCTTCGTACCGGCGTGGAGGACGTACGCGAGCGGGGCGTCCTTCTCCGCGACCTCGGCCAGGCCCTCGATCGGGTCGCCGGTGCGCGGGGTGTCCGGGTAGTTGTGCGAGGCGACGACCACCGTGACGGCGGCCTCGTCGCTCCAGCTCAGCGGGGCCTGGTCGTCCAGGGTGCCGTTGGCCGAGTTCAGCAGGACGCCCGCCAGCGGGGTCTTCAGACGGGCCAGGACGACCTGCGTCTCGGGGTCGCCGAAGCGCGCGTTGAACTCGATGACCCGCACCCCGCGGCCGGTGATCGCGAGCCCCGCGTACAGCAGGCCGGAGAACGGCGTGCCCCGGCGGCGCAGCTCGTCGACGGTCGGCTGGAGGACGGTCCCGAGGACCTCCTCGACCAGCTTCGGGTCGGCCCAGGGCAGCGGCGAGTAGGCGCCCATGCCACCGGTGTTGGGGCCCTCGTCGCCGTCGAGCGCGCGCTTGAAGTCCTGCGCGGGCTGGAGCGGGAGGACGGTGGTGCCGTCGGTGATCGCGAAGAGGGAGACCTCGGGGCCGTCCAGGAACTCCTCGATGACCACGCGGTCGCACGCGAGGGCGTGCTCCCTGGCCCGTGCGAGGTCGTCGGTGACGACGACGCCCTTGCCCGCGGCCAGACCGTCGTCCTTGACCACGTACGGGGCGCCGAAGGCGTCGAGCGCCTCGTCGATCTCCTCGGGGGTCGTACAGACGTAGCTGCGGGCGGTGGGCACCTCGGCGCCCGCCATGACGTCCTTGGCGAACGCCTTGGAGCCCTCCAGCCGTGCCGCTTCCCGCGACGGGCCGAAGACGGGGACACCGGCGGCGCGGACCGCGTCGGCGACACCGGCGACGAGCGGCGCCTCGGGGCCGACGACGACGAGTTCCGCCCCCAGCCGGGTGGCGAGGCGCACGACGGCGTCGCCGTCGAGCTGGTCGACGGGGTGCAGCTCGGCGACCTCCGCGATTCCGGCGTTGCCGGGCGCGCAGTGCAGAGCGGTGACGTCGGGATCGAGGGAGAGAGAGCGGCACAGGGCGTGTTCGCGGGCGCCGCCGCCGATGACGAGGACCTTCACGCCTGCCAGGGTAGCCCCCGGCGCGGGATGCCTTTTGTGCGGGCCACCGAGCGAGACGGTCCTACTGGTTCGGATATTCCTCCACAACGGTGGCGCCCAGCTCGCGCACGATCAGGTCGTGACCGGAGAGCGCCGAGTCGACGAGGTCCGGATCGTCCTCCTCCGGCACGTCGTCCTCGGGCGCCACGGGCTGCGGCGCGGACGGCGCGTACGCGGGCGGGGCGGCGGGACCGGACGCCGGGGCCGGCGGGGAGCCGCCGCCCGGGAAGCCGCCGCCCCCCGGCGGGAAGGCGGGCGCGGACTGCGGTCGCTGTACGGGGGCGGGCGGAGCCTGCGGGAACGCCGGGGCGGGCGCCTGCGGACGGCCGCCGCCGAAACCGGTGGCGGCGGGCGGGGGCGAGGCGCCGCCGGAGGGATCGATGATCGCCTCGATCTTCCAGTTCACCTGGAACTGCTCGGCGAGGGCCTGCTTGAGGACTTCCTCGCTGCCGCTGGTGGCGAAGTTGTCACGGGCACCCGCGTTGAGGAAGCCGAGCTGGAGGGTGGCGCCGTCGAAGCCCGCCACCTGCGCGTTCTGGCTGAGCAGGATCCACGTGAAACGGCGCCGGTTCTTGACGGCGTCGAGGATCTGCGGCCAGAGGTTCCGCACCTGCGCGGTGTCCCCGCCACCGGAAGCGGCGGCCGGGGCGGGCGCCTGCGGCTGCTGTACGGGCGCGGGAGCGTGGACGTGGGCGGGCGCGGGTGCCGCCGGGGCGGACGCGCCGGGCCAGGCACCGGGTGCGCCGCTGCCCGGGGCGGCGGCACCGGGCCACGCGCCGGGCCGGGGCGCGGCAGGCGCGGCCTGCGGGGGCTGCGCGGTCTGCTGGGGCTGCGGGGGCTGCGCGGTCTGCTGCACGGGAGCGGGCGCCGCCGGGGCGGGTGCGGGGGCCGTCTGCGCGGGGGCGGCCGGGGGGAGCGGGGGCGGGGCCATCGGGGTGTGGGCCTCGGGCCCGGGGACGTACCCCATCGCGGGCGCGGGCGGCCCGGCGGTGAAGACCGGCGCGGGCGCGGCGGCGGGCGGGCCGGACGCCATCCCGCGCTCCAGGCGGTCGAGGCGCGCCTGGAACGACCGCTCGTCGTCGAAGGCGGCGGGCAGCAGTACGCGCGCGCAGATCAGTTCGAGCTGGAGCCGGGGCGAGGTGGCGCCCCGCATCTCGGTCAGCCCGCTGTTGACGAGGTCGGCGGCCCGGCTCAGCTCGGCCGCGCCGAACACCGACGCCTGGGCCTGCATCCGCTCGATCACGTCGACCGGGGCGTCGATGAGGCTCTTCTCCGCGGCGTCCGGGACGGCGGCGAGGATCACCAGGTCGCGCAGCCGCTCCAGGAGGTCGGCGACGAAACGGCGGGGGTCGTTGCCGCCCTCGACGACCCGGTCCACGACCTCGAAGGCGGCGGCGCCGTCCCCGGCGGCGAACGCGTCCACGACCGCGTCGAGGAGCGAGCCGTCCGTGTAGCCGAGCAGGGAGGTCGCCATGGAGTACGTCACACCGTCGTCGGTGGCACCGGCGAGGAGCTGGTCCATGACGGACATCGAGTCACGCACGGACCCGGCGCCCGCGCGCACCACGAGCGGCAGCACGCCCTCCGCGACCGGGATGCCCTCGCGCCCGCAGACCTCACCCAGGTACTCCCGCAGGGTGCCGGGGGGCACGAGCCGGAAGGGGTAGTGGTGGGTGCGGGAGCGGATGGTCCCGATGACCTTCTCGGGCTCGGTCGTGGCGAAGATGAACTTGAGGTGCTCCGGCGGCTCCTCGACCACCTTCAGGAGGGCGTTGAAGCCCGCCGGGGTGACCATGTGGGCCTCGTCGATGATGTAGATCTTGTACCGGCTGGAGGCGGGCCCGAAGAAGGCCTTCTCCCGCAGGTCACGGGCATCGTCCACACCACCGTGCGAGGCCGCGTCGATCTCGATGACATCGATCGAACCGGGCCCGTTGCGCGCGAGGTCCTGGCAGGACTGGCACTCTCCGCAGGGCGTCGGGGTGGGCCCCTGCTCACAGTTCAGACAGCGCGCCAGGATGCGCGCGCTGGTCGTCTTCCCGCACCCACGGGGCCCGCTGAACAGGTACGCGTGATTGACCCGGTTGTTCCGCAGGGCCTGCTGCAACGGGTCGGTGACATGCTCCTGCCCGATGACCTCGGCGAAGGACTCGGGGCGATAGCGGCGGTAGAGCGCGAGAGACGACACGTGTACGAGGTTATAGGCGCGCACCGACAACCCGGGAAAATCCGCCGCGGACGGACGCCGGGGCCGGGGCCGGGCGGGACGGACGCGGGGTCCGTACGGGGGCCGGGGTCGGGGTCGGATCAGGACTGGACGGCGAGGCGGTACGGGCGGGGCGGGGGCGGGGCCCGTATGGCCGTGGGTCGCCTGGCGGCCGGACCCGGGGGGCGCGAGGCGGGGGCCACGCGAGGCGATGAGGCTGCGAAGCGGCGAAGCGATCGAGAAACGCAAGCGCCCCCCACGCACCTGCCAGAGCCGACCTACCCTTGCTGCCTTCCGGCCCTGGGGGAGTTCAGTCAGATAGCACCGCGTGAGGGGCTCCGCTCAGCGTACCCGATCCCGGGGGCTCCCCGGTCCGGCTCCCCCACCTGGAACACCTCGGCGATCCGGCCCCGGATCGAGTTCGCAAGCACCCTCCTCGGTCATGTAATGTTCGGACCGGAGGATTCGCCTAGTGGCCTAGGGCGCACGCTTGGAAAGCGTGTTGGGGGCAACCCCTCACGAGTTCGAATCTCGTATCCTCCGCCATTGCTCTCACCGGGCAATACGTCGAAGGGCCCCACCGTTCACGGTGGGGCCCTTCGACGTTGTCGGCCTCGGGCTCCGGAGGGCGTTCGGCCGTCGTCGGCGCCTGGCGCACGAGGGGCGCCGGCGCCCGTCGGTCACACCGGGCAGGGGCGGTACTCCAGGCTGAGCGCGCGGTCCACGGCGTAGCTGGTCCGCGTCGACGCTTCGATCACCTGCTGCCAGGAGCCGTACTTGGCGTAGAGCTGGTCGGCGGTCGGGCCGAGCGGGTTGCCGTACTTCGCGATGTTCCGGGCCTCCAGGATGCGGACCTCCTCGGGGCTCATGCCCGCGCGGGTGATCTCCTTCGCCTCGTTCCGCATGTCGACGAGCTCGCGCGCGATCTCCTCGTCCGTGGCGCCCGCCTCGCGCATGGCCGCCTCCGTGCGGTGCATCTCCTCCAGGAGCCCGTGGTAACTCATCCGGGTCCGCTGCGCCTCGACCTTCTCGTCCATCGGCAGAACGCGGATACGGCACACGACGGGGTCGGCACTGGGACAGGGCTCGTCGGCGGGAACGGGCCGGTCGAGCGGCGCCGTGATGATCGAACCGCAGGACTCGACGGCACCGGCGACGGCGGTCCCGGCGGTGCCGAACAGCGCGACGGCGGCGACGAGGGGGACGAGGGCACGGCCGAGGAGAGAGGAAGAACGCATGTGGGCCACCCTGACGACCCCACCCCCACCCTTCACGCAGGCACACCGGCGATCACCCCTACGGGGAGCGAAGGGGGCGCATTCACCGGAGGGGGCGCATTCACCGGTTCGGGGGGTGCTGAGGGGGAGGGACGTTCCTGCGGCATCCGGTGTGTAGTGATGCCGATACTTTCTGTGATGACCAGTCGGCACACAAGCCAAACAGGGGTTATCGATGAGGAAGTTCGCTACGGCAGTGGTGGCCGGGGGGCTGTTCTTCGGGGGGATGGGGGTGGCGGTCGCGGATTCGTGGCGCCCCGTCGGAGAGCCTCTGAAGACGGCGGGCGCTCGCTTCGAGGAGGCGGAGTACCGGTGGGAACCCGCCGGGGGTCAGCATGGGGCTTTCCGTTTCAGGGGCTCACTGCGTGACATCGAGTCCGGCGACGGACACAACGTCTACCTGGAAGTACGTCCGCACCGCTACGGATGGCAGCGCTTCATGGGCGTCCAGAAGAGGACGGTCCAGGTGGAAGACGTCGTCTTCGACGGTGCCACCCGCTTCACCAACACCGCCGACATGCGCGTGTGCAGGGACCGTGGATCCCTGCGGCCGGACAACTGCTCGGACGTGCGGTCGTTCAGGCGCTGACAGTCAACGGTTCGGGGAGCCGTCGACCAGCGGCTCCCCCTCCCTTCCCGAGGAGCCCATCACGATGGACGTCATTCTCCGCGCCGAGGGCGTGGATCTCTCCTACGGCACCGAGCAGGCCGTCAGAGGTGCCGAGTTCACGCTCAAGCGCGGTGAGGTGGCCGCCGTCATGGGGAGCAGCGGGTCCGGGAAGTCGTCGCTGCTGTACTGCCTCGCCGGCGTCCTCCCCCCGTCCGCCGGAACCGTCACCTTCGACGGGATCCGGCTCGCGTCCCTCCCCGACGGGGAGTTGAGCGCCCTGCGCCGCACCCGCCTCGGGTTCGTCTTCCAGTACGGCGAACTCCTGCCGGAGCTGACCGTCGAGGAGAACGCCGCGCTCCCCCTCCGGCTCGCCGGGATCAGCAAGGCGCACGCCCACGTCATGGCCGCCCACGTGCTGGGACGGCTCGGCATGAGCGATCTCCTACGGCGCAGGACCTCCCAGCTCTCGGGGGGCCAGAGCCAGCGCGTCGCTGTCGCCAGGGCGCTGGTCCACCGGCCGGACGTGGTGTTCGCGGACGAGCCGACGGGATCGCTCGACAGCGTCAACGCGGAGACCGTCCTGAAGGAGTTCCTCTGGCTGGCCCGACGGCAGAAGACGGCCGTCGTCATCGTCACCCACGACGCCGAGGTCGCCGCCAGGGCCGACACCCAGTACACGATGTCGGACGGCGTGCTGGCCCAGCGGGTGGCGGTGTGAACCCGTTCGTCCTGGGGATCCGTCTGCTGTGGAGGAGCGGTCGCAGGGGAAGGATCCGCTTCCTGCTGATGGCGTTCGGATCCGCTCTGGGGGTGGCCTGCCTCGCGGCCGTCCTGACCATTCCCACGATCCTCGCCGCGCACGACGCGCGCACGACGAGCCGTGCGGTGTACCCGGGCGACAACAAGAACATCGTCTACCAGGAGTACCTGGACCCGTACGGCTCCCAGCCGCTCCGTCGTGTCTTCTTCGGCCGTACGGGCCCCGGCCCCGCGCCCGTTCCGCCGGGGATCGCGCGGCTTCCCCGGACCGGCGAAGCCGTCGTGTCGCCGAAGCTGGCCGAGGTCCTGGCCGCCAACCCCCGGGCCGCCGGGCTCGTACCGGGGCGGGTGACCGGCACCATCGCGCCGGCCGGACTGGGCGGCCCCGACGACCTCTACGCCTACATCGGCGCCGACCCCGCCACTCTGCCGGAGGCGCGGGCCCTCGGTCACTTCGGCGCCGACGGCGTCCGGGACGAACTGGTCGACCCCTCCACCCTCGACATCCTGCGCTTCACCCTCGGCTGCGTCGTGCTGCTGCCCCTCGTCATCTTCCTGTCCGTCTGCGCCCGGCTCTCCGGCGAGTCCCGGGCCCGGCGGCTCGCCGCACTGCGGCTCGTCGGGCTCAGCGCGAAGGACACCCTCCGCGTCAATGCCGGGGAGAGCGTGGCCGCCGCCTTCGTCGGGGCCGTGATCGGGATCGTGGGGTACCTCGGGGCCAACGAGCTGATGGCGCGGATCGGGCTTCCGGGGCTGCACTGGTATCCGGCGGACGGACGGCCCGAGGCGACGACCCTCGTCGTGTGCCTGCTGGGATGTCCGGCGCTCGCCTGGGTCGTCGGGCAGTACGGCGCGCGCCGGGCCGCCTCCTCGCCGATCAGCGTGCGGAGGACCGGGGAGCGCCGGGCGCCCCGGAAGCTCGGGACGCTGCTCCTCGTTCCCGGGCTCGGGATCATCGGCGGGTACTGCGTGCTCAGCCTGATGGGCCGGGACCCTTCGGGGGGTTCGGCCAGCGCGGTCCTCGTGCCCGGCGCCGTACTGCTGACCGGCGCCGGGCTCGTGTTCGGTCTGGCACCGATCACGGCGTGGCTCGCGCGGCGGGTGGCCGGGACGACGAAGTCGTTGCCGCTGGCCCTGGCGATGCGACGGACCGAGGTCGATCCGGGGTCGTCCCTGCGGGTGGTCACCGGGCTGGTCCTGCTGGTGTTCGGGGCGTCCCTGACGCAGGGGGTGCTCGTCGAGCTGGACCAGGTGAGCCGGTCCACCAACCCGGTTCAGGAGTACAGCCTGCCTCTTCGGCAACTGAGCGGCCAGCAGCGGTCCGAGACGGCCGAAGTGGTCGGTGTACGGACTCATGTGGTGTCCTCACCGACCTGGTACGTCTGGGGAAGTGAGGGGCCACGGACTTCTGGCGTGGTCGCCACCTGCCGACAGTTGGCCACCTTCGTCGAGAAGGCGGAAGGGTGCGTCGATCACCAGGTCATGCGGATTCAGGACCCGAACTTCTCCATCGACGAGGACGCCGTTCCTGGCAGGACTCTCCCGTTCCTGTTGAGCACCGGCCACAAGCTGAAGGTGACCGTCCCTCGGGCAAGCGTCACGGTGCGCGCCTACCAGCCGTCCGAGTTCGCGGGTCCGAGCCTTCTCATTCCGCCGTCCCTGATTCCTCCCGGCGCCTTCCTCTCCGAGGGCAGCCAGGTGCTGCTCAGCGACGCCGACCCCGCCACCGTCCGTTCGGTGCTCGACGGGATCGGGGCCGTGGCGCCCACCGCGGACGTGCAGCCCGTGGGGATCGTCATCGACTCGCTCGCGCAGCTCGCCGTGATCCGGAGTCTGCTCGGCGTGGGGATGGTGCTCGGGCTGGTCATCGGGGTGGCCGCGTTCGTCGTGTCCGTGGCCGACCGGGCCATGGAGCGGCGGGGGCAGGTCGCCGCGCTCGTCCTGCTGGGGGCGCGCGCCGGGACCTTGCGGGTGGTGCAGGTGGTACAGGTGCTGCTGCCGCTCGTCGTGGGGCTCGGGGGCGCCCTCGTCGCCGGGTGGCTCGCCGAGTCCAGCTACCTGATCACCGGGGGCGGTGCCGTGCACTGGGACTGGGACGGGCTCCCGCTGCTGCTCGGCTGCGCCCTCGGCGTACTGCTCGCCGCCGCCCTCGCCTCCCTGCCGATGGTGCGGCGGCACGTCGATCCCGAGCACATCCGGCGGGACTGATGCCCGTACGGCCAGGGACCGCCGGTACCGACGACGACCGGGGCACCGGCCGGTGTCGGCGCGTGCGGAGACGGGCGACGGTCGGGCCGCCAGGTCGTGCGACCTTCGCGCCGCTACCCGCTTCGTCATCGTCGCCGGTGCCCTTCCCGCCCACCACAGCGTCGCCGGGCACGGCGTCGTGTACGTCGCCACGCCCAGGGCGAGCAGACCAAGAGTCGCACCCCCGAAAAGCGGGAGCAGGACACCACGGCCGGGCGGGCGCGGAACACCGCCCCGTAGCCGATGCCCCCTTCCCCGACGCGGACTTCCCCGCCGTCACCGCTCCCTCCGCCGAGGCCGTGTTCGGCCGAGAGGCAACGTTGTGACGGTCCGGAGCGTCCACAAGACTGCCGGGCTCAGCCTGACCGGGCTGTGTCCAGGGGCTTGTGGAGCAGGGTATGGAGAAACAGCACCGCCCAGGGCGGGAGTTGAACGCGTATGAGCGGGTTCTCGCAGAAGACCGTCGGGTCATGCGCGAGATGCTGCGCGTGAGCATCGGCGGTGCCCATGCCGGGCTCGCCATGACGGTCCTCATCGTGACCTTGTTCGCTGCGGTTGGCGGTGCCGGGTGGGCTCTGATCGTCGGTGGAGCGGTCGGGTTCTGGTTCACCGTCGCCCTTGTCGCGACTGTCGGTGGCGGGCGCCGCGGGCGGGCCGCGGTCACGCGCGCCTACCTCCTGACTTTCGGCTGGGCCAGTTGGCTGTGATCGCCGCAGGGGTGCGGCCGACGCGACGATGCGGCATCGGCTCCACCGTCACCGCCATTCGCCGAGCGCGGCGGCATGGACGGTGGCCTCGAAGCGGACGGCTGGTCGTCGAACCGGGTGATGACGGCGCGGTGGCGCTCTCGGCGGTTGGTCCCGCACTCGACCGCGTCGGTGCTCGCGGTGGTCACGTGAGGGATGGTGCAACGGATGCCGGGGCGGCGCGGACGGGCACGGTTCCCGTGGGAGGCGTACGCCGTGTCAGCGCGGGCCCGATCGGGACGGAGCGTGGCCGTGCCCGGCCCAACGCGCGGCACGCGGACCCTCGCCGATACCGGTTCGAACCGCGGCGGGTCGCCGCGCCGACCGGCCGTGATCACGATCGAAACGGGCTTTCGGCCCTGCTCGACGGCCAAGTGCAGCTCGGTGGTGAACCCTCCTCACGAACGTCCCAGCCCGTGGCCACAGGGCTCGGTGGACACACCGTCCGGCGGTTCCTTCCGCAGGTCATCCTGCTTACGGCCCCGACCGCATGTCGATGGGCGCGGCAGACCGTGGAGCCAACGCCCAGGTCTCGCCTGGTCGCACCCTTCGAGTCGACCAGGCGCCGGAGCCGGGTGAGGACCCGCTGCCAGGTGCCGTCCCGCTGCCATCGGCAGAACAGGTCGTGGATCCGGCCCCAGGTCCATACTCGACGGGCACGTCCCGCCACGGAGCACCGGCCCGGACCCGGCCCCGGACCCGGACCCGAATGCCATCGATCGGCCGCCGCCGGGACCGGGCAGCCGGGCAGTCGGGCAGTCGGACAGTCGGGCAGTCGGACAGTCGGGCAGCCGGGCAGCCGGGCAGTCGGACAGCCGGACAGCCGGACAGCCGGACGTACCGCCTTTGTGCCCTTCGGCGACAACGGCTCCAGCGGCGACCCCTGTTCGTCCGTGCGGTCTCCCCGTCCCATGAGCCGTGATCATCCCCATCTCAAGATCCACTTTTGGTGGACCCCCTAGGGAACTCCCCGGACTTGATGGATCATGGAAGGATGACGAACTCCTCCGGTCCCTCCTGGTCAGAGCAGCATGTCAGGAGGGGTGGGGTACGGCTGTCCGTACGCGACTGGGGTGGCTCCGGCACCGATGTCCTTCTGCTTCACGGGCTCGCCGGACACTCCGGCGAATGGGACGCCACCGCGCGACTGCTGCGCGAATCCGGACACCGGGTCGTCGCCCTCGACCAGCGCGGGCACGGCGCCAGCGAACGCCGCCCCCAGGACGTCTCCCGGGCCGCCTACGTCGCCGACGCCGTCGCCGTCACCGAGGAACTCGGCCTCGACCGGCCGGTGTTGATAGGCCAGTCGCTCGGTGGCAGCACCGCCCTGCTCACCGCCGCCGCCCATCCCGCCCTGCCCCGGGCCCTCGTCCTCGTCGAAGCGGGGCCCGGGGGTGCTCACCCCGGCACCCAGGAGCAGATCGCGGGCTGGCTGGCCGCCTGGCCCGTGCCCTTCCCCTCGCGGGAGGTGGCCGCCGCCTATCTGGGCGGCGGGAAGGAGCCCGTAGGGGACGGCTGGGCGGGCGGCCTCGAAGAGCGCGCCGACGGGCTGTACCCCCGGTTCGACCCCGAGGTCATGGTGCGCTCCCTCGACGAGAACGTCCGCCGGGCCTTCTGGGACGAGTGGGCGGCCGTCGCCTGCCCCGTCCTCGCCGTCCTCGGGCAGGGCGGACAGGGTGGGATCGTCGGGGGCGACGAGTACGCGGAGATGGTCCGGCTCCGGCCCGCGCTGCACGGCGTCAGCCTGCCCGGCGCCGGGCACGACGTCCACCTCGAACGTCCCGGCCTCCTGCACCGGCTGGTCCTCGACTTCCTGCGGGACGTCTCCTGACACCCGGGACGAGTCGGCTCTCAGGCCGGTGAGCGCCCGGAGCCGGTGAGCGCCCGGCGGCACCCGGCCCGCGCCCCTCGCCTCTCTCCGGTCCCGCCCGTGCCGCTCCGTCCCGTACGCCGGTCCGGCCCGTCCGTCCCTCTCAGGCCCGGTCCCGCCCCTCGCAAGGGAGCGCGCTCCACTCCTGGAGTGCCGCCACGCGCTGTCGTCCCATGGATCATCGGCACCGCCGCGCCGCGACCGGCCTCGCCACCGAGGCGTCCTTCTCCGTCGACGCGGAAGGACCGACCGGGGCGACTCCGCCCGCCCTGGATCACCCGGGCCCGTCGGGAACGGTCTCCAGCGGCCCGGCACCGAGAGGGGCTCCTCAAGGGCGCGTCGCTGGTCCTGACGGACGAGGCCCTGGACCGGATCGACGCGTTCGTGGCGCCGGGGACGAACCTCGTACCAGCCGGACTACTCCCGACGCTCCGGGGGACTCGCCGAACTTCCCCTGTGACAGAGGACGTTGGCGAAGCCGACGTCGGAGGCACCGTGCGGCCCGGCCAGGCTCCAGGGGACTGTCGGTGCGCTGCGCCATGCTGGGACGCATGGGTGAGACGAGGACGATCGGCACGGCGGAGCGCAGGGCGCGGCTCGGGGCGCGGCACCTGCTGGCGGGGGGCGCGCGGGCGGGCTCGGCGGAGGAGGTCGCGGGCGCGCTCGTGGCGCTGCACGGAACGGACCCCGCGAGCGTGTTCCTCTCGGTGGGGGCCAGGCTGGCCGGGGCGGTCGACCCGGTGGCGGACGTGGAGCGGGCGCTGTACGAGGACCGGTCGCTGGTGCGGATGCACGGGATGCGGCACACGGTCTTCGTCTTCCCGGTCGCGCTCACGCCCGCCGTGCAGGCCTCGACGACCCGGCCCGCGGCGGTCCGCGAACGCACCGCGCTGATCAAGCACTTGGTGGCGGGAAGTTCCTTCGACGCGGCCTGGCTGGCGGGCACCGAGGGCCGCGTCCTCGATGAACTGGCGAAGCGCGGGGAGGCGACGGGCGCCGAACTGGGCGAAGCGGTACCGGAGTTGAGATCGACGTATCTGTACGGGCCCGGCACCCGGCAGGAGGGCGTGCAGTCGATGTCGAGCCGGGTGCTGCGGGTGCTCGGGATGGAGGGGCGGATCGTACGGGGCAGGCCGCAGGGGTCGTGGACGTCGAGCCGCTTCCGCTGGGCGCTCGGCGCGCCGCATCCGGAGCGGGCGCCCGGCGAGGCGCGGGCGGAGCTGCTCCGGCCCTGGCTGGCGGCGTGCGGTCCGGCCACGGAGGCGGATCTGAAGTGGTGGACGGGGTGGAAGGTGACGGAGGTGCGGGAGGCACTGGCCGCCGTCGGGGCGGTGCGGGTGCGCCTGGAGCCGACGGAGGGCACGGACGGGACGGCTGGGACGGGCGGGGCGGGCGGGACGGCGGGGACGGCCGGGACCGGGTTCGTGCTGCCGGACGACCTCGCGCCCGTACCGGAGGGGGAGCCGTGGGCGGCGCTGCTGCCGACGCTGGATCCGACGGCGATGGGCTGGCAGGGCCGTGACTGGTACCTGGCCCCGGAGCTCCGCCCGGCGCTGTACGACCGCAGCGGCAACATCGGGCCGACGGTGTGGTGGAACGGCCGGATCGTCGGCGGCTGGGCACAGCGCCCGGACGGCACGGTCGTCCACCGGCTCCTGACGGACGTGGGCGCGGAGGCGGAGCGGGCGATCGGGGCGGAGGCGGAGCGGCTGACGGCCTGGGTGGGGGACGTCCGGGTGACCCCCCGCTTCCGCGCACCCCTGGAACGCGAGCTGAGCGCGGGCTGAGCCGGGGCGGCGGGGGCTCTCGGCGGGGCAGCCCCATGCCGTCCGCACAGACATACGGACGACCTGCGGACGTACGGCCTCCGGCCGCATCGGTGGCGTACGTACGGACCGGCTCAGTGGCGTACGTACAGACCGGCTCAGTGGCGTACGTACAGACCGGGGACGCCCAGGGCCGCGAGGCCGTCGAGGACGAGGTCGACGCCGACGGCGGCGAGGAGCAGGCCCAGGAGGCGGGCGAGGAGTTCGATCGTGGCGTGGTGGGTGCGGCGCAGCACTCGGGTGAGCAGCAGGACGCAGATCAGGTCGAGGGCGATGACGGAGACGTACGCGCCGACGACGGTGGAGCGCCAGCTGAAGGAGTCGCGGGCGGCGCCCTCGATGAGGACGGCGGTCAGGGCGAGGGGGCTGACGACGTACGGCACGAGCAGCTCGCGCACGCCGCTGGCCAGGTCGGGGCCGTCCTGGTGGGTGGGGGCGGAGCCGATGTGGAGGCCGAGGACGAGCCCCACGGCGTAGATGAAGAAGATGACGCCGCCCGCGATCTGGAGCGCGGGGGTGCTGATGTGGAAGAGGTCGAGCAGCCAGGGGCTGGCGAGTCCGGTGAGGAGTCCGACGAGGACGGCGGCGCCGGAGGAGATCAGGGCGATGGTGCGGAGCTGCCGGACGGGGTGCACCTGGGCGAGCCCCGCGAAGGAGAGGAGGACCTTCGGTGGTCCGACGACGGAGAAGAAGGTGATGAAGGCGGCGGAGTAGGTGAAGGTGTTCACAGCGGAATCATGGTGCGGCCGGGTGATTTCTCCGGTTTTCGAGGTTTTTTCCCGCGCGGTGTCGAGAACGGCCCGACGGTTCCGACTGTTCTGCGAGAAGCGGTGCGGACCGTTCTCGACACCGCGCGGAACAAGGAGGACGTCATGAAGTACCTGGTGATGGTGCAGGGCTCGGCGGTCGACTACGAGGCGATGGCGGGCCGACCGGGGCCGGGCGGCCCCGCATGGACCCGGAAGGACCTGGACGTCATGTTCGCGCACATGGGCGCGCTGAACGAGGAGCTGCGGGCCTCGGGCGAACTGCTGGACGCGCAGGGCCTCACCTCCCCGGCCGAGACCCGCCTCGTAACGGCCGACAGCGGGGGCGCGCCGGTCGTCACGGACGGCCCGTACGCGGAGACCAAGGAGGTCGTCGCCGGTTTCTGGCTCCTGGAGTGCGCGTCCCTGGACCGCGTCACGGAGATCGCGGCCCGAGCCGCCGCCTGCCCCCAGCCGCCCGGAGCCCCGGAACACCCGGTGGTGATCCGCCGCGTCGACGAGGTGGGGCCCCGGCAGGACTGAGGGAGCGCCGCCCGGGGAAGAGGCGGCCGGGGGGAGGGGGAACCGGGGTCACCGGCGAGACCCGGGGCCCTGGAGGCCCGAGTCCTGCCGACAGGGCGGAAGGACGCCGGGAGGGCGGAAGGACGGGTGCCGCCCCTCCGCCCTCCCGCGGTGTCAGGCGTCCGGTCCTCCCCGGAGGCGGGTCAGGGTGGTGGTGAGGTCCGGTGTGCAGGCGTTCGCCCGGTTGTACGGGAGTTTGCCGAGCATCAGGGCCATGCCGCAGGTGTTGGTGAGCGCCGAGAAGACCAGGCCGCCCGCGATGCCCGCCGAGAGCAGTTGGAAGGCCGGGTGGACCAGGAGGCCCAGGAGCAGGCCGAGGAGGACGAGCGAGCCCGCGACCAGGCGCACCTGGCGGTCCATCGCCCACACCGGCTTCGCGGGGGCGCCCGCCGGACGCGCCAGGCCGTGGCCGCGCGCGGCCCAGCCGCTCGTACCGCCGTCGAGGTCGTACGCTCCGATCCCCTCGCCCGCGAGCCGGGCGCAGGCGTTGGCCGAGCGGCTGCCGGACTGGCAGACGAGGAGCAGGCCGCCGCGCGCCGCCGCCTCCCTGAGGGCGGGGACGGCGCTGTCGAGTCGGTCGAGCGGGACGTTGACGGCGCCGGGCACGTGTCCGGAGGCGTACTCGCCGGGCGTGCGGACGTCCACGACGGTGAGGTCGGCCAGCCGGGCGCGGGCCTGGTCGGGGTCGAGCAGGAGGGGTGCGTTCATGGCAGGTGTCATCCTTGGTCTTCGACGGGAGCCCCGTGCCGGGGAGTAAATTACCCCCTGGGGTAACTGTGGAGGAGTGGCTGTGGAACTGGATCTCGCGGGTGCGGAGCTGAAGGCGGTCCTGAACCGGCTCCGCCGGGCTCAGGGCCAGATCTCCGGCGTGATCCGGATGATCGAGGAGGGCCGCGACTGCGAGGAGGTCGTGACCCAGCTGGCCGCCGCCTCCCGCGCCCTCGACCGGGCCGGGTTCGCGATCATCGCGACCGGGCTCCAGCAGTGCCTGACGGACGTCGAGGACGGCCGGCGGAACGGCGAGGACCGCGACGCCATGCGGGCCCGTCTGGAGAAGCTCTTCCTGTCACTGGCGTAGGCCGCGGGGGCGGCCGGTCGCCGCCCGTCACCGTGTGTCGCCGTCCACGGGAGCGGTCGCCGTCTCGGGAGAAGCCGCCGACCGTCTCGGGGACCGCTTTCTCCGGGGCCGCCGACCGCCGGGCTGCCCGACCGCCGGGGTGCCCGTCCCCGGGCGGGCCGCTCCCGGGGCCGCAGTGGCTGGAGTGGCCCCTGTAGTCGTGGCGGACGCCGGTGGTCGTCACGTTCTCCAGGGTCTTCGCCCCGGCGGGCCCCGGGTTCACAGGACCGTCGCGTCCAGCAGCATCAGCGCCGCCGCCGCGAGGAGCACCGCGCCGAAGATCCGGCGCAGGGTGTTCCCCGAGACCTTCGAGGCCAGGCGGCGGCCGTCCCAGGCGCCCAGGACCGCCGCCCCCGCGAAGGGGGCGACCACCGCCCAGTCCAGCGGCTCGGCCGCGCCCGACCGGGCGAGCAGCGCGACCAGCGCGTTGGCCGCGACGACCAGCAGGCTGGTGCCGACCGCCTGACGCATCCGCAGCCCCACGACCTGGACCAGGGCCGGGACGGTCAGGAAGCCGCCGCCCACCCCGAGGACCCCGGTGACCGCGCCGAGCCCGGCGCCCGCGCCCGCGACGGCCGGGCCCGAGCGGCGCACTCCCTCCGCCGGGGCCGTGGGCCTGAGCATCCGTACCGCCGCGACCCCCGCCACCGCCGCGAACCCTGCGGTGAGCAGCGTCTCCGGGAGCCGGGCCGCGAGAAGGCCGCCGAGCGCCGCCGGGACGAGCCCCGCCGCCGCGAAGAGCGCGCCGGTCCGCCAGCGGACGTTGCCGTCCCTGGCGTGCCCGTGGAGCGCGCTCGCGGAGGTCGCGAGGACGATCAGGAGGCTCGCGGTCGCGGCGGCGGTCGGGGTGAAGCCGAGCAGGTAGATCAGTACGGGCACGGCGAGGACGCTGCCCCCGCCGCCGAGCGCCCCGAGCGCGAGCCCGACGACGGCCCCGGCCGCGAGGGCGATCAGCATCGGGCCGGGCCCGCCGGGCCGGTGGGAGGGCAGGCGGGCGGACCGACACGAGGGCCGGGGCGCGTGGTGGTGGCGGGTCGGGCGGTGAGCGGGTCGGTGGACTGCACGCCGCGCTCCTTTCGGGGCCGGGAGGCCGGAGGTCCGTCCCGAAGCGGGACTTATTACCCCCGGGGGTATGCAAGCGACCCTAACAGACGTACCCCCGGGGGTATTTTCCCCCGGGGGTACGTGAACGCCGCGTCCGGCCGCCGCTCAGTCGACGGCCAGCCCCTTCAGCCGCTTCGCGATCTTCGTCAGGCGGGCGCCCTGGTAGCGGGCGGCGGCCAGAACGCTCTCCTGCGGGGCGCCGTTGGCGCCCGGGTGCGCGGTGCCGTACGGGTTGCCCCCGGCCGCGTACACCGCCGGGTCCGTGAAGCCGGGCGAGACGATGACCGAGCCCCAGTGGTGGAAGGTGTTGTAGAGCGCGAGCAGCGTGGACTCGTTGCCGCCGTGCACGTTGTGCGCGCTGGTGAAGGCCGTCGCGGGCTTGTCCGCCATGACCCCGCGCTGCCACAGACCGCCCGTGGTGTCGACGTACTGCTTCAGCTGCGCGGCCACGTTGCCGAAGCGGGTCGGGGAGCCCAGCGCGTACGCGTCGGCCCACTCCAGGTCCTCCAGCGCGGCCACCTCCACGTCACCGGTGGCGTCCACATGGGCCCGCCAGGCCGGGTTCGCGTCGATCGCGGCGTCGGGGGCCAGCTCGGGCACCCGGCGCAGCCGCACCTCGGCACCGGCCTTCCCGGCGCCCTCCGCGACGGCCTGGGCGAGCTGATGGACGGAGCCCGTGGACGAGTAGTAGATGACGGCGACCTTGACGGACATGACGATCTCCTCAACCGGATTGCATTCCGTTTCCATTGCGAGCCTAAGCGGATTTCTATCCGTTTTGCAAGGGGGCCGAGTATGCTCGACAGCGAGGAACACCGGGACGAGCGGCCTGAGCAGGGGGAACGGGACGCGGCGGCGACAGGACGAAGGAGTCGGCAGATGAGCACGGAGAACCCTGGGATCGGGTGTACGGGGTGTACGGAGGACCGGGCGGCTTCGCAGGCGGCGACCACCACCCGGGCGACCGGCCCGGCCACCGGGGCGGCTGAGCCGGCCGGGGCGGCTGAGCCAGCCGGGGCGGCTGAGCCGGCCGGGGCGGCCGGAGTGGCGGACACCGCTGTGGCCACGGAGCCCACCGCCTCGACCGTGGTGCCCGTGGAAGCCACCGGAGCCACCGGAGCCACCGGAGCCACCGGAGCCACCGATACCCCTACGGCCGCAGAGACCACCGCGACCACCACCACCTCGCCGACCCCCCGAACCACAACGGCCACACCACCCACCCCCACCACTCCGCCCCTCACCGGCCCCTCCAGCCCGTCCGTACGGTCCGCCGCCGCCCCGGCCCGGCCGTCCCCTTCTCCCGCTTCTCCCGCTTCTCCCGCGTTCGTCCTCCCGCTGCTCCCCGCCCCCGGCACCCCCGCCCCCGAGCGGGCCGACGCCGCCCGCAACCGGCACCGGATCCTCGACGCCACCGCCCGGATCGTCGCCGAGGAGGGCCCCGCCGCCGTCACCATGAACCAGGTCGCACACGCCAGCGGCATCGGCGTCGGCACCGTCTACCGCCGCTTCGGCGATGTCGCCCAGCTCCTGTGGGCGCTCCTCGACGACCGCGAACGGCGCTTCCAGGAGGCGTACATGAGCGGCCCGCCGCCGCTCGGACCCGGCGCCCCGGCCGACGAACGGCTGGACGCCTTCCTCGACGCCCTGGTCGACCGGATCGGCGAGCAGCGCGAGATCCTGCTCGCCGCCCACTCCGCCTCGCCGCGCGCCCGCCACCACAGCGGCGCGTACCAGGTGATGCACACCCATGTGTCGCTGCTCGTCGCCCGGCTCAGGCCCGGCGCCGACAGCGCGCTCCTCGCGGATCTGCTGCTCGCGCCGTTCGCCCCGGACGTCATGCACCACCTGGCGGTCGAACGGGAGCTGTCCGCCGACCGCCTGAAGGCGGGCGTACGGGAACTGCTCCGGCTGCGGGCCTGACGACCGGACCGCCCCCGGCCGTCCCCGTCCAGCCGTCGGACCCCGCTGGACCCGGGGGTTCCGGGGAGCGCACGATCCCCGTATGACGAGCGACCCCCGGACCTTCCTGATCCTGCACGGCTACGAGAACCACCGGCCGCCCGGCCACTGGCAGCACTGGCTCGCCGGGGAGCTGCGGGCGCGCGGCCACGAGGTGCGCTACCCCCAGCTGCCCGAGCCCGACGCGCCCGTCCTCGACGACTGGCTCGCGGCCCTGGAGGAGCACGGGAAGCGGCCCGCGACCGGCGAGTTCGTGGTGCTCGCGCACAGCCTGTCCGTCCTGCTGTGGCTGCGGGCGGGCCCGCGCAGGCCGGACGCGGACCGGGTGCTGCTGGTCGCCCCGCCCTCGCCGCCGGTGACCGCCTCGATCGGGCCGATCGCCGCCTTCGCCGAAGGGCTCGACCTCACCGAGCGGGGGCTGGCCGCACGGCTCGTGCACGGCGAGGGGGACCCGTACTGTCCGGACGGCGCCGACCTGCACTACGGGCTTCCGCTCGCCCTCGACACCGACCTCGTACCGGGCGGGGAGCACCTCAACCCGGACACCGGCTACGGGCCGTGGCCCTCGGTCCTGGCCTGGTGCGAGGACCCGGCGGTGCGGATCGAGGGGCGCTGACGGGACGGCCCTCCCGACGCCGGGCGCCTCGCCGCCCGGCCGTGACCGGGTGCGGCCCTCCCGGACCGGCGGGCCGCCCTCCGTGGCCGGTGGACGCCCTCCGCAGCCGGTGCGCGAAGGGGTGAGTCCACCGGGCGGGCGGCCCGCGCCGACGCGATGATCGGTCCATGAGCCCCGCGTCGCAGAGCCCCGAGCCGAGCCCGGTCCACGAGATCCACCTCGCCCAGCGTCCCGAGGCCGACGCGCTGCTCGGCCGCTCGCCGCTCGCCGCGCTCGTCGGGATGCTCCTCGACCAGCAGGTGCCCATGGAGTGGGCGTTCTCGGGGCCGTACACGATCGCCTCCCGGCTCGGCGGGGACGACCTCGACGCGCACGGGATCGCCGTCCGCGACCCGGAGGAGTTCGCCGCGCTGCTCTCCGCGAAGCCCGCCGTGCACCGCTACCCGGGGTCGATGGCCCAGCGGGTGCAGCAGCTGTGCCGGTTCCTCGTCGAGGAGTACGGGGGTGACGCCGGGGCCGTATGGGCGGACGCGGCGACCGGGGAGGAACTGCTCGCCCGCCTGGAGGCACTGCCCGGTTTCGGCAGGCAGAAGGCCCAGATCTTCCTCGCGCTGCTCGGCAAGCGGTACGGGGTGCGGCCGAAGGGCTGGCGGGAGGCGGCGGGCCCCTACGGGGAGCGCGGCTCGTACCGCTCGGCCGCCGACATCACGGGCCCCGAGTCACTGGCGAAGGTCCGGGCGCACAAGCAGGAGATGAAGGCGGCGGCCAAGGCGGCCAAGACAGCCAAGGCGGCCAAGGCGGCCAGGACCGCCGGAACGGCCAAGCCGACCAGCACCTCCAGCACCAAGAGCACCAAGAGCACCAAGTCTGCCGAAGCGGGTGAGAGCGGCGGAACGGTCAAGAGCCCCAGAGCCGCCCGAACCGCCGGATCCGGAAAGTCCGCCGAGGCGACCGGACTGGCCGGATCGATGCGGAGCACGAAAGCGACCAAGCCTCCGAAATCGGCAGGGAATTGATAATTCCAGATTTCAATCCTGCTCCATGTGACAGGAATTGTGGAGAAGGTGTTCACAGAAGGCCCTGCTGATCGCTAACTTCCCCTCAACCTCGTCCGTAACGGGAAGGACTTCTGTGAACGCAACCCAGCGTCGTGCCGCGGCCATTCTGGCCGTCGCCGCCCTCGCCACCCCGCTGGTCCTCGCTTCCCCCGCCACCGCGGGGCAGGACCCCACGGCCGCACCCGCCCGTGATGCCGCCAAGCTGGCGAAGAAGCTGGTCAGCGAGACCACCGCCAAGGACGCCTTCAAGCACCTGCAGAAGTTCCAGGCGATAGCCGACTCGGCCGGCGGTCACCGCGCGGCCGGTTCCCTCGGCTACGACGCCTCGGCCGCGTACGTCTTCACGCAGCTCAAGAAGGCCGGCTACAACGTCTCGTACCAGAAGTTCGACTTCGAGTACACGGAGACGCAGGCCGAGAAGGCGTCCGTCGTCTCCCCCGCGCCCCGGACGCTCGACGTCAAGGCGATGACGTACACCAAGTCGACCCCGGTCGGCGGCATCACCACGGGCCTCGTGGCCGTCCCCGTCGACGCCGACGGCACCACCGGCTGCGAGCCGACCGACTTCGCCACCGGCACCTTCACCGGCAAGATCGCGCTGATCAAGCGCGGCGGCTGCACCTTCTCCGTCAAGCAGCAGAACGCCGCCGCCGCCGGTGCCGCCGCGGCCCTCATCTACAACAACACCGAAGGCGCCCTCTCCGGCACCCTCGGCAGCGCCGCCGACGGCAAGATCCCGACCGGTGGCCTCACCCAGGCGGAGGGCTCGCAGCTCGCCGCCGACCTGGTCAACGGCCCGGTCACGCTCAAGGTGGAGATCCGCCAGCTCCAGCAGATCCGGACGACCAACAACGTCCTCGCGGAGACCAAGGGCGGCAACGCGGCCAACACCGTGATGCTCGGCTCGCACCTCGACTCCGTCACCGCGGGCCCCGGCATCAACGACAACGGCTCCGGCTCCGCCGGTCTCCTCCAGACCGCCCTGGAGCTGGCCAAGTCGAAGGACAAGGTCCGCAACAAGGTCCGCTTCGCCTGGTGGTCCGCCGAGGAGAACGGCCTGCTCGGCTCCGAGCACTACGTCAAGAACCTGACGGCGCTCGACAAGAACGAGATCAAGCTCTACCTCAACTTCGACATGATCGCGTCGCCGAACTACGGCCAGTTCGTGTACGACGGCGACAACTCGGACGGCGTCGGCGCGGGTGCCGGTCCCGAGGGCTCCGCCCAGCTGGAGCGCGGCATCACCGACTACCTGGACAAGAAGGGCATCCCGCACTCGGGCACCGACTTCGACGGGCGCTCCGACTACGGCCCGTTCATCGAGGTCGGCATCCCCTCCGGCGGCACCTTCACCGGCGCCGAGGGCATCAAGTCCGCCGCGCAGGCCGCCAAGTTCGGCGGCACGGCGGGCGTCGCGTTCGACGTGAACTACCACGCCAAGGGCGACGACATCAAGAACGTCAACATGAAGGCGTTCGGCATCAACATCGGCGTCATCGCCCACGCCGTGGGCACCTACGCGCACGACATCTCGTCGCTGCGCAAGCCGGTCCCCTTCGTCCCCACCACCGGTGAGGACAGCGGCAGCGGCGGTCTGCACGACCACCACGAGCCCACCAGCTGAACCACCGCGCCACCGGGCCGGACGGCGTGATCAGCGCCGTCGGCGGGCGGTCCCGAAGAGCGAACGGCTGATCTCCCGGCCCAGCTGGGTGCCGATCGACCGCGTGAGGGACTTGAACATCCCGCTGCCGACGACCTGTTCGACGAGCGAGGGCTCCTCCTTGGGGGCCCTCGCTCCCGTCCGTACGGGCCCGGCGGGCCGCTCCGGCGGGACCACCGGGCCCTCCGCCGCCGCACCCGTCCCCGCCGCCGCACCCGCCTCCCGCGCGGCCAGCTTCTCGTACGCCGACTCCCGGTCCACCGCCTGCGCGTACCGCCCGGACAGCGGCGAGTCCCGCACCGCCGCCGCGAGCACCGCCGGGTCCACCGGACCCATCAGCGACTCCGGGGCCCGCAGCCGGGTCGCCGCCACCGGCGTCGGCGCCCCCCGCTCGCTCAGTACGGTGACCACCGCCTCGCCCGTACCGAGACCGGTCAGCACCTCCTCCAGGTCGTACGGCGAGTTCGGGAAGGTCCGCACGGTCGCCTTCAGTGCCTTCGCGTCGTCCGGGGTGAAGGCGCGCAGCGCGTGCTGCACCCGGTTGCCCAACTGCCCCAGCACATCGGCGGGCACGTCCTTCGGCGTCTGCGTCACGAAGAACACCCCGACGCCCTTCGAGCGGATCAGCCGGACCGTCTGCGTGATCGACTCCAGGAACGCCTTCGACGCCCCCTTGAACAACAGGTGCGCCTCGTCGAAGAAGAACACCAGCTTCGGCTTGTCCAGGTCGCCGACCTCCGGAAGGCCGTTGTAGAGGTCCGCCAGCATCCACATCAGGAAGGTCGAGAAGAGCTGCGGCCGGTCCCCCACCGACGGAAGCTCCAGGACCGACACGATCCCGCGCCCGTCCGGCGCCGTCCGCAGGAACTCCGCCGTGTCGAACTCCGGCTGCCCGAAGAACGCCCCCGCGCCGCCCTGTTCGAAGGCGGTGAGCGCCCGCAGGATCACCCCCGCCGTCGCCGTCGACAGACCGCCGATCCCCTTCAGCTCGGGCTTGCCCGCGTCCGACACCAGGAACGCCACGACCGCCCGGAGGTCCTTCAGGTCGTCCAGCTCCAGGCCCTTGGAGTCCGCGTAGTGGAAGATCAGGCCGAGGGACTGCTCCTGCGTCTGGTTGAGCTGGAGCACCTTGGAGAGCAGGACCGGGCCGAAACCGGTCACCGTGGCCCGCACCGGGATGCCGGGGCCGGTGCCGCCCAGACCGTAGAACTCGCTGGGGAAGCCCGTCGCCCGCCACTCCTGGCCGACCTGCGCGGCCCGCTCCCGGACCTTCCCGCCGTCGGCGCCGGGCGCCGAGATCCCCGAGACGTCCCCCTTGACGTCGGCGAGGAAGACCGGCACGCCGTTCGCCGACAGCTGCTCGGCGATCAGCTGGAGCGTCTTCGTCTTGCCGGTGCCGGTCGCCCCGGCGACCAGTCCGTGCCGGTTGAGGACGGCCAGCGGGATGCGGACCGGCGCGTCCGGGTGACAGACGCCGTCCCAGAGCAGCGCCCCCAGTTCGAGTGCCGCGCCCTCGAAGGCGTACCCCTCGGCGATCCCGGCGGCGGGCCCCGCAAGGGCCTCCGACGGCTGCTCGCTCCCGCTCATCACGGCACCCCGATTCCGGTTTGTCATAGTTCGCACCAGCATCGCACTGCCCGCGCATGGCTGCGCCGGTAGCCGCTCGCCCGGTAGGCTTTCCGTGTGATCTTCAAGCGCATCGGAAACGGAAAGCCGTATCCCGACCACGGCCGGGAAAGCACCCGGCAGTGGGCGGACGTCGCCCCGCGCCCGGTCCGTCTCGATCAGCTGGTCACCACCAAGGGCCAGCTGGACCTCGAGACGCTGCTCGCGGAGGACTCCACCTTCTACGGCGACCTCTTCGCGCACGTCGTGAAGTGGCGGGGCGATCTCTACCTGGAGGACGGACTGCACCGCGCCGTCCGCGCGGCGCTCCAGCAGCGTCAGGTGCTGCACGCCCGCGTCCTGGAGATGGACTGACACCGCGTCCGGCCGACCGCTCCGCGACTGACCCTTTCGGGGCCGGTTCGCCCCCATCCGGACGCGATCACATGATCATCAAGTAGGCATCGCCGACGGCCGGCATTACGCTGCGCTCATGAGCATGCTCACTCCCCCAGGAATGGGCGGAAAGTACCGCATCACAGGGGACACCTACCCCCGAATGCGCCGCCCGCGGCGCCGTCGCAGGATCGTCCTCGCGGCCTCGGCCGCCGTGGTCGTGCTCGGCGCGGCAGGCTGGGGCACGCTCCAGCTCGTCGACGTCTTCTCGGGCGACGGGGGCAAGCAGACGACGGCCGGGAAGCAGACCGACTGCAAACCCGCCCCCGCGGCGACCGGCGCGCCCGCCGCCGCCCTCCCGAAACCCGCCCAGATCACGGTCAACGTCTACAACGCGACCCCGCGCGGCGGACTCGCCAAGACGACCGCCGACGAGCTCAAGAAGCGCGGCTTCACCATCGGCAAGGTGGGGAACGCCCCCGCCGCCTACGACAAGAAGGTCCCCGGCGCCGGGCTGCTGCTCGGCGCCCCCGGTGCCACCAAGGGCGCCTTCCCGGTGCTCGGCACCCAGCTCAGGGGCGCCACCACCAAGACGGACACCCGGGGCACGGCCGACATCGACCTGATCATCGGGACGACCTTCAAGAGCCTGGACCCGAAGGCCACGGCGGACGCGGCCCTGACCGCGCTCACGAAGCCCGCACCGGCCCCGGCCGGGAAGTGCTGAGCGCCCTCCGGAGGCGCTGAGCCGACGCCGACACGAAGAGGGCGGGCCGGAGACCGGCCCGCCCTCTTCCCGTACGCCACCCGGCGAAGTCCCCGCCGGTGAAGCTCCTGACTGAGGCGATCCCCGCGCGGTGCGATCCCCCGCGGTGGGATTCCCGCCCCGGTGGGATCCCTACTCGGCCGAGCCGTACATGCGGTCGCCCGCGTCGCCCAGGCCCGGGACGATGTAGCCCTGCTCGTTGAGACGCTCGTCGACCGAGGCCGTCACCACGGTCACCGGGGTGCCCGCGAGGTCCCGCTCCATGACCGCGACGCCCTCCGGGGCGGCCAGCAGCACCACGGCGGTCACGTCGTCGGCGCCGCGCCTGATCAGCTCCTGGATCGCCGCGACCAGCGTGCCGCCGGTCGCCAGCATCGGGTCCAGGACGTACACCTGGCGGCCCGAGAGGTCCTCCGGCATCCGCGTGGCGTAGGTGGACGCCTCCAGCGTCTCCTCGTTGCGGATCATGCCCAGGAAGCCGACCTCGGCGGTCGGGAGCAGCCGGACCATGCCGTCGAGCATCCCGAGCCCGGCGCGCAGGATCGGGACGACGAGCGGGCGCGGGTACGACAGCTTCACACCGGTCGTGGCCGTGACGGGGGTCTCGATGTCGACCTGCTCGGTCCGCACGTCCCTGGTGGCCTCGTAGGCGAGCAGGGTGACCAGCTCGTCGGAGAGCCGACGGAAGGTCGCGGAGTCGGTGCGCTTGTCGCGCAGCGTGGTGAGCTTGTGGGCGACCAGCGGGTGATCGACGACGTGGAGACGCATGACTCAACAGTAGCCCGCCGCGCACTGGCGTCGACCCACGCCACTGGGGGAAGGTGGGAGCACGGGGACCCAGCGATGGGGTGGAGTGACCGATGCCCGACCTGGAAGAACCGGCCGACGGCGCCGCCGAGGGGGCGGCCCGGACACCGGGACCGGAGACGGACGCGGAACGCCGCAGGCGCCGCGCCCAGTTCCTGCGTGAGCTCCACGAGGCGAAGGCGCTGCGCGAGCGCGTACAGCCCAGACGCGCACGGGCCGCCCGGATGCGTCAGGCGATGCGGATGCGGACCTTCCGCTGGTGAGGGAGCCGGAGCGGCGCGAACGCGGCGAACCGGCTGGGCCCGGCCGTGCGCCCCCCGTGTGCGCCGGGGTCGCGCGCCCGTCCGATCGCGGGGTCGTTCAGACTGATGCACGACGCAAGAGCCGAAGACCTCTCCTGTCGCCGTCGTTTCTGTCACGATGCCGATTGGGCGGGGCATCAGGAGCGCTCCGCCGGATCGTCACACCTCTGATCAGTGGGAGAGAGTCAGGTGTACTTCGCCGCACTGCTCGCGCGCACCGAAGACGGGTGGGAAGCGAGCGACACGGAGCTCGACGACGTGGAGACCCTGTCGGATCTGACCGAGCTGGCCCGTGAGGCCTCGGACGACGACACGGTGATCGTCTTCATCGAGCAGGAGGACGCGTGGTTCGGGATCGTACGGATCGAGGGTGAGGAAGACCCTCGCGTCTACGTCTCGGACGGCGCCGCCGCCGCCCGTTCCTCGTACGGGGAGATCCTCACCCGGGAGATCCTGGGCGACGAACTGGACGACATCGACGACGAACTGGAAGCGCTGGACCTGGACGGCACGGAGGACGGCGAACCGCTCACCGAGTCCGACGACGACGGTCCGGCCGGACCCGCCGAGATCGTGCCGGCCGCCCCGGTCGGCGACCGGCTGATCCTCGCGGACCTCGGAGTGTCGGCGGCCGATCTGCTGGCCCTCGACAGCGACGCCCTCGCGGAGATCGCGGACGCGCTGGGGGCCGCAGAGGTCCTGGAGGCCGTCCGCTAGTGGCACGTGCGCGACCCCTTCCCGACACGACGAACGGCCCCGGGCTCCCGGGCGACGACCCGGAGGCCCCTTCGGGCGATCCCGTACGGGACCCCTGGCGGGCGCCCATGCGGCTCGCCCTCGCCGAGGCCGACGCGGCGGTGCCGGCCGGTGACGTACCGGTCGGCGCGGTCGTGCTCGGCCCCGACGGCGCGGTCCTCGCCCGTGCCCACAACGAGCGGGAGGCCACGGGCGACCCCACGGCGCACGCCGAGGTGCTCGCCCTGCGCCGGGCGGCCACGGCGACCGGCGCGTGGCGGCTGACCGGCTGCACGCTGGTGGTGACCCTGGAACCGTGCGTGATGTGCGCGGGGGCGCTGGTCCAGTCCCGGATCGAGCGGGTGGTGTTCGGCGCCGTCGACGAGAAGGCGGGCGCGGCGGGCTCGCTCTGGGACCTGCTCCGCGACCGGCGGCTCAACCACCGCCCCGAGGTGGTCCACGGGGTGCTCGGCGAGGAGTGCGCGGAGCAGCTGACGGCCTTCTTCCGGGACCGCTGACCCCGCCCCGGCCGTCACCGCGATACGGATTTCATCGCAGCCGGAAGTTCCGCTAAGCTCTCTCTCGGTAGCGTGTCCGAGCGGCCGAAGGAGCTCGCCTCGAAAGCGAGTGTGGCGCAAGTCACCGAGGGTTCAAATCCCTCCGCTACCGCTTCTAACACCCCCCTGATCTGCGGAAACGCGATCAGGGGGGTGTTTTGCGTGGGGTGTACACCACCGCGGCCATGCCTCTCCCTCCGCCCTCGAACCGCCGGGTACCGGCCGTACCCAGTACGACGGATCACGTCGAAGTGGAGTCGGACGCGATCCGTCCAGGTCGATGAACTGAAGGGTCCTAGCCCGCGACTGGCGTGATGTGCTGTCCGACGCACTTGACGTGACGGCACGTTCGCCGCATCCACTGCTGGTGATCGACGAGCTGCCGTACCTGCTCCAGCACTCACCCGAGATCCCGGGACCGCTTCAGCAGCTCTACGACGAGCGTCAGCGCGGCGCCCGGCACGGAGCCGGACCGGGCCCGCGCCTGATCCTGTGCGGATCTGCGATGGGCGTCATGCACGAACTGCTCTCGGGGACGAAACCGCTGCGCGGCCGGGCGGTCGTCGACCTGCGCCTCGGCCCCTTCGACTACCGGGGCAGCCGGGCCTTCTGGCAGATCGAGGACCCGCTGACCGCGCTGAAGGTGCACGCGGTCCTCGGTGGGGCACCCGGCTACCGGCCGGTGGCCGCCCGTCCACACCCCGACGACGGGTTCGACACGTGGCTCGCCATGACGCTCCTCGAACCGGGCCGGGCGGTGCACTCGCACACCGAGACCGAATACCTGCTGCGCGAGGATCCGAGGATCACCCAGCACACGCTGTACTACGACACGCTCACCGCGCTCGGCATCCGATCATCACCCTCGCCGACCCGGTCATCCGCTTCAATCAGCTGATCACCCTGCCGCAGGCGGCCGCCGTGGAGCAGGGCTTCGGCGAACAGGTGGGGCAGCAGGCCGCTCCGATCTTCAATTCCAAGATCCTCGGCCCGCGTTTCGAGGACCTGGCCCGCGACTTCACCCGCCGCTACGCCCACACCCTGCTGCCCGGTGGGCTGCCCGGTCCGGTCGGTACGACCGAGGTCGCCGACCAGGCCGCCCGGACGAGGCACGAGGTCGATGTCATCGCCCTGGCCGCCGGTGAGCGGCCTCAGGCGCCCCGGGCGAAGATCGCGCTCCTGGGCGAGGCCAAGGCGACCGCCGCCCGCCGGGGAACCGGCGACCTCCAGCGCCTGGAACCCATCCGGGGCCTCCTCGCGGAACAGGGGTACGACACCGGCGGCACCACGCTGGCCCTGTACTCCCCGCACGGCTCCATCCCGACCTGGCCGGACCCGCCGCTCGGCGCGACGACGTCCTCCTGGTCGATCTGCCCGCCCTCTACGACGGGTGACGCCCTTCGAGGGCCGGCCCTCGACAGCCATCGCGGACCCGCCCCGGACCCGGACATGGAGGAGGCCCCGGCCGTGCGCTCAGGGAAGCACGGTCGGGGCCTCGTTCTGGGAGTCCGGGGGTCCGGGGGTTCCGGGACGTCCGGGGGTCTCACGGTGTCCGGTCCTCGGGGGACCCGTCCGGGTATCTCGGGGATCCGGAAGAGCTAGGACGGGGGGAGCGGCATCGGGGGGACAAGCCGCTCCCCCCGATGAGAACCGGTCCTGCAAGTCCTGCGCCGCAGTCAGGGGGGAAGCTCGCGGCGCGGACCCCGCAGTGAGGGCCGGTTCCAGGAGCCCGGAGATTCCTGCCAGATCCGCCGGGCTCGAGATCCATCCTGCTCGCCCCCGCCCCTTCCGGGGGACGGCGAAAGACCCCGATCTCCGGGCCCTTGGTCCATAAGGCCTCGGTTAGAGTGGCGCGGTCGCACGGCGGGACGCAGGCGGGAACCAGGGGAGGGCCGGCCATGGCGCAGGTGAAGAAGGTCGCGTTGTACGCGGTGGTGGTCTTCGTGCTGTACACGATCGTCACGTCCCCGTCGAGGGCCGCCGATCTCGTACAGGTAGGGTTCGAGGGCATTTCCAGCGCCGCCCAGGGTGTCGGCGAGTTCATGACCGAACTCATCAACTAGGAGCTCTCCGTGATCCGCCATCTGGTCCTGTTCAAGCTGAACGAGGGCGTCTCGCGCGACGAGCCGCGCGTCGCGGCCGGGGTCGAGGCGTTCCGCGCGCTCGGCGGCCAGATCCCCGAGGTGCGCTTCTGGGAGTGCGACTGGAACATCTCGGACCGGCCGATCGCCTACGACTTCGCGATCAACTCGGCCGTCGAGGACCCGGAGGCGCTCCAGCGCTACCTGGACCACCCCGCGCACCAGGCGGGCGTCGCCCAGTGGCGCGAGTTCTCCACCTGGGTGATCGCCGACTACGCGTTCTAGAGCGGGTCCGGAAGGCGACGCCCCGGCGGCTCTCCGAACACCCTCCCAGGTCATGGGCGTCCCCTGACGCCGACCGGGCCCCCCGCCCGCGCGCGGGGGGCCTTTTCCGTGCGTGACCTCTACCTTTTCCGCCACTATGCCCTCAACACGTAGTGATGCGGTGCTTGCACACAGTGGACATGTCTTGTGATGCTATGACCGCTTTTGACGGATGAATCGACCGTAATCGAGCAGTAGACCCGCAAGACCAGCCAGAGGGGTGGCGTGAACGTGCCGGCCAGTACAGCGCCTCAAGTCCCGCCCCAGCACGAGGCGGGCGGCGTGGAGACCCCCCGCCCCCGCCCCCAGAGCACCCGTGGCGCCGACACCCGCGCCCTCACCCAGGTCCTCTTCGGACAGCTCAAGGACCTCGAACCGGGCAGCACCGAGCACCACCGGGTGCGCGGCGCCCTCATCGAGGCCAACCTGCCGCTGGTGCGGTACGCGGCGGCCCGCTTCCGTTCCCGGAACGAGCCGATGGAGGACGTCGTCCAGGTCGGCACCATCGGCCTGATCAACGCCATCGACCGCTTCGACCCGGACCGGGGCGTACAGTTCCCTACCTTCGCCATGCCGACCGTCGTCGGGGAGATCAAGCGGTACTTCCGCGACAACGTCCGCACCGTGCACGTGCCGCGCCGTCTGCACGAGCTGTGGGTCCAGGTGAACGGCGCCACCGAGGACCTGACCACCGCCCACGGCCGCTCCCCCACGACCGCCGAGATCGCCGAGCGGCTGCGGATCGGCGAGGACGAGGTGCTCGCCTGCATCGAGGCGGGCCGCTCGTACCACGCCACCTCCCTGGAAGCCGCACAGGAGGGCGACGGGCTGCCCGGACTGCTCGACCGGCTCGGCTACGAGGACCCCGCGCTCGCCGGGGTGGAGCACCGCGACCTCGTCCGGCACCTGCTCGTCCAGCTGCCCGAGCGGGAGCAGCGCATCCTGATGCTGCGCTACTACAGCAACCTGACCCAGTCCCAGATCAGCCAGGAGCTCGGGGTCTCCCAGATGCACGTGTCAAGGCTCCTCGCCCGGAGCTTCGCCCGATTGAGATCCGCAAACAGGATCGAGGCGTAACCGGAACGGGTAGACCGGTTCGGAGCAGTTCCCCCGCGTCCCAAAAGCCGCACACCCCTTGTTTCCTGCGGATATACGCCCTCTCCTTGTCGACAAGTCACTACAGCGCGTTGCCGACATGTGACATTCTGCTGGAACCGAGTTTGCCGCAGCTCCGCCGCCGGTATTCAGGTGGAAGCTGCGTTCCTCAGATGGTCGCGGCCACCGCGACCGTCCGCGACCTCAAGGGGGTGGCATGTCCACAGAACTGGGCAGCTCGAAGGTGCTCACGCTCACGCCCGTTACCGTGCCCGCGCAGCCGACGGCACCCGTCGCGACCGGCGGCGCGGAGACCTCGCCGCCGCCGATGGTCGTGCCGTCGGGCGCCCTCGACACCCGCACCCTCTCGCGCTCCCTGTTCCTGCGGCTGCACGCCCTCGACATCGCGGGAATCGCCAAGGACAGCCCCGAGCGGACCTACGTCCGCGACACCCTGATCGAGCTGAACCTGCCGCTCGTGCGGTACGCGGCGGCCCGCTTCCGCTCCCGCAACGAGCCGATGGAGGACATCGTCCAGGTCGGCACCATCGGCCTGATCAAGGCGATCGACCGCTTCGACTGCGAACGGGGCGTGGAGTTCCCGACGTTCGCGATGCCGACCGTCGTCGGGGAGATCAAGCGCTTCTTCCGCGACACCTCGTGGTCGGTGCGCGTCCCGCGCCGCCTCCAGGAGCTGCGCCTGGCCCTCACCAAGGCCAGCGACGAGCTGGCGCAGAAGCTCGACCGCTCCCCCACCGTGCCCGAACTCGCCGCCGTGCTGGGGGTGTCGGAGGAGGACGTCGTCGACGGTCTCGCCGTGGGCAACGCGTACACCGCCTCCTCGCTCGACTCCCCCTCGCCCGAGGACGACGGCGGCGAGGGTTCGCTCGCCGACCGCCTGGGCTACGAGGACACCGCCCTCGAAGGCGTCGAGTACCGCGAGTCCCTCAAGCCGCTGCTGGCCAAACTCCCGCCCAGGGAACGGCAGATCATCATGCTCCGCTTCTTCGCGAACATGACCCAGTCGCAGATCGGCGAGGAGGTCGGCATCTCCCAGATGCACGTCTCCCGGCTGCTCACCCGCACGCTCGCCCAGCTGCGCGACGGACTCATCGCGGACTGACCTTCCGGCCAAGTTCCACGAAGGACTCCCCTTCCTGACGGTACGTCAGTCACACTGGCGCGCATGAGGCGAAGGAAGCCGGTACTCGTGACGGTGGCGCTCTGCCTCGGCGGAGCGCTGACCGCCTGCGGCGGCGGAGACGGCGAGGGGTACGCGGCGGTCGGCGCGGGCCCCTCCCTCCGAGGCGCGGTCACCCCGTCCGGCGCGGTCACCCTGGTCCCCCTGGACGGCCCCGCGCCGAGCGAGGACAGCTCCGGCACCTCGTCCCCCTCACCGTCCCCACAAGCCCCGGGCAGCCCTTCGGGTACGGGAGTGAGCACGGGCTCGGCCCCGGGCGCGGCCACCGACCCGGGCGCGGGACCCGGCACGCGTACGGAAGCCGGTACGGGCGCCCCCACGGGCCCCGGCGGTGGGACGCGGCCGGGCACGGGCCCCGGCACCTCCCCGACGTCCGCCCCCGGCGGCCCCGGCACCGCGCCCGGCCACGGGACCGGCACCCCTCCCCGTACCCCCTCCGCACCGCCTCCGGGGCCCGCGCCGGGCACCGGGGCGCCCACGGTACCGACGCCCGCCCCCGGGCCCGCCCTGCTGACCGTCTCCGCGCCCGTCCTCGCCGACGGGGACCGGCGCTGGTGCGAGCGGGTGACCGTCACCTTCCGGAACGGCGGGGGCACGGCGGCCCGTTCGGGCACGGTCACCTTCGCCACCCATGTCATCGGCGCCCTCGGGACCGACTGGGCCACGCTCGTCTCCACCCGGCCGCTGCCCGCCCCGATCGCCGCCGGGACCGCGCGGACGGAGACGTACGACGTGTGCGTGGACGCCTGGCGGGTGCCGCTCGGGATGCGGATCGACACCCGGGAGGTCACCGCCGTCTGGCGGTGAGCGACGGCACCGCGACGAGCCCGGGGCGAGGGGGGCCCGGCCGCCGGGGCGGGCCCGGCCGCTCCCCTTCTACAAGGGGAGCGCTCCCCTTATGGGGGACGCACTCCGCGGGGCCCGGGGGACGGACGTGAAAGGTGGGCCGGACCGCTCCGCGCGGCACCGGCCCACCTCGGGGTTCGGAGGGGACGGGCGGGTCAGCCCAGGGCCAGCCAGGCGACGGCCGCCAGGACGACGATCACCGCGACCACGCCCACGATCAGACCGACCTTCGGGCCGCTCGACGCGGCGGCCACGACCTGCGGCTGCTGTCGCTGCGGGGTGCCCTCGTCGACGAAGGCGCGGAACATCTGGGTGTTGCCGGCGGGGTCGTAGGAGCCCTCGGGGCCCTGACCCTGGCCCTGGCCGTACGGTGCTTGGGGGTTGTGTGCCATGGCCAGGACCCTAGCGAAGGACCGGTGGCGGGCCCAAGCCCCGTCCCCCCGCCCCGGCCGGACGGGGGCGAGGAGCACCCGGCCCACCCCGGTCCGACGGGTGCGCGAGACGCCCGGACCCCGCCTTTGCCCATTCTTTAGCGCCATTTGACCGATTTAGTTTGCCTGAAGCAACCATCAATCTCTATCGTTGCCCTAAGCAACAACATCGATGGGGTGCCGGATGGACAGAGGCAATCTGTACGAGAACCTCGCCCGCCAGGTGAGCGCCATCGGTGCCGTGAAGCGCGGTCTCTCGCGGACCCTGCCCGCCGAGTGCCCCGGCGGATCCGCGATCGTCCTCGCCCTGCTGCACCACCACGGCGACATGCGGATCGGCCGGGTGTCCGAACTGATGGCCGTCGACATGTCGGTCAGTAGCAGACACGTGGCCCACACCGTGGACCGCGGCTGGGTGGAGCGCCTGCCCGACCCTGCCGACAAGCGCTCCCGCACCCTCCATCTGACCCCCGCGGGCGACGAGATGCTCGCCACCCTCGACCGACGGCTGACCGACATGCTCGCCCACACCCTCGCGGAGTGGTCCGACGAAGACGTCGAGCTGCTCACCGTCCTGCTCGCCCGCCTCCGCGACGCCTTCGGAGACTGCCGGGCCCACCACGCTTGAGAACGAAGGAAGTTGATGGCTACCACCACACCTGACACCGGTGTGCGCGGCGGGAGCGCCCAGGAAGGGGACTCCGTCACCGGCGGCGCCCCGATGACGCACAAGCAGATCATGGAGGCGCTGTCCGGGCTGCTGCTCGGCATGTTCGTCGCCATCCTGTCCTCGACGATCGTCTCCAACGCCCTTCCGCAGATCATCACCGATCTGGGTGGTGGCCAGTCCGCCTACACCTGGGTCGTCACCGCGGCGCTCCTGGCGATGACCGCGACCACCCCGCTCTGGGGCAAGCTCTCGGACCTCTTCTCCAAGAAGCTGCTCGTCCAGATAGCCCTGCTCATCTACGTCGCGGGCTCGGTCGTCGCGGGTCTCTCGCAGAGCACCGGGATGCTCATCGCCTGCCGTGTCGTCCAGGGCATCGGCGTCGGCGGTCTGACCGCCCTCTCCCAGATCATCCTGGCCGCGATGATCGCCCCGCGCGAACGCGGCCGGTACAGCGGCTACCTCGGCGCCACCTTCGCCGTGGCGACCGTCGGCGGTCCGCTGCTCGGCGGCGTGATCACCGACACCGACTGGCTCGGCTGGCGCTGGTGCTTCTACGTCGGCGTGCCCTTCGCGCTCATCGCCCTGTTCGTCCTGCAGAAGACCCTGAAGCTGCCGGTCGTGAAGCGCCAGGTCAAGGTCGACTGGGCGGGTGCGTTCTTCATCAGCGCCGCCGTGTCGCTGCTCCTCGTCTGGGTCACCTTCGCCGGTGACAAGTACGACTGGATGTCCTGGCAGACGGCCGTCATGGTGCTCGGCGCGGTCGCGCTCGGCGCGGTCTTCGTGTTCGTCGAGTCCCGGGCGAGCGAGCCGATCATCCCGCTCCGCCTCTTCCGCAACCGCACCATCACCCTCGCCTCGCTGGCCTCGCTCTTCGTGGGCGTCGCGATGTTCGCGGGCACGGTCTTCTTCAGCCAGTACTTCCAGCTGGCGCGGAACGAGTCGCCGACGATGTCCGGCGTCCTCACCATCCCGATGATCGCGGGCCTGTTCGTCTCGTCCACGGTCTCCGGTCTGGTCATCACCAGGACCGGCCGGTGGAAGGCGTGGCTGGTCACCGGTGGCGCCCTCGCGGCCGGCGGTCTCGGCCTGCTCGGCACGATCCGCTACGACACGGCGTACTGGCACATCGCGCTCTTCATGGCGGTGCTCGGCCTGGGCATCGGCATGATGATGCAGAACCTGGTGCTCTGCACCCAGAACCAGGTGGCCCCCGCCGACCTCGGCGTCGCCTCCTCCGTCGTCACCTTCTTCCGCTCCCTCGGCGGTGCGGTCGGTGTCTCGGCGCTGGGCGCGGTCATGGCCCACCGGGTCACGGACTACGTCAAGGAGGGCCTGGCCGAGCTGGGTCCGAAGGCGGCCGGTGCGATGGGCCAGGGCGGCGGCGGCATCCCCGACATGGACAAGCTGCCGCCCCCGGTCCGCACGGTCATGGAGAGCGCGTACGGGCACGGCGTCGCGGACGTCTTCCTCTACTCCGCGCCGTTCGCGCTGCTGGCCTTCGTGGTGACGCTGTTCATCAAGGAGGTCGCGCTGAAGAGCAACAGCACGGTGAAGGCCGCCGAGGAGGCCTGACAGAAGCTCCCGGCCCGCTTCGAGCGGAGGCGCGGCCGGGTCGGGTACGGAGCGGCGGGCAGGGGACGGCCCGCCGCTCCGTCACGTTCTCCGGGACTTCCTGAGGGGGTCCCGGCTCCGTGCTCCTCCGGGGCCTCGTCAGGTCCCGGCCCCCTGGGCCCCCGGAGTCTTCCCGTACGGCTCCGCCCGTCACTCCTCGGCGGAGGCCTCCGTACGGCCCCGTTCGACCATGACCTCGATGCCCGCGATCAGCACCTCGAGGGCGTAGTCGAAGTCGCGGTCCCAGATGGCGGTGACGCTCCCGTGCGAGGCGCGCTCGTCGAGGATGTCCGCCATCGGCGCCAGCGCCTCGACGAACGCCGGGTCGTCGCGGAAGGCCCTGACCGACTCCCCGTAGAAGTCGTCCTGGGACATCCCCGCCTCCGTCGCCCGGCGCTCGAACTGGGACTCGATGGTCCCGTAGCCGTAGACGAACTGGAAGACCGCCGAGGTCGCGCTCGGCTGACGGGCGGTCGGGAGCCCGGTGTCCCGGATCGATCCATGGATCTTGGAGCCGACGGCGATCGCGGCGGGGCCGATGTTCAGGTACTGGCCCGCGCACGGCGACATCCACGGGTGGCGGACCAGCATCCGGCGGTAGTCCAGGGCGAGCACCCGGACGCGTTCCCGCCAGTCCCCGGCCGCGTCGATCGCGGCCAGGTCGATCTCCCCGTACACCATGTCGATCGCGAACTCGATGATGTCGTCCTTGGTGTCCACGTACCAGTAGAGCGACATCGCGGTGACGCCCAGCTCGGCCGCGAGCCTGCGCATCGACAGCTTCGCCAGGCCGTCCTCGTCGAGCATCCGGACCGCCGCGCCGACGATCCGGTCGCGGTCGAGCCCGGCAGGACCCCCGCCCGCGCGGGGTGCCCGCTCCTCCAGCCAGACACTGGAACGCGCCGGGTTCCTGGCCCGGTCCGCCGCCTTGACCATCGCGTTCCTCCATCTGTCAGCGCTCGGTCACCATGCTATGCAGCGACCGGCGACCGCTCCGCCCTCGCCTCGTTCCGTTCCGCTCGCCGGAGCAGCGCCGCCGAGACCAGGCCGCCCGCGAGGACGGCGACGGCGCCGACCAGCTGGCTGGTCTGGAGACCGGAGGCGAAGGCCTCGGAGATCTGCCGTCGCTCGGCCTCGGACCCGGCGGCGGCCAGCGCGGCCGGGAGGGAGGCGGCGGTGACCGCGACGAGGGCGGCGAAGCGGGCGTTCAGGACCGCGCCGAGGACGGCGACGCCGAGACCGTTGCCGAACTCGGCCAGCGTGCCGTTGATCCCGGCGCCCACACCCGCCTTCTCCGGCGGGATCGAGCTCATGATCGCGTTGGCCATGGCCGGGGACGAGACGGCGATGCCGCCGCCCATCAGGACCAGGCCGAGCAGCATCCCCGCGTAACCGCCGTCGGTGCCGCCGCCGAGCAGGGCGATCGAGGCGAGACCACCGGCCACCAGGGTCATGCCGAGGACGACGGTGGGCGGGGTGCCCAGCTTCATGACGATCCTCGGGCCGATGCCGGTCAGGTTGAGGCCGACGATGGTCAGCGCGAGCGGCGCCATCCGCAGGCCCGCCTCCAGGGGCTCGTAGCCGAGTACGAACTGGAGGTGCTGGGTGAGCAGGAAGAGCGAGCCGCCCATGCCGAAGACCACCAGGAGCGAGCCGCCGATGGCTCCGATGAACTTCTGGTTCCGGAAGAAGTGCATGTCGAGCATCGGGTACGGGGTGCGCAGCTCCCACAGCGCGAAGGCGGTGAGGGAGCCGAGCCCGACGACGGCGGGGACCAGCACCTCGACGGAGGTCCAGCCGTGCTCGGGGCCGGTGATGATGGCGTAGACGACACCGGTCATGCCGAGGGTGGAGAGCAGCGCGCCGGGCACGTCGGGCCGCTCGCCCTGCGGGTTCTTCGACTCCGGTACGAGCCTGAGGACGGCGACCAGGGCCAGCACCGCGATCGGGATGTTGATCAGGAAGATCATTCCCCACCAGAAGTGGTTGAGGATCACTCCGCCGATCAGCGGCCCGCCCGCGAACCCGAGCGAGGAGACCGTGGACCAGAGCGCGATGGCCTTGACCCGCTCGGAGTCGTCGAAGATCTGCATGATCACGGCGAGGGCAGGCGCAACACCCTGAGACCTCCCCGGTAGCGGGCCGTTCCCGCAGTTCACAAGGGGTATGACCCATGACAACGGCCCTTCCCAACCGTCCCGCCACGACACACCCGTACTCCACAAAGAACATGGAAGCGACACAGCAGACGTGCAAGTGCCACGGTCGCCCGTGGGCTGATCTACTCCTCCGGAAGTCCAAGGTCGTCCGCGAGGGCGAGCGGGCACTCAGCATCCGTGCGCAGGAAGAGCGGGGCCGCGCATGGGCCGACGAGCACGGCTACTGCGTCCGCAAGGTATGGAAGGAAAACCTGTCGGCGTGGTCCGACGTGAAGCGGCCGAGTTACGACGCGGCCATGTCGGCCGTCCTTGCGGGTGAGGTACCCGCGCTGTGGTGCTACGCGCTCGACCGGTTCAGCCGCAAGGGCGCGGAAGCCGTGGTGCCGATCCTCGGTAGGGCTCGCGTGATCTTCGACTACGAGCGTCTTGACAGCTCGGACGAGCGTGATCGCCGCTGGATCATCGACCGCGCGGAGAACGCCCGCGAGTTCTCCACGCGGCTCAGCTACAACGTGAAGACCACGAAGAACAGGCAGCGCAATGAGGGACGCTGGCTGGCTTCCGCGCCGTTCGGGCTGACCGCCGACCCCGCCACGCGTCGCCTGTCGCCGGACCACGCACCGTACATATGCCTTGTGGACGGGCGCCGCGAAGTGACCCCGTGGGAAATGATCGTCCGCGTGGTCACAGCGATAGCCGAAGGTGCGTCCGCCCGTGGTCTCGCCCGAACGCTGAACAGTGAAGGGCTCCGCACCGCAACAGGCGCACACTGGCGCGCTGACAGCGTGTGGAAAATCGTCGTGCACCCGGTGTACGAGGGGTGGCTCACGGTCACTCCGCCAAAGGGGCATCGGACCCCGCTTCACTACCTCACCGCCGAGGGCAAGCGCGTCCGCTGCGTAGAGGAAGCCACCGTGGACAACATGATCCCTGCGAACCTCGCCGCACGCGCCCGCCGCGTACTCAGCGGGAATCAGATCATGGACAACACCCCCGCACCTGGAAAGGTCACCTATGCGCTCAGCGGGAAAGTCCGGTGCGGGGGATGCGGCGCAGCAATGGTGCTCGGAGGGAAGTCCTACAACTGCCACAGACACACCAACGGCGGATACTGTGCTGCGCCCGCCTCCGCAATGCGCGAACCCCTCGAACGCCACGTTGTGAACGAGTGGTCGAACAGGCTGCACCGCGCCGAGGATGACGACGATCTGTTGATCGCCGTAGCCGAACGGTGGCAGCAGGTTTCCCACCCCGAGGAGACCGACGCAATCCGGGATGCACGCGCCGAACTGAAAGCCGCAACCGCGCAACTCGACAAGTTCCACGCGGACGACGCATCCGGCTTCTACACGGGCCGCTCCGCCCGCTACCGCATCCCCCACAAGATCGCTGCGGAGACGCAGATCGACACCGCCGAGGAACGGCTTGCCGAACTGACTGGTGGGGGACGCGTCGACATTTCATGGCTCATCGAGGGCAACGCGGCGGACACGTGGCAGGCTGCGGACCCGCAGCTACAGCGGGACCTACTGCACCTTGCCATCGAACACGTGACGGTCACGAAAAGCCCCGGGCGCGGATACCGGTTCAAGGGCGAAGAGCGCGTCACCATCGTTTGGGCGACGCCCGAGGATGCCGAGACCGCCACTGGCGACGACCACGCGGAAGCCGCGTAGCCGGTAGCCTCACCCATGCCCCGCACCGACAGGACGTGTGCGGGGAAGGGCGGAGCGTCTAGGACCCGATCCGAGAATGCAGTACACCCGCCCGCACGCCCCGGTAGGCCCCTCAGGGACCCGCCGGGGCTTTCTGCTGCCCAATCCCGGGACAACGCCGTACAGGGTCCTAGCGTGCCCGTATGAGCCACCGCATGGCCGATGCCGAGGTGCGCGCGATCCTGCGGCCCCATCGGGACGGCGGACCCGTCAGCAGGCTGTACGCGGCGGGGGAGATCACTCCGGAGACCCGGACGGCCCTCGGTCGGCTCTTCGTCGCTCTTCGGCGGGCAGGGGACCAGCGATCCGCCAACCAAGTGCTAGACGTCCTTGCGTGGGTGTACGACATCGGCGAGCGGCCGTCTCCCCCGGGGTGGACACGCCACCTGTAGGACGGACCCGCCACCGTGGCCCCTGGGGCTTCCTGCTGCCCGCCCTCGGCAGAGCCGGCGAAGCAAACAGCGGGCGAAGAGTGGTGTCAGAGTGACGGTTCTTACCTACTTTTTGGAACACCTAGAAAAAATATAGAGAAGAGGGGCCGACAGTCACTTTCGGCACTCCGCCACTGTCAGCAGGACACGCCCGTACTCCACTACTGAGTAGAGGGGGAAAACGGCCGGGCTCGCCTACGGGGCGACCGGCCGGGGCCTTTCTCGCCTTCCGAGACCGGGACTACCGCGCACCCACCCTGAGGGGGATACCGGCGGCCCGAGTGCCCGAGTCTCGGATAAAGGCTTTGCCCGTGCAGCACGCACCCCAACCGGGGTGGCCGCAGTGGTCGTGAGGCAGAGCGCGGGGACCGCACCCGCCCACCAGAACCGCCCTTGACGGGGCGGTGCACGGGGGGGGAACGGGCAGGGCGGTTCCCATGGCGTCCTCGGTCCGCCGATGAGCGCCAGGACGACCACACACACACGCCCGCTGACCCAACGGCTAGAGGTGCGCGGTACCGGCCCCGCGAGGGAGACCCGGAAGCACTCCGCAGAGTTCCCCGGTTCGAGTCCGGGGGCGGGCACGCAACAACAGACGGACCTACTTGGCGGGGCGCAGGACTTCCCGCACTCGGCCGAGTCCTACGCGCCGAATCAGGGGCGCAACGGGAACGCTGAACTCAGTTCCACTGTCCTCGCCAATGTCGATGACCCGTTCCGGGAACAGTCCCGCGCGCACTTGGGCCAACGCGTCCTCGGGGTCCATGCCGAGCACTTCCGCCGCTTTGGCGAGCGGGACCGTGGGAGGCAGTTCGTAGTCGGGGGCACTACCGGCGGTGTCGCCTCGCAGGGTCAACACGATGTCGCCGAGCGGGTCCATTCCGCCGCTCACGGTGGGCCGTTCATCACTGGTCATGGCTTCCACGCTACTGACCACAGGGACCGCCCGTACTGCACTTGCCGACCCGTAGGGGGCAGTGCTCAGAACTCACCAGGGGGGCGCACATGCGCTGTATTGACTGCACGGAGCCGGCGACCCGCAGGGGCCGCTGCGAGGCTCACTACGGGGCTTACGAGGGGCGTCCGGCTGTCCGGTCCCGGCGGACACGGGGGAGGCGACGTGCGGGCCGCCGGGACGCTGCTGCGAGGCTTCGCCGACTGGTGGACGAACGGGGGTCGGCCTGGTGCGACTGGTGCCTAGGTGACTTCCCTGCGGCGGTGGTCGACATCGACCATGTGCGCCCGCTCTCGATGGGCGGTGAGGACGTCGGCAGCAACGTGCAGGTGTTGTGCCACGGGTGCCACGCGTTGAAGACGCGGACGGAGTTCGGGCACGTCTAGACGTAGTCCTTTGACAGTCCGCAGTACGTACACCAGTCGAGCGGGTCCCCCTCGGGGTTCTCGTACACATGCCCATCGGCTGCGCATTCCTGGTCGTTCGCTGCTGTGCACGCCACGCACATTCTGTGCCCCTTTCCGTCGCTGAACCATCCCTGGTGGTTCCCACGGTATCTCGCTGCCCCTGCCACTGGAGGTGACTCCCTTTGCCCCGCAGACCCCGCCCCCCGTGCTCTATCCCGGGGTGCCCCGAGCTGACCGCCCGTGGTGGCCGTTGCGCTGCTCACGAGCGTGAGGCGACGGCGCTTCGGGAGACGTCGGGGACGTCGGCGTACGGGCGGTGGTGGCCGAGTGTCCGGCGCCGGTACCTCTACCGGCATCCGTGGTGCGTGCTGTGCGCCAGGACGGCGACGGTCGCCGACCACTTCCCCGACTCGCGCCGTTCGCTGGTGGCTCGGGGCGTCGCCGATCCGGACGCGTGGTCTCGTCTGCGTCCGCTGTGCACGTCGTGCCACAACCGGGAGACCGCTCGATACCAACCGGGCGGGTTCGCGGCGGAGCGTCGCTCCCAGCGTGAGGCGGAGCGTCCGCCGTTCTGACCAGGGGGGTACTCCCCTCCCCTCCCAGCGCTGCACGGCAGGGAGGCAAAAAAAATGGATGGCTCATTTGAGCGTTTCTATGGAAGGAGAGCGGCCGTGGCAGTGCCCGGACAGAAGCCGAAACCCCATATCCAAGCGGTCCGCGAGGGGACTTTCCGCCAGGACCGGCATTCCGAGGGTGCTCGATTCGCCCCGCTGTCACCTGTCGAGCCTGATTGGACCGAGCGGCTTCCGGGGGACGCGTCGGACGACGTGCGGGGGAAGGCAGCGGATGTGTGGGCGCGGACGATTCCCGCCCTGGTGCACTCCGCTGGTCTCACCGACCCGCAGCGAGAGACAGCCATTGAGTACTGCGTGACCGTGGCCCGACTGTGGCAGGCGGAGCGTGAACTATCCCGTACCGGCCTGGTGGTCGAGACGGAGCGCGGGAATGTGAAGTCCCCGTGGGTGACGATTGCCCACCAGTACCGGAGTCATTTCCGCTCGCTGGTCGGCGAGCTGGGTCTCTCCCCTGCGTCGGCCACGCGGATTGCCCCGCCGGAAATCGGGGGCGATGATGACGGAGACATTTTCGACTGACGGTCTGCCCGTCCCGCTGGACGCACTGCGGGAACTTGGTCTCTCCGAGGACGAGATAGCTGACGCGTGCCGGTCCCGCCCTTTGGTGGTGGCAGCGCAGGCGCAGAATGCCCCGGGCGCGTATTTCGATGTGGCAGCCGCTAGGCGTGCCGTAAACGCGATCCAGAGTTTCAAGCACACAAAGGGGCGGTGGGGCGCCTCCCGTCTCCGCCTTGCGCCGTGGCAAATCGTCTGGGTGATCGCCCCGATTTTCGGATGGCTCGCCTATGACCCCGAGCTAGGCCGCGCGGTGCGGGTGATTCGTACGGCGTGGATTGAAGTCCCCCGGAAGAACGGGAAATCAACCCTTAGCAGTGGTATCGGGTTGGTGTTGCTGCTCGCTGACCGGGAGATAGGCGCCGAGGTTTACGCGGCTGCCGGCTCGCTCCCTCAGGCCGAACGCGTCTTTGACGACGCTAAGCGCATGGCGCTCACTTCCCGTGCCGTACGGGGCCGCGTAAAGGTTCTACGGGGTCTTATCCGGGTCCCTCGCACCGGGGGTATTTTCCGGGCCCTCTCTAAAATTGCCGAGACCGCCCACGGGTTGAACGTGAGCGGGGCGATTGTCGATGAGGTCCACGTGCACAAGCGGCGCGACCTTATCGACGCTATCGAGACCGGTACGGGCGCCCGCGAACAGCCTTTGATCATCTACATCACTACCGCTGATGAAGGTGTCGAAGGCAGTATTTACGACGAGAAACACGTTTATACGGAGCGGTGCGCTACGGGAGTCGTCACCGACCCCGGGCACTACGGGGTTATTTGGGCTGCCGAGGAAGGCGACGACCCTTTCAGCGAGGCGACGTGGCATAAAGCCAATCCCGGACTCGGCGTCTCTCCCTCGCTCGCTTACATGCGGCGCGAGGCGAACAAGGCGCGGAGCACTCCGAGCTACTTCCCGACTTTCTGTCGCCTCTCGCTGAATCGCAGGATGCGCGCTGCCTCACGATGGTTGTCCCTCACTTTGTGGGACGCCAACGGCGGGGCCGTCGATGCAGAATCGTTCCGCTTCCGGCGGGCATGGGGCGGGGTCGACCTTTCGGCGGTCTCGGACCTTTCCGCGTGGGTGCTCGCTGTCGAGTCCCGCAAACCCGGGGTCGAGCTGGAACTCATCGCCCATTTCTGGCTGCCCGAAGAGCGCGTTGACGAGCTGGAACAACAGCTACAGGTGCCACTTAAGGAATGGGTCGCCGCTGGTCTGCTGACCCTCACCGAGGGCGACGCAATCGACTACGGCGCTATTGAGAAACAGATCATTGCGGACTGTCGCCGGCTGGACGTGCAGCGCATTTCGTACGACCGGATGTTTGCAGGTCAGCTTGTCCAGCGCATTTCCCAGAAAACCCGGGGCGTGGACGTTGTCCCGGTCGCGCAGACCTATCTAGGCATGTCTCCGGGCTGCAAAGAGCTGGAAAGACTGCTGCGTGAGGGGCAGATATCGCACGGCGGGCATCCGGTGCTGCGCTGGAATGCGAGCGTTGTAGAGGTCTACCGGGACGGTAACGACAATTTGCGACCCGTCAAGCCGGACCGCGATAAGTCGTCGGCCCGGATTGACGGTGTGGTCGCTGCGGTCATGGCCCTTGACGGGTATGTCCGGCGCCCGCTGAAAAAGCCTCGCGCCGCGAGCGCCTAGGACCGGCGCGCCTTGTTGACTGCCTTTTTGATCGCTGCGATAGACGGCGCCAGCCAATCAGTCGGCATCCACAGTTCGCGGCCGTCCGCAAGTTCGGTCCCGTCGAGACGATAAAAGACGTCGTCCCAGTCGATCCGGCTTTCCGCATAGAAACTGTCCGCGATTTCTAGGGTGAGTTCGATTATTTCTTCGGTCACTTCGTCCGCCCTATGGGGCGTGAATTCCTGACTCATAAAGGGACCATAATCACCCCCGCGGAATCTGTCAAACTCTTTCTTATCCATTCCAATTCCACACCTAATTAACGGGGGTGATTGGGTGCCTGAGGCACCTCTCGAAATGACCGAGCGTCTTTACAGCAAGGTGCAGCGCCGGAAGCACGCGGCCAAAAAGTGGTCCGATGCGTACGAGGGTAATCGCCCCTTGCTTTTCGCCTCGCCTGAGTTCAGCACGCAGACCGGAGGGCTTTTTGACGAGTTCTCTGATAACTGGTGCTCGGTGGTGCCTGACGCGACCGTTGAACGGCTCATGCCGATTGGCTTCCGTCTGGAAGACGGGTCGATTGACAAGGATGCCGGTAAGGCGTGGAAGCGGTCGGAAGCCGATGTTGAGATTGGCCTAGCGTTGCTAGAGGCACTTATAACGGGGCGCTCTTACGCTCTGGTCTGGAATGCCTATGGCAGTTGAGATCACCTTTCAGCACGCGTCCAGTGCCATAGTCGAGTATGTCCCCGGTCGTCGCCGGCTCCGTAGCGCGGGACTTATGACGTGGCGGGACTATGACACCGAGTTTGCAACGCTTTTCACGCCGAGCATGGTCTATAGGTGGCAGCGTTCGGCTCGTAATGGCGGGCGCTGGACGGAGCGCACTTCGGGACTTGCCCGGGGCGAAAGGGCCCACAATCCGAATCCTCTCGGCGTGGTCCCGCTGGTGGAACTTCCGAACCGGTCAAGACTCTGGGGAAAACCCCGGTCGGAGATTGCGACGGTCCTTCCGCTACAGGATGCGGTGAACACCCTTTGGGCTCACCTCATGACCGCATCGGACGGTTTGGCGCTGCCCGCGCGTGCCATCCTCGGTATGGATCGGCCGGTCCGCGAAATCACGGACCCCGATACGGGTGAAGTGGTCGGCGAGGAAGACTTGCCCCTTGACCGGTTCCGGTCGGACCGGCTGCTGTGGCTTGAGCAGCAGGGGGCGCAGATCGCCGAGTTTTCCGCCGCGAATCTCGACAACTACTTGCGAGTTATCGGCGTGGCGGTCGAGCACATCGCAGCGCAGACCCGGACACCCCCTAGCTACCTAGCGGGGAAGCTCGTCAACGTCTCGCCTGACGGTTTCGCGGCGAGTGAGGCGGGTCTAGTCGCCAAGGTGTCCGAAAAACAACGGCACTTCGGGAGTGCTCTGCGGGAAATCGTGCGGCTAGAGGCTCTTGCGCAGGGTGAGACCGGGCGGGCGGAATCCCTCTCTCTCGGCTCCGTGATCTGGCGCGATCCGCAGTTCCGGAGCGATGCCCAATACTCCGATGCGCTCGTGAAGCTGAAAAGCATCGGCGTGCCGGATGAAGCCCTTTGGGAGCGAATCCCCGGGGTCACCCCGGACGAAATCGAGCGGTGGAAGACCATGCGCACGGATGCGGCAGGGGCGATCCTCGGCGGGGGCATCGCTGCTCTCTACGGGCCGAAGCCTGACCCTGCGGACCAGGACGACGACCAGGCCGACGACGAGCTGACGGGCGCCGCGTAGTGGCCGATCCCGGGGCGCTCGCACAGGCCCGGTACGGGGAAGTGCAGACGATCACGCGGGGCGTGGTGGAAGCGGTGCAGGCTCTTTGGCGGGACGTGACCCCGGACCGCATCCTGTCGGCGATGCAGGGTGAGGCGGGGCGCGCGATCCTCGCTGCGGTGACGGCGGGGCAGATGACCGCAGCGGCGGGGGCGCAGGCGTTCGTCGGGGCGTCGATGGTCGCCCAAGGGGCCGTCACGGCGCCGCTCGGTCTGCTGAACCCGGGCTCCCTTGCGGGTGTGGCTGCTGACGCTCGGCCGCTTGCGACCCTGCTACAGCTTCCGGCGATCACCACCGCGCAGGCTCTTGCAGCCGGGGTGTCCGCCGAGACCGCTGCACTCGCAGGGCTGCACCAAATGTCGCTGCTCGTGTCCACCACGGTGACGGACACTGCCCGCGCGGCGACGTCGGTAGCCATGGCGGCGGAGCCCCGGTGCGTGGCCTACGTCCGGGTGGTGAAGCTGCCTGCGTGCGCTCGGTGCCTCATCCTGTTGGGTCGCCAGTACAGCTACAGCACCGGGTTCCAGCGGCATCCCCGCTGTGACTGCGGCATGGAGCCGATGACAGATCGGGAGTGGAAGGCGACCCAGACCCCCGAAGAGCTTTTCCGCTCGATGAGCCCCGACGAGCAGCGTCGCCGGCTCGGGGCCGCCGGGGTCAAAGCACTGGCGGAAGGTGCGGACCTTGGGCAGCTCGTGAACGCACGGCGGGGCATGGCTACGGCGGTAACCGGCCGGGGTCCGGTGGCGGTGACGGCCGAGGGCACCGCACGGCGCGGCATCGGCGGGCAGCAGCTTGGGGCGTACGCGAAAGCTCCGGGCGGTACGCGGTACGAGCGTGCCCGTGAGGCCCGGCTCATGCCCGAGACCATTTTCAAGCTCGCCGGGGACAGCCGAGAGCACCAAATTGCGATGCTCCGGAAGCACGGGTACATCACGTAACTGAGGGGATTTCCATGCCAGTTGAGCAGATGACCACTGAGGGACCGGGCTCCGCCGATGAGCGCCAGGACGTACCGGGCGCCGGTACCGGCGGTGAGCGCCAGGACGCACCGGGTACGGGCACGGCGACCGCCGACCAGGCCGATGCGGTGAAGGTGGCCGAGGCCGCTCTTGCGGCTGCTGAGAAGCGCGCGGGCGAGGCCGAGACGGAAGCGGCACGGCTCCGCCGGTCGAACGCTGCGCAGAGGGGTACCGACATCGAGGGGATGCGCGACGAGATTCGTGCGGAGTTCACCGCGCAGCTCGTTCGCGCCGAGCTGCGCGCGGCTGCTGCCGGTCGGCTCCGCGATCCTGCGGACGCCCTCGCCCTGGTCGACGTAGCGGCACTGGTCGGCTCCGGGGGTGACATCGACACTGCGGCCGTGGCTGCTGCCGTGGACCAGCTCGTCAAGGACAAGCCATATCTCGCTGCGGAGTCGACTCCGGCCCCGGTGTGGGGTGACGTCGGTGCGGGGCAGCGGAGCACCGCCGAGCCCGAGCCGGCGACCCCGCTTGACCGTCTCCGCCGCGCGTACTCCGCCTAGGGGCCCGCCTCCGCAGAAACGTGACTGCACAACTCCGGGGACGCACCGAAATAGGCGCCGTCCCCTTTTTCATGCCCAAAATCAAGGGGAATACAGCACATGGCAATTACACTTCCCGAGGCTGCCAAGCTCGCCACAACAGATCTTCAGCGGGGCGTGATCGAAACATTCGTCCAGGAGTCCAGCATTCTGGACCGGCTGCCCATGCTGACCATCGAGGGCAATTCCTACGCGTACAACGAGGAAGGCACCCTGCCGGGCGTCCAGTTCCGTGCGGTGAATGAGGCGTACGCCGAGAGCACGGGCACGGTGAATCAGAAGTCTGAATCTCTGGTCATTCTCGGTGGTGACGCGGACGTCGACAAGTTCATCGTTCGCACCCGTGGCAACCTGAATGATCAGCGTGCCATTCAGACCCGCATGAAGATCAAGGCTGCCGCGTACCGGTTCCAGGACGCGTTTTTTAACGGCGACGTCGCCACGGAGCCGAAGGGCTTTGACGGTCTGCGCAAGCGTCTGACGGGTGCGCAGGTCGTTTCGGCAGGCACGAACGGCGCTCCGATCATCGGGGATGGCAAGGACGCCAATATCCCGCACACGTTCTTTGATCTGCTCGACCAGCTTGTTGCGCAGGTGCCTGGTCTGACCAGTGCGAACGGCGCGCTGTACGCCAACCGCTCGGTTATCTCTAAGGTTCGCAGCGCTGCCCGCCGGATCGGCGGTTTTGAGATGGTCCGCGAGGCTCTTACCGGAAAGCTCGTCGCCACGTACAACGGCATTCCGCTGCTCGACCCGGGCCAGAATTCCACGGGCGCGGACATCCTTCCGCAGACGGAGACGCAGGGTACCGCAACGGATGCGTCCAGCATTTACGCCGTGCGATTCGGTGAGGCCGAGGACGACCGCGCGGTGACGGGTCTCACCAATGGCGGCATTCAGGTGACGGACCTTGGCGAGATGGAGACCAAGCCGAGTTACCGCACCCGGATTGAGTTCTACACAGGTCTCGCCGTTTTCGGTGGCCGTGGCGCTGCGCGCCTTAACGGCGTCCTCGCCAAGTAATCCAAGGGGGTACGGAATGCCACCGCGTAAGCGGGCAGCGTCCGTCCCTCGGGTACCGCACACGGCTTCCTGCGGTGCCCCGGAGCGGATCGAGTCCTTTCCTGTGATCGATTCCCGCTCCGGGGCCGCGCGAACCGTGGTGCGCTGCCTGGAGTGCGGCGCCCAAGCACTCATTTAGGGGGTGTTGAATGCTTCCCCCTCTTGCGACCGTGACCGAGCTGGCCGCGTGGATGCAGCGGGAGCCGGCGGAGCTGCCCTCCGGGGCCGCCCTGGTGCTCGACACCGCGTCCGCGATCGTCCGCGCCGAGGCACGGCAGCGCTTCACGCGGGGGACGACGACAGCGCTCCTGTACCCGCGAGACGGGTGGGTAGCGCTGCCACAACGACCCGTGATTGCCGTGCAGTCGGTCCGGGTGGGCGGTCAGACCATTCCCGCCGACCAGTGGCAGTTGGTCCGGGACCGGCTGCGGCTGGTCAACGACCGACCGGTGACCGCCACCTACACACACGGCTATGCGGCCGTGCCTGGTGACGTGCTCGCGGTTGTGCTCACCCTCGCCAGCCGAGTTCTTACGAACCCCGGAGACCTGCGACAGGAAAGCGTCGGCTCGGTCTCGGTGACCTACTCCGCCGAAACCATCGGGGCATCCCTCGCGCCTGCGGACCGAGACCTACTCGGCCGGTACCGCAGGCGCGTAAGCGTGGTGCCCCTGCTGTGAGCGTCAGGCAGCTTCGGCGCGCGGGCGACTGTTCCACGCAAACTGAGCTGCAAGGCACTGCGACGTGGTGCACGGATTCAGATGCCTCACTTCACCTTCAAGGCGGGGGATGAACTTCTTCGGGGTTCCCCGTTGCACGTGCCCGCACTTCTTCGAGAAGTGGTAAATCTGGGCATAGTCCCGGTTGGTGGACCTAATCCAAACCAAAGCATCTTTCATCAGTTCAAGCAGTTCGACTTCACCCTCCTTCAATTTCTCTTCATTCTCTCTATGCACAGTCAGCACCTTTTCCCAATCCTTAATTGCGGAGTCACACTCTCCAGTCGCGCTAGCTGTCCGGGCCTGCCGCAGCAACGTTTCGCGGATGTCCGCAAAGATTCGTTCAAAGGATCTGCGCCTGTCGGCGTGATTCTCTACTAGTTCCTGAATCCGCGCTGTACGTAGATCCATATCGAATTCCCTCCCTCTGGTGGCAGATACGCAGATTAGCCGAGGGCAGGACGCCCGCGAAGGTAGTTCCTGGGAAATGGGCAAGTCCGAAAGGGAGTAGTCAGCCCATGCACTACACACAGACGGCCGTGATCATCCGGGCCCCGCATGTGGTGGACCGGTACGGCAACGCCACGTCGGAACGCGATTGGACCCGCGCGACCAGGACGACCGTCCGCCGGGTGTCGGTCCAGCCCGACGTGTCTACCGAGGACACCGGGGACCGCACGGCCGTGGTCACCGGGTGGCGCCTGACGACCCGACGCGGTGTCGATGTCGACGTGCAGCCCGGGGACCGGGTGACGGCCCTCGGTCGACTCCTCGATGTGGACGGAGAACCCGCCCGGTACATCCTCGGCGGGCGCCACCACCACACCGAGATACGGCTACAGGAGGTGACCGGATGAGGTTCCGGCCGAACATGGGCGGTATCCGCTCGCTGATGAAGACCCCTGAGACCGGGGCCGCCGTGCGTCAGGTGGCCGAGCGCATCGCGTCCGCTGCGGGGTCGGACGGGGGCGACTTCCGTACCGACTCGGCTCTAGGCGCCCGACGGTGGCGCGCTGCGGTGATCGGCGACTACTCGCGTCAGAAAGCAGCCGAGCGGACCCGCCGCGCGCTGCTGCGCGGGATGGACGGTGCCGAGTGAAGCGCCCCGTGATCGTCATGCCGGACGCTGTGGCCGTGGTGACCGCGTACCTGCGGGACGCTCTCACGGCAGCCGGCGACCCGGTGCCCGTGGGCTCCCGAGTCCCCTCGCCCCGCCCCCCGAGATTCGTGCGGGTGCAGCGGGTCGGGGGGACCAGGCAGACACCCGTGTCCGACCGTCCCCGGCTCGATGTCCACGCGTGGGCGGAGACCGAGGAAGGCGCGGCCGATCTTGCAGAGCTGGCACGCGCGCTGCTCGGTGCGCTGCCCGGATTCCGGGACGGGGTCATGATCTACAACGTTCGGGAAGTCGGGGGCCCGATGTGGCTGCCTGACGACGTCTCAGGGTCGCCCCGATACGCGTTCGCGGTGGAAGTCCACCTGCGCGGACAACTTCTTTGATTCCGCTGCGTTCGAGGATTTCTCCGCAGCTCTGAAATAGGGGCTCCTTTGGCTCTCAATGCAAATGCGGTCCGGGTAGCGGTAACCGGCGCGGCCTATGTGGCTCCGCCTAAGGCGACCCTTCCGACCGACGCGACCACCGCATGGAATGCGGCTTTTACAGATATCGGCTGGATCACGGATGACGGGATCACCGAATCCAACTCCGCCGAGTCGACCGTAATTAAGGGATGGCAGGGCGGGCAGACCGTCCGGAAGGTCGTTTCGTCCAGTGAGATGACGTTCAAGTTCACTGCCATCGAGACCAGCAAGACGGTGCTTGAGCTTTACCACAAGGGCTCGAAGGTCGTGACCACGACCGGTAAGAGCGTGCTTGCCGTAAAGGCTCCGGGTCCGGACCGCCGTACTTTCGGTTTCGACGTCATCGACGGAAGCTCTCATATCCGGATCGTGGTCCCCGATGGTGAGGTGACCGAGACCGGCGATATCACGTACAAGGGCGATGAGGCTCTAGCGTACGAAATTACGATCACCGCCTATCCCGGTCCTGACAACACGGTCGCAATCAAGTACTCGGATGATCCCGCGTGGGGCACGACCCCCGCGCCGTAATCACTTCCCGCAGAAACGTTTCACCAATAGTACGAGGTACAGCATGAGCACGGCATTTAATCTCGACACGTGGGTTGCGGAAGCGCGGCGGGAGCCCTTCCGATTCACGCTGTCTGACCAGCTTTTCACCCTGCCTGCTGCGGGTGAGCTGGATAAGAAGATTCTCCGGGTCGTCAATATCGACAGCCCGAGCGCCACGGACATTGAGACTCTGCTCAAGCATGGTCTTAAGGATCAGTGGGGCGTTTTCGATAAGATTCCCGTTCCGCTGGCTGCCCTCGGTGAGCTTTTCCGGCAGTGGCAGAATCACGAGGGAATCCCGCTGGGGGAATCTCCGGCCTCCGCCGACTCCTGACCGAGTACGGCGAGGCCATAGAGGCTGACCTACAGCGGTTCTATCACACCGATCTGCGGGACCTCTTTCGTTCCGGATCGGGGCTCACCTGGCGCCGTCTGCGGGCCCTGGTGGTCAATCTCCCCGCCGACTCCGCCCTGTCCAGGTCAATATCCGGGCCCGATGCCGCATGGACGCTCGAAACGCAGCTACTCGCGGCTCTTCACGACCGCTTGAGCGAGGCGAATTGGCAGCGCGGTAATGCGGGGGTGAAGAGTCCCGGGCCCCGTCCTAAGCCCCTTCCCCGCCCCGGGGTGGATACCGGCCGCATTGGCGGTACGGACCGGGACCCGGCGGAGGTCACGGCGTATCTCGCCGAATTGCAGCCCACCCCGGGCGGTGAGTGCTAATGGCCGTAGAAGTCGGCATGGGGTACGTCTCAGTTGTCCCCGAAGTCGAAGGGTTCGCGGCCGAGCTGCAACGGCAGGTGACCGGGCCCGCCGATAATGCCGGACAAGAGGGCGGGCAGGCAGCCGGCGAGGGATTCAAGAGCAAAATGGGCGGGGCCCTTAAAACGGGTCTCGCTGCTATTGGCCTCGCCGCTGCGGGACTACTCGTCAAAGGTTTCTCGGATGCCCTGGATCAGACCCGTATTGACGGCCGAATACAGGCATCCCTAGGCAGTACTCCACAGCAGGCTGCCCGCTACGGAAAGGCAGCGGGGCAGCTTTACGCGCACGGTGTCACGGGGTCCGTAGAGGAAGCCGCATCGGCGATTTCGGGAGTGATGCGGTCAGGCATCCTCCCGCCCGACGCGACCAACGCGCAGATCGAGGCCATTACCGGAAAGGTCGCCAACCTCTCCGACGTTTTTGAACTGGATCTCGGGCAGACCAGTAATGCGGTCGGCCAGATTCTCAAGAATGGCCTCGCTAAGGACGGGTCGGAAGCACTCGACATTCTGACTGCCGGAATGCAGAGAATGGGTCCGCGTGCCGATGACATGGCGGACACATTCAACGAGTACTCCACCAAGTTCCGTGACCTCGGCCTGTCCGCCAATGACGCTATGGGGCTCATGTCTCAGGGTCTCGCTGTGGGTGCCCGTGACACGGACACAATGGCCGATGCGCTCAAGGAATTTCAGATCCTGGCGACGGACGGCAGCGAGTCGAGTGCGGACGCCTATAAGGCTCTTGGGCTCAATGCCGAGGAGATGACCCGCAAGGTTGCGGGTGGTGGCGCAGGGGCAAAAGCGGGATTGCAGCAAGTCCTTGACGGAATCAAAGCCATTAAGGACCCCGCAGAAAAGAACGCTGTAGCAGTCGGCCTTTTCGGCACAAAAGCCGAGGACTTGGGCCAAGCCCTTTTTGCAATGGACCCGAGGACTGCCACTAAGGCACTCGGGGAAACGGCGGGCGCAGCCGACAAAATGGGTGACGCGCTGCACGGTAACGCGTCGGCGAGCATCGAGCAGTTCAAGAGAAAGCTCGAAGTTGGTCTGTCGAATTTCATCGGTGACGAGGTCATTCCGGCCCTGATGTCGGTCGGGAGTTTCCTAGGAGAAACGTTTGGCCCGGCTATCAGTGCAGGCAGGGAACTGGTCTCAGGGTTTTTCGGAGTTTTCTCCGGCCCTGCCGGTACTCAGGTCGCCGCTTTCGGTCAGTCGCTCTTGTCCGTAGGGTCCACCCTGCGTGCTGAGTTCATGCCCGGATTGCAGGGGCTTGTTTCCACCGCACAGACATCTGTCATACCCGCGCTTAAGGGCTTGGGCGATGTCTTCCTTAAACAGCTCATTCCTTCGGCGATGTCGCTCTATGCGAGCATAGTTTCCGCCGTGGTGCCCGTCCTCTCTGCACTCGGCCGTATCCTCCTGGAGGTCATTTGGCCCGCAGTGATGCGGGTCTACGCGTCGGTAGCCGAGAATCTTCAACCCATTCTCGCTGCACTCTCTGAGTTCATTTCACAGCGTGCTGTACCGGCCGTCCGGATGATCGGCGACAAACTCAGGGAAGTGGTCGAGAAAGCGCGCCCGCTTATCGAAGTGGTGACGTCGGTAGTGTCGTGGCTCGCACGCCTCGCCGCAAACATCCTCGGTGCTGTGATCCCTGTGATCATCCGTCTCGCGGGTCCCATTTTCTCAGGGCTCTTTTCGGCCCTCGGGACTGTAATCGGGTGGATCGGAGATCTGATTGGCTGGCTCGGGTCCCTGGCAACGGGAATCCGGGACGGGGCGCGCTGGGTCGGCGAATTCACAGGCACCGCGATAAGGAAGTTCGGCGAGTTCGTCAAGTGGATGGAAGACCTGCCCGGGAAGGTCAAGGCAGCGCTCGGCGATTTCGGGCGTCTCTTGGTCAGTCAGGGAAAGGATTTGGCCCGGGGCCTGTGGGACGGTATCCAAGGCATGGGCGAATGGCTGAAGAAGAAGCTGTTCAGTTGGGCACGGACATATATTCCGGGCCCGATCGCCGATGCTCTCGGTATCAATTCCCCTTCCATCCTCATGCGGACGGAAATCGGTCGGTGGATTCCTCCGGGCGTCGTCGAAGGCATTGACGACGCGCAGCCGGCGCTAGACGCACGCATCCGTCAGATGGTCACGGTGCCCCGCATCGACACGGCCCGTGTGGCGGGTCGGGTGCGTCCGTCCCGTGACACCACGGGGCCCGGTGCCTGGTGGTGGGACGAACTGCACAGGATTCTCGCGGACCGTGAGGACCGGCGGGAAATCGTGCTGCGGGTCGGTCCGCAGGAAATCGCGCGTGCCGTGGCCGAGGGCAACCGTCAGATATCCAGGAGGTAAGTATGTGGATTGGGGCGCCCGGAGAACTCCGTCAGATCACTGACGGGGCAACGAAGTTCCTGCGCGCGCCAGAGGTGAAAGCGGGCGAATTCCGCGCACTGTCAGGAGCGATCACCACATGGACCCCGGCCGTGCAGCCCCGGCGGTACTCAATCGACTGGGACGCCATGGCACCGGGCGACGTCGCGCACATCGATGCCCTCGCCCGTCAGATCTCCCATGCGGGACCGATCGCCGTCCTTGACCCCCTAGCGGTCAACCTGCTGCAGGGGCGTCAGTCATGGGGGCGCGGGGACATCCGACAGTGGGGGTACAGCGCGTCCACCGTGACCCTGTACGAGACGGGAACCGCCCCCGGCCTGGTCGTGGCGAACGTTTCCACACCCCCGACCGGGGGCGCTGAGATCGTCTGGACGCACCCCTACTCCTCATGGTCGGGGCATCCCGTACCCGCAGGGGCCACGGTGACGTGGTGGCCGTGGACGCTTGCCACCGCGCACGCGGCCGTCCTCGGGGCTTTCTCGCTGTCCTGGTACGACGTGACGAGTGCGCTCGTTTCCACGGTCACGCAGACCGACAGCACGCGGCCGATGGTTGCCGTGGCACCGCCGAAAGCGGCTTTCGTCGTCCCCGGGGTCCTGGTCAAGACGCCCGGTTTCGTCACCCTCGGTCGGTCCGTGCTCGCCCTCGGCGACGCGTCGAACTTGACTTCGCTCGGGGGCGCGCTACCGGTCGGCGAGGGGTCTCCGGCGGTGACGATCACCGGGTACCGGCACGCCATGGCGCCGGGTGACGGGGCATGGCGGGATATCGGCCTTGACCTGGTGGAGGTGACCAGTGCGACCCGCTAGCGCTGCTCTGACTGCTGCTCTCGCCCGTGGGCAGCGGACCGCCGCACACCTGCTGCGGCTCGGCGGGGAAGACCACTCGGCGCATGTCCAGGGGTGGACCGTCGATCGGGCGTACAGCACCGATCTACCGGACGCCATAAGGGCGTTCAGCGGCTCGACGAGTGCGCAGATGTCCGCCACCCTCGCGGGGCGTGGTACCCGGTCCGCCCCTGCCCTGTACGGCCCGTGGGCGGACCGGTTCACCGGGGACGCCGTACGGCCCGGACAGAGTGTCGTGTCCGGCTGGGGAGTCGCAGGGGAAACACTCGACAGCTTCCGTGGAACTGTGCGGTCCCGCGAGGCGGAGAGCGGCACGAACACGGTGACCGTCACCGCGCTTGACGGCGCCGAGCGTCTGCGTCAGCCGGCGATGCTTCCCCGTCCCGCCGTCCCCCTGCGGACGCTGGACCCGCACCGGTCCACGTCCGGCTGGGTGGCGTCCTGCACGTGGGTGGTGGATGAACTGCTACGGCGCGCGGGCATCCACACGTCCCCACCGCCGCGTACGGGCTGCATCCTTTACGCCTCGCTGCACGGAGGGGCAGCCCCTTCAATCGGGCAGCTCCGAGACCTCACAGGGTCGTGGCGGGACTGGAGCAAGTCCAGTGCACCGTTCGAGAGTTGCGCGGACGCTACCTATCTCTCCACGCCAACGGCCAACTACCGCGCCGCAGTTGCGACGGTCAATCGTCCGGCGGGGGATGGTCTGTGGCTTGAGGGGTGGGTGAATACCGTTGGCGGGTCGACCAGTACGGCAAAGACGATCCGGTACCGGCTCGAATACGACGTCACCCCGAATTCCGGGGCGGCGGTGGACCACCGCTTTCTCTCACTCGAAATCAACTTCACCACGGGCACGCTGACCGTCAGCCACGGGACGAGTTTTGACCCTGCACTAAATCAACGGATGACGTGGCCGAGTACCCTCGCCACCACACCGGGCACTTTCCATTTCGGGTGGTGGGTGCAGTGGAATTCTGCGGGCGCCCCCATGGTGACCCCGCAGATAACGCAGTCTGCTACGTCCTCTTGGGCGGGGGGCACTGCCACGCTCTCGGCGACCCCGTCCCCGCCTGGTGAACTTTTCGCAGTCAATTTGGCGCTGTCGAATCTCCGGGCCGAGGCGATGCAGGTGTCACAACTCACCGCACGCCCGGAAGGGTATCCGGCGCGCACTCTCGAAGGAACATGGACCAAGGGTGCAACCCTCGGCGCACCGGCCTTTCAGCTCTTGTCGATTCCGCAGGTTTCCGGCGACGCATGGTCGGTGATCACCGAGATTGCTAAACGGACGCTAGCCACAGTCGAATTTGACCGTGACGGGTTCTTCCGGATGCAGGGGTACACCCGGTGGGCGAATGCTCCTAGTGCCGCTGCGGTCACGGTTTCGTCTGCCCGTGAGCTAGGCAGCCTCACCGTTTCGGAGGAAATCGACGCGTGCCGCAATGAGATCGCCGTCAAGTGGTCGAACTACGGCGGTCACGATTACGAATTTCTCGGTGCGAAAGACGATCCGGTGGTGCCGGTCGCCATTCCGGCGGGGGCGACACTCACCCGGACCGTGCCGACCGATGAGGACCGGTACGACACCGACATCCCGGATTTGCATGGGGACCTAGCGGGCATCGGAATCATGGTTCTACGGACGACCGCAAGCGCAACCGCGCCCTATGCACGGGGAGTTGCGGAGTGGAGTGTGCAGCGCATCGACGGCGCGACACGGCTCGTCATCCGCAACCGGGGCAACGCCACCATTCACTACCACGGGGCCGTCCTTGACGCCGACAGGGACAGTACGGCCGCCCGCACGCCTGCCCCGTCGATTGCGGCGGCCCGGAGCCTTACGAGTCAGTCCGCGTACGGGGTGCAGACGTACCAGCATGACGCAGGACCGTGGATACAGACCCCGGCGGACGCTACGGCCCTCGCAAATGCGCTGCTCGCCGCCGCCGCCTTTCCGGCGCCCCTGCTGCAACGTCTCGAAATCCTGCCCGACCCACGGATTGATCTAGGGGACGTCGTCCGGGTCATCGACACGACCGGCGCCCAACTCGACACCCTCGCGTGGGTGGTTGGCAACCGTACCGAGGGCAGCGGCGAATTCGTCCGGCAGGTACTCACATTGCGCGGAGCGCAATCCCCGGGGCCCCCGGTGGACGCGGGACTTAAACCCGACCCGCCGACCCGTCCCGGGGCGCCACCGCCGAACTAGGAAGCGGGGGAATGGAAGAAGAACACGACGAGCCGCTAGGCGTGCGGATCGGTGCCCGCGAAATCTATGACGAAGTGGTCGGTCTACGCGGCGACGTTCAGCGGCTAGGGCAGCAGGGGGAATCGGTGGACGAGACGCTAGAGGATCACGAGACCCGGATTCGCGGACTGGAGTCCGAGCGCGGAAAGTTCGTCGTCCCCGTCGCTCTGATTACCGCTGTGGCGACGGTAGTCGCAGCCGGTCTCACCGTGGCGAAACTCGCGCCGTAACCGCACACGACACACCTGCCCCGGCATACCGACCGGGGCTTTTTCATGCCCACAAGGGGGACGCATGGCGAAGTTTCCAGGCGCGGAATGGCGCCCGATCAAGATCAACCACAAGAAGGGCGGACAGGCGACCGTAAGGGGCGTCGTCATCCACATCATGGCGGGCACCCTCAGCGGGACAGATTCTTGGTTCCGTAACCCCGCCGCCAAGGCGTCTTCCCACTTCGGCACGGGGAAGGACGGGCGCCTGTGGCAGTGGGTAGACACCGCCGACAGGGCATGGGCACAGGGCGCCGGAAACTCGCTGTGGCTGTCCATCGAGAACGAAGGGAAGGGCGGAGACGTCCTGACGGACGCCCAGCTCACCCGCTGCGCGCAGATCCTCGCATGGGCCCACAAGGTCTACGGCGTCCCCCTCGCGGTGACGTCCGACCCGAACGGCCGTGGTCTCGGCTGGCACGGCATGGGCGGGAAGAGCTGGGGCGGACACCCGGACTGCCCCGGGCACCGGATCGTCGCGCAGCTTCCAGAGATCGTCCGCAGGGCGAAGGCACTCACGGGCCCGACCCCGCCGAAGTACGCGCCGTTCCCTGGGATCAAGTTCTTTCTCTCCGCCCCGAGTTCGCCCCTGATCACCGCCATGGGCCGCCGGCTCATCGCCGAGGGGTGCGGCCAGTACGTGAGGGGTCCGGGGCCGCAGTGGACCGAGGCGGACCGGAAGTCGTACGCGAAGTGGCAGCGGAAGCGCGGGTTCTCCGGGGCCGACGCGGACGGGTGGCCTGGCAAGACGACGTGGGACTCGCTGCGGGTTCCGAAGCCGTGATCTACCCGGCGTGACTGGTGCCGGTTTGCCGGGACCAGCTCGGGGACGACGCGCCCCACCCGCACCCACCGTGCCGCGCGGCCTCGCTCCTTGCCCCTCGGCTCCGCCGAGGCTACGGGCCCGAGCTGCCCGCCGGGACAACTTCCCACCCAGTTACTCCTATCGAGGGAACCCAAATGCATATCATTCGTACTCATCCCGCCCGTATCTACGCCGTGGCGGTCGCCGCTCTCGCCCTGGCGGCGCACTACGTCCCCGAGCTGCCGAGCGCGCTCGTCCTCGGTCTCGTCGCTGCCGTCCTCGGTGTCGGTGAGGCTGTACAGCGCACCGAGGACCGGAAGACTGCCGGAGCCGGAGCCGGAGCCGGAACCGAGGACGAGCGCCAGGACGACGACCAGGCCGACCCCGACGAGCTGTCCGTGTGAGCTATCGACACGTCGCCCTGATGGGCCGAGCAGGGTCGGGGAAGGACTCGGCAGCCGCTCGGCTCGTCCGCCAGCACCAGTTCGTTCGGGTCGCGTTCGCGGACCCGCTGCGGGACCTCGCCGTGTCCCTGGACCCGATCGTCACGCATGAGCCGGCAGGGGTCGGCTCCGTCCCGGTGCGTCTGTCGGACGTGCTGCGGCGGGAAGGGTGGGACCGAGCCAAGCGCCGTCCGGAAGTACGTCGCACCCTTCAGCGGCTCGGACAGGGAATCCGGGACCAGGATGAGACGTACTGGCTCCGCGCCGCCCTCGCCACGCTCGACGTAGCCGACCGATGGTCCCTGCCCGTGGTCGTCTCGGACGTCCGGTACGCCAATGAAGCGTCCGCGCTGCGGGACCGGGGTGCGCTGCTCATCCGCATCGAGCGGCCCGGGGCAAGCGCGGGGGGCGAGGCCGCGCGGCACGTTTCCGAGACCGAGCTAGACGCGTACCCGGCGGACGTGACGATCCAGAACGTGGGGACGCTCGCCGACCTGCACGCCCAGGTGGACGCGCTCGCGGTCCGCCGCTGACCAGCGGGTGACGGGGTGGCGGAAGTGATGGCCGATTCCCTTTTTCTTGGTTTTTTCTTGTGTTCCAAAAAATAGGACTGAATCGACACTCCGCCACCCCTCGCCCTGAAAACGAGGGGAATCTATCTATGCCCGGAGCTATCCGGACGATCCAGCGCGGGGGCTCACGGTGGTACGTGGACCCGGAGACCGCAATCAAGTACCCGGGCGTCACGTCGATTGTCTCGATGCTGCCCAAGCCGTTTCTCGTGTGGTGGGCGGCCCGGATGACCGCTGAAACGGCGGTGGCCAATCTGCCCGCTGTGGCGTCGATCGCCGAGCGGGACGAAGCGGGGGCCGTGGACTACCTGCGGAACTCCCACAGCCGTTACACCAAGCTCCGCGCCCGTATCGGCTCGGAAGCGCACGACCTTTTCGAGCGCATGGCGAGGGGCGAAGCCATCGGCCGAGTGCACCCGGACCTAGAGCCGTACCGTGCAGGGTTCGCCGAATTCCTGGACGTGGTGCGCCCCGAGCTGGTCCGCGCGGAAGACATTGCGTGGTCCGACTCGCACGAGTACGCGGGCAGCTTTGACGCGATCCTGCGGGTTCGGCTCGGCGAGGACGGAAAGCCTGACCACCAGGCCGGCGAGTGGCACACACTGATTGTGGACTGGAAGACTTCCAAGTCCACGTATCCCGATGTGGCGTTGCAGATGGCTGCCTATGCGCACGCCGACAAGATCGTTGCCCCGGACGGGACTTCCGAGCCCATGCCGGAATTCGATGGCGCTGCCGTTCTCCACATCACTCCGGAAGGTTGGGCGTTCAAGCCCGTTCGTATCGACCGCGAGGTTTTCGACGTGTTCTTGACGCTGCGGAAGGTTTTCACGTGGGACCGCGAAACCTCTAAGTCCGTGATCGGCCGGGCAATCGCCGAGAGCGCCCGCCGGCTCATCACGGGTACGCAGCGACGCGCATAACTCCATAAGCACACCAGATCCGAGGGCGACACCGCATCGAGCGGTCCGCCCTTTTTTCATGCCCAAAATCAGGGGGACCCAACATCATGGCACTTCGCATTTTCGAGACCGACCCGGACGCCCGCCCGAAGCAGGTTTTCTCTGATGACACGGTGGGCCGCCTCTCCGGCGGTAAGCAGGAGAACGGTATTCCCGTCGCCCTTTCCGCATGGCGCGTGACGACCGGTGATCCGGAGGTTGCCGACGCTGTCGCGCAGCTCATGGGCGGTGCCCCGGTCGAGACCGATTCGACGTCCGAGAATTTCATTGAGGTTCTGACCGAAAAGGACAAGGTGCAGGTAGTCCTTTCCGGGGCGGACGCCATTTCCGATGACCTCAAGCTGTGGAACGGATCGGCTCTTATCCATCACTGTGACGGGGTCGACTTCCTTTCTCCCGAGGAGGACAAGGGTAAGGCGTGCCGCTGCCCCGAACTCATGGAGGACCGAAAGGCAGCCGCTAAGGCTAAGCGTGGCCCGTCGCCGAGCATCGCAGTAACGTTCCGCCTCGCCGAGGATTGCGACCTTGGCCTTTTCAAGCTCCAGACCGGATCTTGGAAGCTCGCCGAAACTCTTTACCAGGTCAAGGACGCGCTCGACAAGATCAATGGGGATGCGCTGTGTTCGCTTGAGCTTGAACTCGTCGAATTCACGACCAAGAAGGGCCGGGACGTCTCGTACCGCAAGCCTGTAATCCGCGTACTCAAGTCCTACAACGACGCTATCGCAGACGACAAGTTCTAAGCAGCGCCACATGGGGGCTCGGGACAGTAATTCCGGGCCCCCTCCCACGGGGGAAACAATGCCCATTCTCGAACTCTGCGCGGGATACGGCGGGCTCGGCCTGGCCGTCGAGAAGCTGACAAATGACCAGGTCAGGTACGTTGCCGAGACCGATCCGGCAGCCTCACGCATCCTCGCCGACCGTTATCCGCAGGCGCCGAATCTCGGCGACATCACTCAAATTGACTGGTCCGCCCTTGCGGGTGAGGTCACCACCATTACGGCCGGTTTTCCGTGCCAGGACATATCGATCGCAGGAAGGGGCGGGGGAATCAATGGGTCACGCTCGGGTATCTGGACGCACGTCACCGAGGCCATTCGCGCAATACGACCGGGTCTCGTGTTCCTGGAAAACGTTGGAGTCATTCGCACCCGGGGAATGCCGGACATTCTCGGGGAGCTGGCCTCGCTCGGGTACAACTGTCGCTGGACATGCTATCGAGCATCCGCGATTGGTGCCCCCCACCAGCGAGACCGTTGGTTCTGTCTCGCCGTGCCTGAAAACCCCGACCGCAAATCTTGGGTCGAATGGCGGGGCACAGCACCCCCACATTCGTACTGGGAAGCGTCCTCCCTCCGGGGGGGGGGGGGGGGGGGGGAACCCCCCCCCCCCCCACCCGCCCCCCGACCCCCCCCCGGGGGGGGTGGCCCTCCCCAACACCCACCCCCTCCCCCGCCCCGGGCGGCCCGGGGAATACCCCCCA